>CAZAQB010000084.1:0-14627 GCA_964487155.1 uncultured Ectothiorhodospiraceae bacterium
GGCCGGATAAGGCAAGCGCATCCGACGATACGGTGGTATGCCGCCGCCGCGGGTTGAGCGCAGCCGTGCCGCGGGTATGGTCTGGTGCGCGGGGCTTGGCTGGACGGGGACGCCGGATGCGGCGCTGGCGCGCCTTATCCGGCCTACGCGGTGGCCGGCCGCCGGGGCCTGGTCGAAGGGCGTAGGCCGGATAAGAGAAGCGCATCCGGCGTCTTCGGCTCAGTCCTCAGGCGTCCGCCCCCCCGCGACCCACCAGCCGACCGTCCGCCCCGGTGAGCAGCCGGCCGGGCCGGTGTTCCTGTAACGTGACGCCGGTCTGCTGCGCGTGCTCTTCCCAGTGCCGGGCGATGCGCGGCACCGCTGCCGGCCGCAGGGGGTAGTGGTTGCCGGCGAACGCCACCGCGCCGCTGGGGTCGCGGGCCACTATGCTGTAGGCCACCAGCCCGGTGTCGGCCAGGGTCTGCTCGGTGAGGTGCACCCGGGCGGCCGGTGCTTCCGGCGCCCCGCTGACCACCTCCAGCAGCTGGTCCTGATCGGCCAGGGGCTCGGGCGAGCGGCCGGGGGCCGCGGCCTCCAGGGCGTCTGGCGCTACGTGCAGCACTTCCAGTCCGTGGGCTTCCAGGCCGGCGTGGTACTGGCGCTGCGTGCGCAGCCAGGCGCCGTAGGCGTCCTGGTCACCCAGCCGGCGCGCGATCCACTGGTCCAGCGTCAGGAAGGGCGCGAAAACCCGGCCCTCCAGAAGCAGGTAGCGGTTGCCGGTGTCGGTGTCCACCTCGGTGGGCCCTTCCGGCGCCTGGAGGGCCGCCTCCAGAAGCTTCCACAGCCCCCTGAAGCCGCCGTGCAGCAGCTGGCTGCGAAGGATGCCGCCCAGGTCCGCGACGGTGGCGTAACCGGCGCTGCGGGGCGAGATCTCCAGGCCGCGGCCGAGGATTTCCAGGGCTGCCCGGCTGACCTCGCCGCGCTCCAGCAGCCGGCGCTCCAGCAGGTTGTTCAGCTCCGTCAGCCGGCTCCGGGGGGCCACCAGGGCAAACGGCAGCGCCAGCAGCGGGCCGGCCTCGGCTCCGCCCCGGGGCCGGAGGGCCTGCAGGGGGAAGTGATCATCGGCGGGGCTGACGCCCACCAGGGTGGGCTGGAAGTCTCCTCCGCCCAGGGCCCCCCGGTAGAGTTCCAGCAGGGGATCGAGCAGGGGCAGGCCCGGCCGCAACACCTCGGTGAGGTCGAAGGCGCCTCCCAGCAGCACCAGGCCGGCGTCCGCCACTTCCGGGCCGAGGCTGCGCTCCAGGTCCTGGGCCACCGCGGCGGCCAGCGCCTCGGTGGCGTCCCGGTCCAGCGCGCAGCGGCCACCGCTCGCCAGGGGCGCGGCCAGCTCCACCACCAGGGCCGCCGGCGTGGCGGCCAGCCGCCGGTCCTCGGAGGCGGCGCTCATCGCTGATCCTCGGCGCCCCGGGGGAGGTCATCGCCGGTGCCGCCGCTCCTGCCCCCGGCCGGGTTGGCAGACTCCAGGGCCCGGGCCAGCTGCCGTGTGCGCAGCGCGATCCATCCGCCGCAGCCGAAGCCCACGGCGGTCACCCCCAGCAGCTCCGCCCAGCCGGGCGCGTCCATGGCCACCGTCGCGAGCCCCGCGCAGGCGGCCACCACCAGCACCACCCCCAGTTCCAGCTTGAGGGCGTCGAACGGCCGCGGCTGCGGGCGCGGTGCTACACTGCCGCGCTCGGCGGAATCCTCGGATGGGGTTGTCATGATCCACCTCGATGAGCGCCAGCGGCGCCACCTGCGCCGGCTGGGCCACGAACTGAAACCCATTGTACGCACCGGTGCCGCCGGCCTCAGCGACGCGGTGCTGCGGGAGCTCGACATTGCCCTGCGGGACCACGAGCTGGTGAAGGTAAAGCTGGTGGCGGAGGACCGGGACCAGCGCCGGGGGTTCGTGGAGCGCATCTGCACCGAGACCGACGCCGCTCCCGTGCAGACCGTGGGCCATGTGGCCCTGTTCTACCGGCCCAATCCCCAGGCCCGGAACCCCATCGCCCTTCCGGCGACCCGTTAATCAGTGACTTGGTGAATCGGTTAGTTAGTGAATTGGTTAATCAGTCAATCAGTTGATCAGGGCCGGCGACCCGGCTCACCGATCAACAAGCCTACTGACCTTGTCCGGTGCCCTTGGTCGGCGACTCGGTTGACCACGCTTCGCAGCGGCCGGTCACGCGGGTCTACCGCGTGACCGGTCCCCGCCGGATTCACTAATCAACCAATGAACCAAACAACCGATTAACCAACCACCAAGCCCTCACTCATACCTCACCTCCACGATCTCATAGGCGCGGGCGCCGCTCGGCGTGCGCACCTCTACCTCGTCGCCCTCTTCCTTGCCGATCAGCGCCCGGGCCATCGGGGAGTTCACCGACAGCAGGCCCTGTTTGATGTCGGCTTCGTCCTCACCGACGATCTGGTAGGTCACCTCGGTTTCCGAGTCCAGCTCCTGCAGCACGACGGTGGTGCCGAACACCACCCGGCCGGTGGCCGGCAGCTGGGTGACGTCGATCACCTGGGCGTTGGAGAGCTTGGACTCGATCTCCGCGATGCGTCCCTCGATGAAGCTCTGCTGCTCCCGCGCCGCATGGTACTCGGCGTTCTCCTTCAGGTCGCCGTGCTCGCGGGCGTCGGCGATGGCGCGGATTACCTGGGGCCGTTCCTTGCTCTTGAGCCGGTCCAGCTCCGCCCGCAGCTTGTCCGCGCCGCGCTGGGTGAGCGGGGTCTTGTTCATGGCTTGGCCTCCGAGTAGAGGTCACGCAGGGAGCGCACCTCCACGTTGTCCAGATGGTCCATGGCCTGGCAGGTAGCCCGGGCACCGGCGATGGTGGTCATGTAGCAGACCTTGCGGTGCAGGGCCTCGCGCCGGATGGAGAACGAGTCGGCGATGGCCTGCCGGCCTTCGGTGGTGTTGACGATGAGGTCGACCTGCTGGTTCTTGATGGCGTCCACCACGTGGGGGCGGCCCTCGGTGACCTTGTTGATGGCCTCGCATTCCACACCGGCCGCCGCCAGGGTCTGCGCGGTGCCGCGGGTCGCCAGCAGGCGGAAGCCGCGCCGCGCCAGATCGCGGGCCACCGGCACTACGGCGGCCTTGTCGGCGTCGCGCACGCTGATGAAGGCGCAGCCCCCGCGCGGCAGAGTGACGCCGGCGGCCAGCTGGGACTTGGCGTAGGCTTCGCCGAAGTCCCGGCCGACGCCCATCACCTCGCCGGTGGACTTCATCTCCGGGCCCAGGATGGGGTCGGCCCCGGGGAACTTCAGGAACGGAAATACCGCCTCCTTGACGGAATAGTAAGCCGGGATCACCTCCCGGGTGCCGCCCAGGTCCGCCAGCCGGGCGCCGGCCATGCAGCGGGCGGCGATCTTGGCGAGCGGTACGCCGGTGGCCTTGGATACGAAGGGCACGGTGCGCGAGGCCCGGGGGTTCACCTCAAGCACGAAGATCTCGTGGCCCTGGATGGCGAACTGGGCGTTCATCAGACCCACCACGCCCAGCCCGCGGGCCATCTCGGTCATCTGCGAGCGCATCCGGTCGGCGACCTCCGGCGACAGGGTGTAGGGCGGCAGCGAGCAGGCGGAGTCGCCGGAGTGCACGCCGGCCTGCTCGATGTGCTCCATGATGCCGCCGATCAGCACCTGCTCGCCGTCGGACACGGCGTCCACGTCCACCTCCACCGCGTCGTCCAGGAAGCGGTCCAGCAGCACCGGCGACTCGTTGGAAACCTTCACCGCCTCGCGCATGTACTGCAGCAGCTCGGACTCGGCGTAGACGATCTCCATGGCCCGGCCGCCCAGCACGTAGGAGGGGCGCACCACCAGCGGGTAGCCGATCTCGGCGGCCAGGGCCACCGCCTCGCCCTCGGTGCGCGCCGTGCGGTTGGGGGGCTGCTGCAGGTCCAGGCGCTGGAGCAGCCGCTGGAAACGCTCCCGATCCTCGGCCAGGTCGATGGAGTCCGGCGTGGTGCCGATGATGGGCACGCCGCAGGCCTCCAGGTTCCGGGCGAGCTTGAGCGGCGTCTGGCCGCCGAACTGGACGATCACCCCCTCTGGGCGCTCGATGTCGACGATGGCCAGCACGTCTTCCAGGGTCAGCGGCTCGAAGTACAGCCGGTCCGAGGTGTCGTAGTCGGTGGACACGGTCTCCGGATTGCAGTTGACCATGAGGGTCTCGTAGCCGTCCTCGCGCAGGGCGAGGGCGGCGTGGACGCAGCAGTAGTCGAACTCGATGCCCTGGCCGATGCGGTTCGGGCCGCCCCCCAGCACCATGATCTTGCGCGCCTCGGAGGGCTGCGACTCGCACTCCTGCTCGTAGGACGAGTACATGTAGGCGGTGGCGGTGGCGAATTCTGCGGCACAGGTGTCCACCCGCTTGAACACCGGGCGCACGCCCAGCGCCTGGCGGCGCTCGCGCACCGCCGCCTCGGTGAGGCCGGTGAGCCGGGCCAGCCGGGCGTCGGAGAAGCCGGCGCGCTTGAGCTCGAGAAGGCGCTCGGCGTCCAGCCCTTCGGGTCCGGCTGCCGCCAGGGCCTGCTCCTGTTCCACCAGCTGC
The DNA here is from genome assembly GCA_964487155.1 of uncultured Ectothiorhodospiraceae bacterium. Taxonomy (GTDB): domain Bacteria; phylum Pseudomonadota; class Gammaproteobacteria; order Nitrococcales; family Nitrococcaceae; genus CAZAQB01. The sequence goes on from CAZAQB010000084.1 coordinate 4,583, forward strand.
TGGATCTGGTCCAGGAACCAGGGGTCGATGGCGGTCATCTCGTGGAGCCGGTCCGCTCCGAGCCCGGCCCGGAAGCCGTCCGCCACCCAGAGGATGCGCTCCGGGCCGGGCAGGCGCAGTTCCTGAACGATCTGGCGCTCGCCGCCGTCCTCGCTGCCCAGGTCCGCCCGCGGGTCCAGGCCCTCCAGGCCGTTCTCCAGGCCCCGCAACGCCTTCTGGAAGGACTCCTGGAAGGTGCGGCCGATGGCCATCACCTCGCCCACCGACTTCATCTGGGTGGTGAGGAAAGGCTTGGAGCGCAGGAACTTCTCGAAAGTGAAGCGCGGGATCTTGGTGACCACGTAGTCGATGGCCGGCTCGAAGGAGGCCGGCGTCGCGCCGCCGGTGATCTCGTTGCGCAGCTCGTCGAGGGTGTAGCCCACCGCCAGCTTGGCGGCCACCTTGGCAATGGGGAAGCCGGTGGCTTTGGAGGCCAGCGCCGAGGAGCGCGACACCCGCGGGTTCATCTCGATCACCACCAGGCGCCCGTCCGCCGGGTTGACGGCGAACTGCACGTTGGAGCCGCCGGTCTCCACGCCGATCTCGCGCAGCACCGCGAGCGAGGCGTCCCGCATCCACTGGTATTCCTTGTCGGTCAGCGTCAGCGCCGGCGCCACGGTGATGGAGTCGCCGGTGTGCACGCCCATGGGGTCCAGGTTCTCGATGGAGCAGACGATGATGCAGTTGTCGGCGCGGTCGCGGACCACCTCCATCTCGAACTCCTTCCAGCCCAGCACCGACTCCTCCAGCAGCACCTCGTTGGTGGGCGAGAGGTCGAGGCCGCGCTCCACGATCTCGACGAACTCCTCGCGGTTGTAGGCGATGCCGCCGCCGCTGCCGCCCATGGTGAAGGACGGCCGGATGATGGTGGGGAAGCCGATGTGGGCCTGCACCTGGAGGGCCTCCTCCAGGGTGTGGGCGATGTGCGACTCGGGGGTCTCAAGGCCGATGCGGGTCATGGACTGGCGGAAGCGCTCCCGGTCCTCGGCCTTGTCGATGGCGTCGCGGCTGGCGCCGATCATCTCCACGCCGAAGGTCTCCAGGACGCCGTGGCGGTCCAGATCCAGGGCGCAGTTCAGCGCGGTCTGCCCGCCCATGGTGGGCAGCAGCACGTCCGGGCGCTCCTTCTCGATGATGCGTGCCACGGTGCGCCAGTCCAGGGGCTCGATGTAGACGGCATCGGCCATTTCCGGGTCGGTCATGATGGTGGCCGGGTTGGAGTTCACCAGCACGATCCGGTAGCCCTCCTCCCGGAGGGCCTTGCAGGCCTGGGCGCCGGAGTAGTCGAACTCGCAGGCCTGCCCGATCACGATCGGTCCGGCGCCGATCACCAGGATGCTATGGATGTCGGTGCGCTTGGGCATCGTCGGTACGTCCGCCGCGGTGGGGGACCCGGACTCAGGCGCCGGCCGGGCGCGTGGCCATCAGGTCCACGAACTTTTCGAACAGGGGAGCCAGGTCGTGGGGGCCGGGACTCGCCTCCGGGTGCCCCTGGAAGCTGAAGGCCGGAGCGTCCCGCAGGGCGAGGCCCTGCAGGGAACCATCGAACAGGGAGCGGTGGGTGGGCCGCAGCTGCTCCGGCAGCGAGGCCTCGTGCACGGTGAAGCCGTGGTTCTGGCTGGAGATCATCACCCGGCCGGTATCCAGATCCTGGACCGGGTGGTTGGCGCCATGGTGGCCGAACTTCATCTTATCCGTGCGGGCCCCGGCGGCGAGCCCCAGCAGCTGGTGGCCCAGGCAGATGCCGAACAGGGGCACGCGTTCCTCCAGCAGGCGGCGGATAGCCGCGATGGCATAGTCGCAGGGCTCCGGGTCGCCGGGCCCGTTGGACAGGAACACGCCGTCCGGCGACAGGGCGAGCACCTCTTCCGCAGGGGTGCGGGCCGGAACTACCGTGACCCGGCAGCCGTGGGCCACCAGCAGGCGCAGGATGTTGCGCTTCACGCCGTAGTCGTAGGCCACCACCCGCCAGCGCCCGCCGGATGCCGCGGGGGGTTCCCGGTGGCCGTCGGTGCGGCTCCAGGGCCCCAGGTTCCACTCGTAGGGAGTCTGGACGCTGACCTCCTGTGCCAGGTCCATGCCCTTGAGCCCGGGAAAGGCCTGGGCCCGGGCCAGGGCCTCGGCCTCGTCCACCTCGCCGGCCATCAGGCAGCCGTTCTGGGCGCCGGCGTCGCGCAGGCGGCGGGTCAGGCTACGGGTGTCCACGCCGCTGATGGCGACAATGCCCTGGCGGCGCAGGTAGTCGGCCAGGCCCTCCTGATCGCGCCAGTTGCTGGATCGCCGGGGGAGGTCGCGCACCACCACGCCGGCGAGCTGCACCCCGTCGGCCTCGGCATCCAGGGGGTTGGTGCCGACGTTGCCGATGTGCGGGCAGGTGAACGTCACCAGCTGGCGGGCGTAGGAGGGGTCGGTGCAGATCTCCTGATATCCGCTCATCGCGGTGTTGAAGCAGACTTCCCCGACGGCCGTGCCGTTGGCCCCGGCGGCCTGGCCCCGCAGAATGGTTCCGTCTTCCAGCGCCAGAATCGCTGCCTCGCCCAAGCCGTGTCTCCCGTGTGCGCAAAAACGGGAGGGCTCGTCGGAGGCCCTCCCGTCGTGGTGCCTGGCCTGCGGCTTCATGGAGTCTGCCGCCGCGCCTAACCGCCGAAGTCTACCCCCGCTTCCGGGGAGTGTCCACGAAGCCCCCGGGCCCGGCAGACCGGCTGCTACTATGCGCGCTGCAGGCGCACTGCCCCCGCCCGGCGCCCTCGCGCCGGGCGGGGGCGGGAGTCCATTCGACCGTCAGGACCGCTTCATGACCACACCCGCACTCAGCATCAAGGGGCTGCACAAGGTCTACCCGGGAGGCGTCACCGCCCTGCGCGATGTCAGCCTGGAGGTGCTTCCAGGCGAGTTCTTCGGCTTGCTGGGCCCGAATGGAGCCGGCAAGTCCACCCTGATCGGCGTGGTCAGCTCCCTGGTGCGCAAGAGCCAGGGCCGGGTGACGGTGTTCGGCTACGATCTGGAGCGCCAGCCCTGGGAGGCGAAGTCGAACCTGGGCCTGGTGCCCCAGGAGTTCAACTTCAACGGTTTCGAAACCGTCTACCAGATTCTCATCAACCAGGCGGGCTACTACGGGGTCGACCTGGCCACCGCCCGGGTGCGCACCGAACGCTACCTGCGGGAACTGGGCCTGTGGGGCAAGCGGGAAACGGTCTCGCGGGCTCTGTCCGGCGGCATGAAGCGGCGGCTGATGATCGCCCGGGCGCTGGTGCACGAGCCCAGGCTGCTGATCCTCGATGAGCCCACTGCCGGCGTGGATATCGAGCTGCGCCGCTCCATGTGGCACTTCCTGCGGCGAATCAATGGCCAGGGCACCACCATCATCCTCACCACCCACTACCTGGAGGAGGCCGAGTCCCTGTGCCGGCGCATCGCCATCATCGACCAGGGGCGCATCATCGAGGACGCCGAGACCCGCGAGCTGCTCTCGCAGCTCAACACCCAGAGCTTCCTGCTGGATATCCGGGGCCGGGTGGGCGATGTCCAGTCCCTGCGGGACTTTCAGATGGTGCCGGTGGACGACTCCTGCCTGGAGGTCGAAGTGCGCGCGGGGCAGACTCTTAACCAGCTGTTCGCCGCCCTGGGGGAGCAGGGCATCCAGGTGGTGAGCATGCGCACCAAGGCGAACCGGCTGGAAGAGCTGTTCGTCCGGCTGCTGGAACCCGGGTCTGGTGAAACCGCCGCGGCTGAGCCCACCCGCGCCTGACCTCCGCCGAAGCGGCCGAGCAGGAGACCCCGTGTACACGCCTTATGTCCGCCAGACCCTGGTCGCGCTGCGCACTCTTGCCTGGAAGGAGACCCATCGCTACCTGCGGATCTGGATCCAGACCCTGCTGCCCCCGGCCATCACCATGTCACTGTACTTCGTGATCTTCGGGAACCTGATCGGGCCACGCATCGGGGAGATGGGAGGGCACCGGTTCATCGAGTTCATCGTGCCCGGCATCATCATGATGGCGGTGATCACCAATGCCTACACCAACGTCGTGTCGTCGTTCTTCGGCGCCAAGTTCCAGCGCCATATCGAGGAAATCCTGGTCTCGCCCACGCCCAATGCGGTGATCCTGATCGGCTACCTGGCCGGAGGGGTGGGGCGGGGTCTGCTCATCGGGCTGATCGTCACGCTGATCTCGCTCGCCTTCACCGACCTGTCGCTGCATAGCGTTCCGGTGACCATCTCGGTGGTGCTGCTGACGGCAATCCTGTTTTCCATGGGTGGCTTCATAAACGGCGTGTTCGCCCGAAAATTCGACGACATCGCCATCGTGCCGACCTTCGTGCTGACGCCACTGACCTACCTGGGCGGGGTGTTCTACAGTATCGATCTGCTGCCCCCGCTCTGGCGCACCCTGTCCCTGGCGAACCCCATCCTCTACATGGTCAACGCCTTCCGCTTCGGCATCCTGGGCGAATCCGACATCCCGATCCTCTACGCTTACCTGATCATCGGCGCCTTCATTGTGCTGCTGGGCGGCTTCAGCCTCTGGCTGCTGCAGCGGGGCGTCGGGCTGCGCGGTTGAACCCGCCCCGCGCCGCCCCGAGATCAGCTCGATACCAGCCACTCGCCAGAGCATCACGGAGCATCATGGAACCCACCCGTAGCCCTCTGCTGATTGACCTGTACGAACTCACCATGCTGCAGACCTATTTCGAGCATGGGATGACCGGCGAGGCCGTGTTCGAGTTCTTCGTCCGGGATGCTCCGGCCAAGCGGCCCTACTACGTGGCGGCGGGCCTGGCCCAGCTTCTGGAGTGGCTGCAGAACATGCGCTTCTCCGCCGAGGAGCTGGACTGGGTGCGCGACTGCGGCCACTTCAGTGCCGAGTTCGCCGACCGGCTGGAAGGGCTTCGCTTCACCGGCGACGTGCACGCCATGCCCGAGGGAACGGTGTTCTTCGCCCAGGAACCCCTGGTGCGGGTGCGGGCACCGCTGCCCGAGGCGCAGCTCATCGAGAGCCGGCTGATGAACATCGTGCACTTCCAGAGTCTCATTGCCACCAAGGCGGCCCGTTGCGTTCAGGCGGCCGACGGCCGGGCGGTCGTGGACTTCGGCCTGCGCCGGGCGCACGGCGCGGAGGCGGGCCTGTGGGCGGCCCGCGCGGCCTACATCGCCGGTTTCGCCGCCAGTGCCACCTGCCTCGCCAATGCGCTCTATGGGGTTCCGGTCACCGGCACCATGGCCCATTCCTTCGTGCTCGCGCACGATGACGAGCGCGCCGCGTTCCGGCGCTTCGCCCACAGCCACCCGGACAACGTCGTCCTGCTGATCGACACCTACGACACCGAGGCGGCGGCGCGCGAGGTGGTGGAGCTGGCCCGGGAGCTGGAGGCCGACGGCATCGGGGTCAAGGCGGTGCGGCTGGACAGCGGCGACCTGGGACGCCACGCAACTCTGGTTCGGCAGATCCTGGACCAGGGCGGGCAGCAGGACGTCCGCATCCTCGCCAGCGGCGGCCTGGACGAGTTCGGCATCCGGGAACTGGTCGAGGGCGGCGCGCCCATCGACGGTTTCGGCGTCGGCTCCAAGGTGGATACCTCGGCCGACCTGCCCTTCCTGGACTCCGCCTACAAGCTCCACGCGTACGCAGGCGAACCCCGGCGCAAGCGCTCCGAGGGCAAGGAGGATCTGCCCGGGTCGAAGCAGGTATACCGCAGCTGGGATGGGCAGGGGCGGCTGTCCCGGGATGTGATCGGCCTGGATGGCGAAGACTGCGAGGGCCAGCCGCTACTGCGCCAGGTGATGGCGGGCGGGGCGCCGCTGGCCGCGCCGGAGCCCCTCGACGTGCTGCGCGAGCGCTGCGCCGAGTCCCTGGCCAGCCTGCCCGAGCGCTGGCGCGATCTGGATGGCGCCGAGAGTACTCCGGCCGTGCTCTCCGATGGCTTGCAGGAACTGCGCCGGCGCATGGACGAGACCGACTGAAGCTCCCGCCCATAGTCCTCAACGCCGGGCCGTGTGTCACCGCCCCCCGCGACCAGCCGGGGGGCGGGTTGCAGCGGCGGTCAGGCGACGCGCAGCTTCTCCAGGGGACGGCCGGCGTGCTCCCACTCCTTCACCCACACTGGCTTGCGGCCCCGGCCGGACCACACCTTACCTGGATCCTCGGGATGCCGGAAACGCACCGTGGAGGGCTTGGCCGCCGCTTTTTTGGGGGCGGCTGCGGCCACCAGTTCATTCAGGGAGAAACCGTACTTTTCCGCCACGCTCATCAGCTCCCTCTGGGCGAGCCTGGCATCCTCGCGGCGGCGGCCCGTGAGCTCCGCATCAATGTCGGATTTCAGCTGGCGTAGTTCTTCTGAGCTGTACTTCGATAGATCCATTGGCAGACCTTCTTTGTTTCGGGCTGGGACCAAGGCCAGGGATGCCCCGCAGCGGTGAGGCGATTCGCCGCCAGTTGGATCCTGCATCCCGGGCCGCTCCGGCAACGTAGCAACGGGATTAACGCACCATCCATGAGACTGTTTACGCTGCCTTTGGCTACTTTAATTCAGCGACCCAGCGAATGCCAGACGGGCCATTGAAAAGAACTTCGGCGGGTTCGGCGGCGATGCCACGCTATCCCCGGCACGCCGCGGCATGTGGAACGCGCCATCGACAATGGCCCCGCGAAGGTCTTCGGGCCATTGCACGAAACTTCCGGCAGGCATTCACGGGGCATGTCAGGTTTTCGGGGGGTGCCGGTTTCCGGTGTCACCGGGCCCCATGCCCGGAGAACGACCCGGACAGGCAATTCGCGATTCGGGGGTGGTTTCGCAAAGCATCCCATGACTTGGCCCGGGGATTGTTTTCTGCGCCGTCAGCAGGCCTGAGGGCTGCTGAAAGACCCGCCGCCGAGTTCCGGGACCGGGGGCTTACGGCAGCGCGCCGGCCACCTCCAGCAGCTCCGCGACCGCCTGCGCCAGCTGCCGGTAGCCCTCGGCGTTGGGGTGCACCGGGTCCGACTTCAGCCGGTCGTCGCCCAGGATGTCCTCCAGGGCCTCATTCTCCAGGGGAATGTCCATGCTCTCGGCCACCTCGCCGTAGAACTCGGCGGTGGCGCGCAGCAGCAGGCTGCGCCGCGGGACGCCGATCAGCACCACCTGGGCGCCCGCGGCGCGGGCCATCCCCACCATGGCTTCCAGGTTGCGGCGGGCGGCCGACAGGTCCATGCCCCGCAGGATGTCGTTGCCGCCGTGGCAGAGCAGCACCAGGGCCGGGCGCACGTCCTCCAGCACCGAGGGCAGGCGCCGGGCGCCTTCGGCGCTGGTCTCCCCCGGCACGCCAGCGTTAACCACCGGCCGGTCGATGAGCCGGGCCAGCCGGGCGGGGTAGCTCTGCCGGGGGGCAGCGCCGGTGCCGCGGGTGAGGCTGTCGCCGAAGGCCAGGACGGTGTCGCCGGCCGCCAGCCGGTCCAGGGCCGGCGGGCGGTCGCAGCCACCGGCCAGCAGCGCCGCCAGCAGGCCGGCGCCCGCCAGCCACGGCCGCGGCCTCGGGAAGGCCGAGCGGGCCGCGCCGGCCCGCCCCAAGCGCGGGCCTGGGGGCACGGGGGATTCTGGGTCTGGGACGGATGGCATCGGCAGCAGGCCCGGCGTGGGATGCGGGCCGCCATTGTAGCGGCCCCGGCCGGGCGGTCACCGGGAGGCGCAGCGGATCCTGCCGGGGCGGCGGTTCAGCGGCCCCGGCGGTCGGTGCGGATCATCTCGGCGCCCCGCTCCGCGATCATGATGGTGGGGGAACTGGTGTTGCCGGAGGTGATGGTGGGCATGACCGAGGCGTCCACCACCCGCAGGCCCTCCACGCCCCGCAGCCGCAGCCGGCTGTCCACCACCGCCTGGGGGTCGTCGGCGCGGCCCATGCGGCAGGTGCCCACCGGGTGGAAGATGGTGGTGCCGATATCCCCGGCTGCCCGGGCCAGGTCCTCGTCGCTCTCGTACCGGGGCCCCGGCAGGTGCTCGGCCGGCTGGTAGGGGGCCAGGGTGGGCTGGCTGGCGATGCGCCGGGTCAGGCGCAGGGAGGCGGCGGCCACTCGGCGGTCCTCGTCATGGCTGAGGTAGCACGGGGCGATGGCCGGCTCCGCCCCGGGATCGGTGCCCCGGATCCGAATCCGGCCCCGCGATCTGGGCCGCAGGTTGCAGACGCTGGCGGTGAAGGCCGGGAACCGGTGCAGGGGGTCGCCGAACTTGTCCAGGGACAGGGGCTGGACATGGTATTCGAGGTTCGGGGTGGGCTGTGATTCGTCCGAGGCGGCGAACATGCCCAGCTGGCTGGGCGCCATGGTCAGCGGCCCCCGGCGCCACAGGGCGTACTGCAGCGCCATCATGGCCTTGCCCCAGAGGCTGTTGTACTGCTGGTTGAGGGTCTTGATGCCCTGCACCTTGTAGACGGAGCGCAGCTGCAGGTGGTCCTGGAGGTTCTCACCCACCCCGGGCAGGTCATGCACCACCGGTATGCCCTGGTCGCTCAGGAATTCCCCCGGCCCGATGCCGGAGCGCTGCAGGATGGCGGTGGAGCCGATGGAGCCGGTGGCCAGCAGCGTCTCGGCGCGGGCCCGGGCCACGCAGCGCTCGCCGTCCAGCAGGAATTCCAGGCCCCGGACGCTGCGGCCCTCCAGGGTCAGGCGGTCGGTGAGCGCGCCGGTGACCACCTCCAGGTTGGGCCGTTTCAGTGCCGGGCGCAGGAAGGCCTTGGCTGCGCTGACCCGCACCCCCCGGCGCTGGTTCACCTCGAAGCTGGCGGCGCCGGCGTTGTTGCCCCGGTTGAAGTCGTCGATCTGCTCGATGCCGGCCTCGGCGGCGGCCTCGCGTACCCGGTCCAGGATCTCCCAGCTCAGCCGCTGGCGTTCGACCCGCCACTCGCCGCCGCTGCCGTGGGCCTCGTCGGCGCCGCGCCAGTAGTCCTCACTGCGCTTGAACACCGGCAGCACACTGTCCCAGGCCCAGCCGGGGTCGCCGGTGAGCTCTGCCCACTCGTCGTAGTCCCGGGCCTGACCGCGCATGTAGACCATGGCGTTGATGGAGGTGGAACCCCCCAGTACCCGGCCGCGGGCGTAGAGGATGGAGCGGCCGTTCAACCCTGGCTCGGGCTCGGTCTTGTAGCACCAGTCGGTGCGCGGGTTGCCGATGCAGAACAGATAGCCCACCGGGATGTGGATCCAGATCCAGTTGTCCTTGCCGCCGGCCTCCAGCAGCAGCACCGAGACGTCCGGATCCGCCGACAGCCGGTTGGCCAGCACGCAGCCGGCCGCTCCGGCCCCGGCGATGACGTAGTCGTACTCCCCCAGATCACGCATGAGCACTCGCTCCTCGCCTTGTTTCGTCTGTCGCCGATTAGATGGGGTTGCACTGCGGGAATCGATTGAATTGCCGAGCGGGCCCGGGCAGCGAGCGAGGGATTCAGAGCCGCCGCCGGCGGGCTGGGCATCGGCCATCGCCTGGGCCGGCCAAGCTCGGTCGAGCAGAAACCGGGCTTCCTGGATCGTTGCTGGGGGGGCGCGGGGTGGCAGTCTCCCGGCGGCGGGGCTGGCGCCGCCGCCGGGAGACTGCGTTACTGCGGGCGTCTCGCTCTGGCAGGTGCATCCGGGAGGCGCACTTCGAAGCCTCCGGCGGGTAGACAGCTGATCTCGTGTTCGTGGTCGCAACCGCAGCGCCAGCCGTGCCACAGGCCGTCTACGCGGACCTCGGTGGTGCGGCCGCAACTTGAGCAGGTGAAGGTTCTGACTCGGGGGCGCCGATGAAGGGCACAGCGTATTCCTTGGTCGGTTGTCATAGGGCTTCCCTCCGGGCCGGCGTTACCGCCGGGACCATCAACCATATAAGCGTTTGCCAATGTCACAAAACGCAACTGACGAGCGGTGCAGCAATACGCCGCGGTACGGCGAGTGCGGGCGGCGCCAGTGAGCGGCCGGGTCTGTGGCGGCGTTTCCTCAACTCCGACAGGACACTGGCCCGAAGATTTCATGAATTTGCACCGATCTCGCGTGTCTCTTGG
>CAZAQB010000085.1:0-14427 GCA_964487155.1 uncultured Ectothiorhodospiraceae bacterium
AGTACGGCCGACTGAGAAAAGATTCCTTGTGGGACCAAGAGACAAGCGAGATCGGTGCAAATTCGTGACATCTTCGGGTTAGTCCAGGTGCAGGCGCCGAAGGCGCTGCACGTCAATGATGCACACGCGCCGGCCGCTTACCGACAGCAGTCCGTCGGAGCTGAGGCCGTTCAGCACCCGGGACAGCGTCTCGGGCTTGATCGACAGCCGCGCTGCTACGACCTGCTTGGGCACTTCCAGTTCCAGCTCGAAACCGTCCTCGGCATCGGCGGGCAGCAGGCCTTCCAGGTAGCGCTGCACCCGGTAGGACGCGTTCTGCACCGCCAGGGTGTCGATCTCGCCCAACAGGGCGTGCAGCCGGCCGCTCATGTCCGCCAGCAGCCGCAGGCAGTGCGGCGGGCTGCGGCGCAGCAGCTCCAGGTAGAGGTCGTTGCGCAGCCCGTAGACGACCGACGCAGCCAGGGCTTCGGCGGTGACGGGAAAGCGCTTGCCCTCCATGAACATCACCGCCTCGGCAAAGGTCTTGCCCGGGGTGGTGATCTCCAAGATCTTCTCCTGGCCCTCCGGAGACAGCCGGTAGAGCTTGATCTGGCCCTCCAGCAACAGATAGAAGCGCCGCGCCGGTTCCCCCTGGCGGAACAGCGCCTGGCCGGGTTCCAGGGCCAGCGCGCGTACACCGGCGGCCAGTTCCGCCAGTCCGTCCGGCGCGAGGTGAGCGAACAGGTAGTGCTCCCGCAGGGTCTGGGCAATGCACTCGGGACTGGGATGCAGAATCTCTGGCATGAATCGGCTCAAGCCCCTCGCGGGCAACTCTCGGCACTCCGGGCCGCCGGCAGGGGCCGCCACTGAACCCGTCGCGGCGCTTACAGCTGGCCGGCCAGGTCGTTCAGCGGTATGGGTCGGGCGATGCCGTAGCCTTGGCCGTAGTCCAATCCGATCTCGGTGAGCCGGGCCAGGATCTCCTCACTCTCCACGAACTCGGCGACGGTGCGTTTGCCGAGGAAATGCCCCAGCTCGTTGATGGAGCGCACCATGGCATAGTCGGCTTCGTCGGTGGTGATGTCGCGGATGAACTGCCCGTCGATCTTGAGGAAGTCCACCGGCAGGTTCTTGAGATACGAGTAGGAGGACAGCCCGGTGCCGAAGTCGTCCAGGGAGAATTGACAGCCCAGTTCCTTCACTTCCTCGATGAGATCCGCCGCCCGGGCCAGGTTCTGAACCGCCGCGGTCTCGGTCACCTCGAAGCAGATGCGATTGCCCGGCACCCGTTTGGCCGCAAGCTCCGCGGCCAGGTAGGGGGCGAAGGTCTCGTCATTCAGGGTGGGCCCGGACAGGTTGATGCAAATACCCTGGATCTCAGACATGGCACGTGGGTGGTCCGAGCACCAGACCAGAACCTCGCGGATGACCCATCGGTCAACGGCTGTCATGCGGCCGAAACGCTCGGCGGCCGGGATGAACTCCGCCGGCGGAATCAGTTCCTCGGCGGCCCCCTGAATCGCCACCAGAACCTCGAAGTAGGACAGGGCGTGGGACGTGACATCCAGCGGCATGATGCGCTGGGCCCGCAGGCGCAGGGTGCCCGCCTCGAGCGCCGAGTCCACCCGGGCGGCCCGGGCCATGCTGCTGCGCAGCTCTGCCAGCTCGGTGTCGTCACTGGTCAGTACGTGCACTCGGTTGCCGCCCGCCTGCTTGGCGGCCAGGCAGGCTTCGTCGGCATCCTTGAGGACGTTCTCCGGGCCCTGCTCCACCAGGCTAAAGGGCACGACTCCGACGCTGGTGGTCACGGAGATTCGCTCGCTGCCTTCGCCCACCCGGTGGGCCCGCAGCCGCTGGCACTGCTCCTCGGCGAACTTGCGTCCTCCCTCGGCGCCCCGGTTGGCCAGCAGCACGGCGAACTCGTCACCGCCCATGCGGCCCACGGCGGCGTCCGCGTCGGCCGCCTCGGTCAGCATGCGGGCGAACTCCTGGAGCAGCCGGTCGCCCTGGTCGTGGCCCAGGGTGGCGTTCACCACCTTGAAGCCGTCGACGGAAAAGTAGCACAGCACATGGGTCTCGCCCTCTGCCGCCCGGCCCTGGGGAAGGCCGTCCAGGCGCCGGCGCATGGCCTTGCGATTGAGGCAGCCGGTGAGGGAGTCGTGGGTGGCGTAACGCACCAGCTCGTCGTGCATCTCCTGGAGTTTCTTCTGCCACTGGCGCTCGGTGAGCGGCGCGTCCATGTCCTCGGTGACGCTGGCGGCGGCCGCTTCCAGATGCCGGGAGAGCTCCGCCAGGCTCAGGTCCCGGGCCTTGATGCCGCTGCGGTTGACGAACACGAAGCGGGAGCGGTCCTCGGCGATCCACTGCAGGCGCAGGGGCTCCGGTGTGCCGCTCTTGCCGGAGAAGAACACCCAGTCCCCCACCTTGAGCAGCTTGGCCTGTCCCAGCCAGCGCGAGGAGATGCGCTTTAGCTCATCCTCGCTGGGGTCGTGGACCTCGGGCATCTGCACCATGTCGATCGGCTCCGGCAGCCGGCCGTCCCGGCATACCCCCATCACCAGGTCGCGCAGCTTGGCGGTCAGCTCCTGCATGGGCTGGGAGTAGCGACCGAACGCGGTGAGCTGGCGCTCGATGTGGGCCAGCACCTTGTCCGGCTCGGGAATGCCCCGGGGTGGCTCGCTGTCGCGGCCCAGGGCCGCCAGCAGGCGGTCCACCACGCCCAGGCCCCGGCGCCACTGGTCGTCCTTGGGGCCCACCCGCAGGTAGACCAGCACCAGCAGGTGGCGCCAGCCCTGGTCCAGGAACTGGCGCACCAGCTCGGGGATGCGGTGTCCGGCCACCCGGCGGTCCAGTTCCCGGCGCACTGCCCGCTGGGCGCGCTCCAGCTTCTGGGTGCCCTCGCACTGCTGGAGCACCTTCTGCATGTTCACCGCCCGGGTGCGCAGGGGCTTCTCCACCAGCTCCGCGATTTCCTGGGAGGCCTCGATATAGACGTCCGGATACCGGGCGTACTCGTCCAGCACCCGGCTCAGCTGGCGCTCGACCGATACCCGCAGCCGGTCCCGGTCAGGGCCGCGTACCGTGGCCAGCGCGACCCCGGCACGGTCGAGCTGGTTGAGCAGATCATGGATGGGCTGGGGCTCGCTCTTGAGGAAGCCGCCGTTCTCCAGCTGTACCTTCAGGGCCAGCACGGCCATGCGGCCGCTCCAATCCCGGATGAAGTCGGTATTGACGGCGTCGCGGCCGAGATCCTCGAACCAGCTTCCCAGCAGGTTCACCTGCTCGGTCTGCTCCGGCGCCAGCTCCTTGTTGGCGGCGTTGCCGGAGACGTCGCGCAAGGTATCAAGCAGCCGCTCCCGCAGCCCTTCCGCCGGCGCAGGTGAGTCCGTCTGGAGCTGGGATTGCAGGCGGTTGACTGCCCGTACGATTTCTTCCCGTTGATAGGTGGCCGTCGCGGCCCCCTGGGCGGAAGCGCCCGTGGCCGGCGCGCCGCTACTGTGGCCGCCCATCGCTGCCCGTTGCGCGGCCAGCCGCTCGCGCAGGTGAGCCAAGTCCCGGGCGGCCGGCACCAGCTGACGGATGGCCGAAGCCGACGGACCCCCGGCCGCCGCCGGCTGGGGCGCTGACGCGGCCCCGCCCCGGAAGCCCGGGCCCGGGCCTCGGGGGCCGGGAGATGACCAGCCGGGGGCGGGAGCCGGTGGAGCCTGGGGCCCGACGTCCGGTGCCGGCGGCTCGTCCTGGGGCGCGGGCTGGGATGCCTGCGGGTCCTCGGCCTCGGCTTCGCGCTGCGCCTCGGTTTCCGCCTCTGAGGGGGCGGCGGAGCCGCCGCGGCCCACCTTGTGGATTTCCTTCTCCAGGTTGGGGAGCACGCCTCGATCGCGCAGTCCGGCGTTGAGGTCGGCATAGAGCTGGCCGGCGTCGCGTAGCAGGGTCCGTCCGAACACGGTGTAGATCGCCTGCTGGGCCAGATGCTCCAGGGCCAGGGTGTCCAGGGAACTGCTCAGGCACTCGGCCAGGCCCGCCGGGGCGATGGGGTTGGTGGCCTCGGTGAGTCGCCGTCCGCAGACGTAGCTCAGGCGACGGTTCAACAATTCGAGGTCAGGCGCGTGCCGGCCCTCGGCCTTGGTCACCGCCTCGGAGCGTGCAAGCCAGTCCTCGAACTCGTTCTCATCGACCAGGGAGAGGTTGTCCAGGTCCATCTCCTGGTGGGCGGACTCTGCGCTGTCGGTCCCACCGCTGGAGACTCTGCCGCTGGCGAGGTCGGCGAGCTTGCCGGTCATGTGCTCCAGGAACTCGGAGAGCACCTGCTGGCGGGCATTGCGCATGTAGCGATAGCCGGAGAAATAGGCGTTCTGCTCGGCGTTGTCCCGGGCCGCCTGGGCGCCCTCGTAGAGGTGCTCCACGGTCTGGTGGGCAAACTCCGGCAGGCGAGACTCCAGGAACTCCCTGATGGCCTGGTTCACCAGCCCCAGTGCGTCCCGCGAGAGCCGGCTGCCCGCGTCCCCATCGGATTGCCCGCCGGCCTCCGCCTGGCCCTCCGCCAGCGCGCCGAGCAGAGTGGTCACCTCGGGCAGGGGGCTGAGGAAGGCGATTCCCAGGCCCTCCCGGGTGACCCGGGCCACCCGGGCCTGGATTTCCCTGCTGCCCTGACGCAGCGGGTTTTCGAACTGAACCTTGACGCGGTCGTCGATGTGCAGTCCGCGGTGCAGGAACGACCCGCCGCGGCTGCTCGCCCGGGCCAGAAACAGCCCGCCGTCGCAGAAGTCCCTGATGACGACTTCCACGGGCCGCGTGGAAGCACTGGAGACCGTTGCTTCCCAGCGAACCGGCTGACGCTTGTAGGCGCGGCGTTCAATTTGCATCGCGAGTGATTCCGCTTGACCCGAAAGTGCGTTCCTGTGCAGGGCCCGCCACAAGCCTATCGGCCGATAGCAGCCCCAACATTAGCAGACTTGCGGGCCGCTTCAGCCCGTTGGCGGCGCCGCCGGCGCGCCCGCCAACGGCGGCTCAGTCTGCAGGTCCCCGGCCATCGGTCGCCCGGCGCAGAGCCGACAGGATATCTTCGCGCGCCACCACGCCCACGATGATGCCTTCGTCCGTTACCGGGAAGCTCTTGTTGCGCATCTCAACCATCACCTGCAGAGTGCGGGTCAGGGGTGTCTCCGGGTCCATGGTGCGGGGGTCGCGGGTCATGACGGACTCGACGGATCGGCGCATGATCTCCTCGTAGGGCGGCACCATCTGGTCGGTACCGAAGGCAAAGGCCTTGAGGATGTCGAACTTGGTGGCCATGCCCAGCAGGCGCGCGTCCAGATCCGCCACCGGGACGCCGTTGAAATCGTGGGCTTCAAAGATCTCTTCCAGCTCGGCGAGAGTGGTGTCCGGCGCGATGGTCACCGGGCTGGCGACCATGACGTCCTTGACCCGGTAGCGCAGGAATTCGTACATGGTGGTGTTCTCCATTCTGCGGGATCACCTCCGCCGGGCAATGCCGGGCCCGGCGGCAACGCCCGCATGATGACCCCAGGACCCAGGCCCGGCAAGGCACCGCCGGTGCTCCCCGACCGACCATGAGCCGACGCTCTCAGCCAGAGTCCACACTCCTGCCCGACGCAGAGAACCTGCCGTGGGCGCACTGCACCAGCTTCGACGATCTGGTCGCAGCACTCACCGCCGACCGCGCCGAGTACCGGCTGCTGCTGGCCTTCCTCGGCGTGGCACGAGCCGGTCACCGGCGGGGCGATGACGAACTCCAGGCCCTGCTGGTCATCGACCGCCCGCTGCCGACGCTGCCCGATCTGGGGCATCTTCAGGCGCTTGCCCAGGAGGCCGGGGCAGAACCCTGGGAGTACGTGCTGGTGGGCCCCTTGCGCCAGCCCGACGGATCCCTGGCCGACGCGGAGGAGGCCGCGCTGCACCTGCAGCACCTGGCCGTGCGGGTCATGGAAGGCCGGCAGCTCGCCGGCTACCTGGCCTTCGAGCGAGGCGGGCGGCGGGTCACGGCCGGCCCCTGAGGGCGGCGCGCGGCCGGTTCAGTTGGTCACCGGCGCCAGGGTGAGCTCCACGCGACGGTTCTCGGCCCGGCCTGCCGCTGTGGCGTTGTCAGCGATGGGGTACTGCTCGCCATAGCCCCGGGTGACGATCCGCTGGTCCATGATGCCCTCGCTTTTCAGGTACTGGGCCACCGCGGCGGCGCGCCGCTCGGAGAGGCTCTGGTTGTAGCTCGCGCGCCCCGTGCTGTCGGTGTGGCCCGCTACCTCGATGAGGGTTTTCTGGTACTCGTTGAGCACCAGAGTCACCGAATTCAGCACCTCAAAGAACTGCGGCCGCAGGCTGGCCTCGTCAGTGCCGAAGGTTACGTTGCCCGGCATATTGAGGATCAGGTTGTCGCCGCTGCGGGTCACGCTGACCCCGGTGCCCTGCAGGCGACGGCGCAGCTCTGCTTCCTGGCGATCCATGTAATGACCCACTGCGGCGCCGCTCAGACCGCCGATGCCTGCACCGATCAGGGCTCGGTTGCGCCGTTCCCGAGCGTTGTCTCCGGTGGCAATGCCGATCACCGCGCCCGCCACGGAGCCGATGATCGCGCCCTTGGTGGCGCTGCTGGTCTGCTGCTCCCCGGTGTACGGGTTGGTGGTGGTGCAGGCGCCCAGGGCCAGCGCCACGGCCGCCATGGCGATGCCGAGTTGCCGCATCCCGTGTCTCCTCTTCGTTTCTGGAATGGTTCTGTGATACGGTAGTGCTGCGATGCAGCATAGACTGCCTCCGCAGCAGCATCGAGGCAGGTTAACAGCGATCCATTTTTCAGGGCGTGCGGCACCGCACGCCAGACCCGCTTGCCCGCGGCGGACCGCGCGGGATGTCTGCGGGTTCTGTGTCCTCATGGAGGTGCACAATGAACATGACAGCTGACTCAGTCTTCTTCCAACGCCCCGAGCGCCACGTGCGCCGCATGTGGTGGTACGACCGGGACCGGTTCGGCCGCCACCTGCTGCGCCTGAGCCCGGAAGATCGCTACCTGCGCTTTGGCGGCCACATGGGCGATGAGACGTTGGCCGAGTACGCCCGGCGCAGCGACTGGCCGCGTCATGTCCTGCTCGGCGCCTTCATCGACGGTGAGCTTCGGGGCGTGGGCGAGTGCCGGTTCCTGGATGGCAGCTGGCCGCCGGAGGCCGAGCTGGCATTCAGCGTGGAGACGCCCCACCAGGGCCAGGGCCTCGGCACCGAGCTGTTCCGGCGCCTGGTGATTTTCGCCCGCAACCGCGGGGTACGCCGGGTCTACGTCACAACCCTGCGGGGAAATGTGGCGATGCGCCGCATCGCAGGGCGCTTCGGCATGGTGATGGCTCCGGGAGAGGACGAACTGGAGGGACGCCTGGAGCTGCTCTGGCCCACCGGGCTGTCCGTGGCGAAGGAGGCCCTGGACCAGGGCCAGGCCCTGTGGAGCGCCGGCTGGGTGGAGGCATCCCAGGCGTATGCCAACACGGGATCAGGCGCGGTTCCGGAGGAGGACGCCGAGAGCGTCAGCGGCTGGCCGGGCTGACCCTCGCACCGCCGGGGCGCGAACTGGCCGTTCTCAATCACCGGCCCGATTGCCGGCGAATCGTTTTGCATGGAACGTCACTGCCAAAGTGTGGCGTAAGTCGCGGTCTGCCCGGGGTATCGGGGTGCTTAATCTATCCCGTACGCAGGCGCGAGTCCGGCGACAGCGGCCTGCGGGGGCGCAGCGATAAGGCTCCCGGGCACGCGGCGCGCCGGCCCGGTCCGAAACAGGTTTTTTGTGGATTCAAACCAACCTTGAACGGAGCAATCTCATGGCACAAGTAATGGCGGCGCCCGAGGCGTCGGGACATGAACAACCCGAGGAACCGGAAGCTCGGGTGTGGATGGATGCTGACCACGACCATTTCGGTTGGGAGCATCTGGTAGTGAAACACCTGGAGCGCGAGCGCGAGCGGCTGGTGGCGGTCGGCCACTTCGCGGTGCTTGGGGAGAACTGATCCACCGGCAGTATGCTGGCAGCCCGCACGCTGCCGGTCTGATACAAGCAGGCGCTGACGCCGTCAGCGCCTGATCCGGTCACCAGCAACACTGTGCAAACGGGGCGGATTCAGTAGCTCGCCTCGGGGGCGTCCTCCAGCCAGTCGATGATATGCCGCCAGCTGCTGCGCTCGCGCTGGGCCTGGCGGCCGTCGAGTTCGTGGATGCCGAGCCCCTGATCGGTGGCGGCCACGTAGGCCTGGGTATCCCTCAGTTCCGCCACGGCGGGGATCTCCAGTTGCTCGAGGAAGCGATTCAGCGCGTGAAACGAACGGGTGTTGACCCGCACCCGGTTGGGGATGATGCCGACCCGGGTGCTCTGGCGGCGCAACTTGCCGACCAGCAGCAGATCCCGCACGAAGTCGGCAGCGGCATAGGTGTCGATGGGCGAGGGCAGCACCGGGATCAGAATGGTGTCGATGTTGCGGATGCGCTCGGTGAGCTCCGAGCGGCCCATGCTTGCCGGCGTATCGATGACCACCCGCTCGGTCTCCGGCGGCACCCGCAGCTGCCAGCTGCGGGTCACTCCGGGGACCTGGCGCTCGTAGGCCCCAACGCCGTGGATGCCGGGGCGAGCCTCGGGCCGCAGCCGCAGCCAGTGGGAGCTGGAGTGCTGGGAGTCGTAGTCGAACAAGGCCGTGCGCCGGCCCTGGGCGGCGTAGTAGCTGGCAAGGTTGGTCGCGATCGTGGTCTTTCCGCAACCTCCCTTGGAGTTCATCACGATGATGCGACGCATGGGTCGATTCCCGGGAGCACAGGCGCGGCCCTCTCCCTGCTTTAGCAGCCTGTCGGACTTGGGCTGCCAGGTCGAGCGCCGCCAGCTATTCAGCGAAGGGCAGTGTAAGCGATGCGGCCGGCCGGGGTTTAGAAAACAGGTGTCAGGCGAAGATGCCATGCAGAAACCAGGCGCGCTCGGCGCTGCGGTCCTGGAATACCCACAGCCGCTCCCCGGCCGGGTTGGCCGCTACGTAGTAGTCCCGGACTACATCCTGGCCATCCCACCAGCCGCCCTCAATGCGCTCCGGCCCGCTGCGTAGCACCAGGGGGCCGTGCCACAGGGGCTGGTGGCCTGCAACCGGCAGGGGCCAGGGCCGGGGCAGCAGCCACAGGGGCCGTTCCAGGGCCGGGCCGTCGTCGTCCCCGGCGGCGTCGGCGGGAGCATAGGCCCAGGCCTGTTCCGGCCGGTGCTCGTCGCGCACTTGCAGTCCCTGCACGGTGCGCTCTCCCAGGCGGGCGGCGAGCCGGTCCACCAGCAGCCGGCTCTGATCCCGGCCTGGAGCCTCCTCCAGCAGCGGCACCGATGCCGGGTCCAGGGGCTGGAGATCCGCAGCGGCCAGTTCCAGGGCCGTTACCGCTGCGGGCAGATCGAGGCGCTCCAGGCGACTTCGCACCAGTTCCAGCAGGTGGTCGAAAGCCCGGCTCGGCGCCACCAGTCCTACGAGGCAGGGGGTGAAGGCCTGGTGTTCGTGAATCAGGCGCAGCCGCAGGCGCTGAACTCCCAGCTGCCGCCCTTCCAGGTAGCCGGCCAGTTCCCGCAACAGGCGGGCGCAGGCGAACAGCAGGGGGGCGGTGTCCCGGCTGGGAGCGGGTAGTTCCAGGCGGCTGCAAAAGTGCGCAGGCGCACGCCAGGCGGGCCGGACGTCGGGACTCTCTCCCAGGGCCTGGGAGAGCTGGCGCAGCAGTCCCGGCCCCAGGCGCCGTGCCAGTCCGGCCCGGGGCAGGGCCAGGCACTGCGCCAGGCGCTGGATGCCCAGGCTGGTCAGCGCCTCGGAGCGTTCCCGGGTCAGCTCCAGCACCTGCACCGGCAACGCGCCCAGGCGTTCCGCCAGGGCTTCGGGCCGGGTCAGCGGCGTCTGGTCGCCGGCCCGGGCCAGCAGCAGCGCCGCACCGGGCGTGGGGGCCACGGCATTGATCTGGCGATAACCCAGCTCTGCCAGCCCCCGCTCCAGGCGCCCCCGCAACACCTCCAGGCCGCCGAAGTAGCGCAGGCTGCGTCCCACTTCCAGCAGCAGGGCCGCGGGGGGAGCCAGGCTGAGGGTGGCGGTGAACTGCAGCGCCCAGGCCGCCACCTGCCTGAGGGCCCTGGCCTCCGCGGCCGAGTCCCGGCAGCGCAGTTCCAGCTCCGGCACCAGGGCCCGGGCGGCGGCTGGTGTCATGCCGGCTCGCACCCCGCCCCGCAGGGCCGGCGTATTGACGGCAACCAGCCGCTCGCCATCCGCCACCCCCAGGGGCAGCCCGGTGGCGTTTCCCCGCTCGAAGATTTCCAGGGATAGCCGGGGCAGCTGGAGAGCAAGCCAGAGCATGGTGATCTGGACCGCCGCCGCCCTGGCGCTGGGCCGCGGGGATGCCGGCCAGCTTCAGCCGGACCGGCGGTCCCGGCAGGGGAGGGCAGGTCCTTCATCTCCCGCCGGGGCGGCGGGCAGCGCCAGTTCGATCTGGGCCGCCCGCCGCCGCCCCCCGGGGTTGCGCTGGGCCGGGAGCCGGGAGGCTCCGGCGGCGGGGGGGCAGGATGTGGGTCCGGCAGTTGCCGGACGGACAGACACCACCTCCGATTCGCATCTGCTCAGGCGTTCCAGGTCCAGTGTCACCTGCTGGCGGTGCATGCCGCCGCGGCATTTCAGCAGCCGGGCCATCAGGCCCTGGGGAGTGTGCTCCAGGCGCAGACGCAGGGCGGCGGGGGAGTGGCCCACCGCGCCGCTGCGGAACAGCAGGCCCAGGGCATCCCCCTGCCCGGCAGCCAGCTGCAGCCGCCGCAGGCTGCGGTCGTCCACCCGGGATGGCCAGGCCAGCACCGCACCGCAAGTGCCGGAGCGCAGCGCCTGCTCTACCGCCCAGAGGGCGTCGGTTGCATCCCGGGGATGCACCAGCAGCAGCCTGGAGAGGTCTACTCCGTAGCTGGCCAGGGCTGGAGCGTAGGGGATGTAGGGCGGGGCGATCAGGGCAATCCAGCGTCCGCCCCGGCTGAGCCGGGCCAGCACCGGCATCAACAGGCGCAGCTCGCCGATACCGCAACTCTCGTGGAAGATCTCCGAGATTGCCCCCAGAGGCCAGCCGCCCCCGGCCAGGGCAGCGTCCAGTTCGGGGAAGCCGGTGGGCAGGTGGCCGCCGCCGGCGGAGCGGGGCGTGCCGGCGCGCCAGATGCCGGGATGCCGGAGCAGGGGTTCGAGAGCGTGATCCATGGTCCACCTCGGGCAGTGGCCGTCGCGCTCCGGAAGCAGCCTGTCGGACAGGCAGGCCATGGCAGCGCCGGGCGACGGATTCGGGCTTCTTCGTCCATGGGCATGGCGAGCCGGGGCTCGGGGGCGCCGGCTTCCGGCGGGCGCCCGGTGATACGAGGCCGGAATCCGGCCCTGCTCAGAGGTCCGCCCGGATGACTCCCACCCCCAGACCTTCGATCTCCAGGGGCTCCCGGCGCAGGTCCACCTCGATAGGAGTGAACTCGTCGTTCTCCGGCAGCAGCCGCACCTGGTGGCCCCGGCGCTCCAGGCGCTTGACGGTGACCTCGTCGTGCAGCCGGGCCACTACGATCTGGCCGTTGCGGACTTCCGTGGTGCGGTGCACTGCCAGCAGGTCTCCTTCCAGGATGCCGGCATCGCGCATGCTCATGCCCCGCACCGTCAGCAGGTAGTCGGCCCGGGGCCGGAACAGCTCGGCGGGGACCGGGCAGTGCGCTTCGATATGCTGCTCCGCCAGCATGGGACTGCCGGCCGCCACCCGGCCCACCACCGGCAGCCCAGGGGGCTCGGGGCTCTGCTCCGGGGGCAGTCGGATGCCCCGGGAGGCGCCGGCTTCCAGCTCCAGGGCACCCTTGCGGGCCAGGGCCCGGAGGTGCTGCTCGGCGGCGTTGGCCGAGCGGAACCCCAGCTGCCGGGCAATCTCGCCCCGGGTGGGGGGGTAGCCGTGCTCGGCGGCGAAATCCCGGATCAGCTCCAGGATCTGGCGCTGACGGGGAGTGAGGTCTTTCATGGTGCCTCCCGGGGCATCCTCCGGAGCCTTCACGCTCCGGCCTGTCTTGATCGGCGGCCCGCACCCGGGCGATGCTCGGGCTCTGGATCTGATGAGTAACGGGGCCGGGTTCGGCCCGGCGCCCATGCCGGATACTGTGAATATATACAGTATCCGGCTGAAAGCAACCCCCGCTGCGCCGGTGGTATGCTGGCCCGCCTCTCCCGACACTCCGATACCTCCAATGGTCCACGTCAGCGGCGAGCTGGGCCTCCCCGAGGCCCTGCTGGCTACCAGCTTCGAGTCCTGGGCCGAGCAGCTGCCCATCCCCCTCGGCAGCGCGCAGCACGAGCGCCTGGGCCGGGCCTGGAAGCTGGCGGAAGAGGCTGGTGCCGGCCAGCCCCGGGACTCCGGAGAGAGCTGCTTCGACCATGCCCGGGCGGTGGCCGCCATCGTCGCCGGCCTGCGCCTGGACACCGACACCGTGGCCGCCGGCCTGCTCCATGACCTGCCGGCCCTGCCCGGCTATGACCGGGCCCGCCTGGTCGCCGCCGTGGGCGACGACGTGGCCTCCCTGGTGGAGGGCGTTGCCCGGGTCGGCGTCATCAGCACCTTGCATGGCCGCAACCGGGGCGAGACCCCCGCCGTCCAGGCCGAAGCCCTGCGCAAGATGCTGCTGGCCATGGTGCGGGACGTGCGGGTGGTGTTCCTGGTGCTGGCTGAGCGCCTGCACGACATGCGCACCCTCAAGCACCGGCCCGCCGAGGACCGCCGGCGGGTGGCCCGCGAATCCATGGATCTGTACGCGCCGCTCGCCAACCGGCTGGGCATCTGGCAGATGAAGTGGGAGCTGGAGGATCTCAGCTTCCGTTTCCTGGACCCGGACAGCTACCAGCGGGTGGCGCGGATGCTGGCCGAGCGCCGGGTGGACCGGGAGCGCTACATCGAGCAGGTGCGTGGGCGCCTGGCGGAAGCCCTGGAGGACGCCGGCATCCCGGCCGAGATCACCGGCCGCCCCAAGCACCTCTACAGCATCTGGCGCAAGATGCAGCGCAAGCAGCTGGGCATCGACCAGCTGTTCGACATCCGCGCGTTGCGGGTGCTGGTGGACACCGTCGCGCAGTGCTACGCCGCCCTGGGCGTGGTGCACGCCCTGTGGCAGCCCATTCCCCGGGAGTTCGACGACTACATCGCCAGCCCCAAGGAGAACGACTACCGCTCCCTGCACACCGCGGTAGTGGGGCCGGAGGGCCGCACCCTGGAGGTGCAGATCCGCACCCACGACATGCACCGCCAGGCGGAGCTCGGCATCGCCGCCCACTGGCGCTACAAGGAGGGTGCCCGGCCGGACCCGGACTTCGACCAGAAGGTAATCTGGCTGCGCCAGCTGCTGGAGTGGGGCCGGGACGAAGGCGCCAGCGACGAGCTGCTGGAGCGCTTCCGCTCCGAGGTGTTCGAAGACCGGGTCTACGTGGTCACCCCCCGGGGTGACGTGATCGACCTGCCGCGGGGCGCCACCCCCCTGGACTTCGCCTACCACGTCCACAGCGATATCGGCCACCGCTGCCGGGGCGCCCGGGTGCGCGGACGCATGGTGCCGCTCAACCATCCCCTGGAAACCGGCGACCAGGTGGAGGTTCTCACCGCCCGCGAGCCCAAGCCGAGCCGGGACTGGCTCAACCCGGGCCTCGGCTACCTGGTCACCGGGCGGGCCCGGGCCAAGGTGCGGACCTGGTTCCGCCAGCAGGACCAGGAGCGCAACATCGCCGATGGCCGCGCCCTGCTGGACCGCGAGCTGCATCGCCTGGGGCTGGGGGAAGTGCCCCTGGAGCAGCTGGTGGAGCGCAGCCGCTTCCAGAGCGTCCATGAGTTGCTGGCGGCGGTGGGCCGGGGAGAGGTTACCGGCGCCCAGATCGCCGGCTGGCTGCGCGAGCGGGTGTTTCCGGAGCGTGAATCCGCCGTGGTACCCGCCCGGCCCCGCGGCGTCCGGACTGGCGGCAGCGACGACGTGGTGGTGGAGGGGGTCGGCAACCTGCTGACCCGCTTCGCCCGCTGCTGCCGGCCGGCGCCCGGCGATCCCATCGTCGGTTTCGTCACCCAGGGCCAGGGGGTCACTATTCACCGGACCGGCTGCGCCAACCTGGAGCACCTGGAGGAAAGCGCCCCGGAGCGGATCATCGATGTGGGCTGGGCGCCCCGCACCGAGGCCCGCTACTGCGTGGACCTGGTGGTGGACGCGGTAGACCGCCCGGGGCTGGTGCGGGACGTCACCACCCTGGTGAACGGCGACGGCGTCGGGTTGCTGGGGATCAACACCCGCACCGATCCGGGCACCCAGAGCACCCGCATCAGCATGACCCTGGAGGTGCGGGATGTCTCTCAGCTGAGCCAGCTCATCCACCGCATCGGCAGCATCCGCAACGTACGGGACGTGCGCCGGCGCACCGACTAGCAGCCTGTCGG
>CAZAQB010000086.1:0-14226 GCA_964487155.1 uncultured Ectothiorhodospiraceae bacterium
AGTCGATGATCTTACTGTCAATCTTGATCGCCATGGTCATTTCTCGCTCGCCCTTTTGGGGGTGGCCGGAGTTGGTGGCCGTTGGTTCGTTTTGGCTTCCGGCGGCCGCTCCGAGGAAAATCATCGCGGCTGAAACCGCTCCTGCATGGGGCGCCTTCGGCAGGCGTAGGCCGGATAAGGCGCGTGGCGCCGCATGCGGCATCATGCGGGATCGCCGGATGCGCTTCGCTTATCCGGCCTACGCCACTCCATCAGCTCAGAACTTGCCGTAGTAGCCCTCCTTGAGGGCGTCGTAGAGGTTGGCGGCGGTGTGGATCTCGCCGTCGTATTCCACCTCTTCGTTGCCCTTGGCCTCGATCACCCGGCCGTCGTCCAGGGTGAAGCGGTAGACGGTGTTCTCCAGGTCCTTCTCTTTCACCAGCACGCCCTGGAAGGCCTCGGGGTTGAAGCGGAAGGTGGTGCAGCCCTTCAGACCCTGCTGGTAGGCGTAGCGGTAGATGTCCTTGAAGTCCTCGTAGGGGTAGTCCGTGGGCACGTTGGCGGTCTTGGAGATGCTGGAGTCGATCCAGCGCTGGGCGGCCGCCTGGATGTCCACGTGCTGCTTCGGGGTGACATCGTCCGCCGTGATGAAATACTCCGGCAGGTTGCGGGTCTCGGCCTCCATGGCCGGCAGCGCCTCCGGGTCCACCAGGTGGCGGTAGGCCAGCAGCTCCATGGAGTAGACGTCCACTTTCTCCTTGGTCTTGCGCCCCTCCCGGATGACGTTGCGGGAGTAGTGATGGGCGAAGCTCGGCTCGATGCCGTTGCTGGCGTTGTTGGCGAGCGACAGCGAGATGGTGCCGGTGGGGGCGATGGAGCTGTGGTGGGTGAAGCGCCCGCCGCGCTCGGCCAGAGCCGCCACGAGGTCGGGCTCCTGCTCGGCCACCTGCTGCATGTAGCGGCTGTAGCGGGCCCACAGCACCCGGCCGGGGACCTTGTCCCCCGCCTTGTAGCCGTCGTCGGCCAGCTCGGGGCGCCAGGCCAGCATGCGCGGGGTGATCTCGAACTCTTCATCCATGATCGGGGCCGGGCCCTTCTCCTCGGCCAGGGACAGCGCCGTGCGCCAGCCCTCCAGGGCCATCTCCCGGGAGACCCGCTCGGTGAACTCCAGGGAATCCGCCTCGCCGTAGCGCATGCGCAGCATGGTCACGGTGGAGCCCAGACCCAGAAAGCCCATGCCGTGGCGGCGCTTGCGGAAGATCTCGTTGCGCTGCTGCTCCAGGGGCAGGCCGTTGATCTCCACGACGTTGTCCAGCATGCGGGTGAACACGGAGACCGCCCGGCGGAATTCCTCCCAGTCGAAGTGGGCCCGGTCGGTGAAGGGCTCACGCACGAACTTGGTCAGGTTGACGGAGCCCAAAAGGCAGGCGCCGTAGGGGGGTAATGGCTGTTCGCCGCATTGCCCGGTGACGAGGCCGTTGAAGATCACGGTGTTGTGATCGGCCTGGGTGGTATCGAACACGGCCTCGCGACCCGCCGGCAGGATCTCGGCAATCCTGCTGGCGAAACGCTGGGTCTTGCGCAGGACCTTGTGCTTTACCCACTCGCGATACTTGTCATTCTTGTAGTCCAGCAGGAAGCCGATCTCGTCCATGAAGGTTTCCCGGGATTCGCCGTCGATGATCAGCTCGTAGTCGGCCTGACAGTCGTAGTCACGCATACCGCCCATGCCGTCGGGCAGCTGGCGCGAGCCGGCTTCGCGCCGCGCCCGGAGACGGCAGAACACCCCGAAATTGGCCAGCAACATCTGCACGTCCCTGAGCAGATCGCGGTAGCTGGATGCCAGCCTGACCGAGCAGCTCTGGCTCTTTCCGGAGATATTGACCGTGCCGTCCGCCTGGAACAGCGCTCGCAGATAGCCCTTGACGCAGGCCTCGGAGCCGCGCCAGATCACCTCCGGCACCTTGAGCTTGCTCTCTTTGGTAAAGCCGTAATGTTCCAGAACCCGCCGGAGCAGCACCGAACGGATGCACAGGTGGTTTCGCTCGGCTACCGCCACCGGCGATACCCGGTAGACGCGAGCCGTCTTCGACACGTCCGCTATCAGCGAATTGATGTACGCCGCGACCGCATCGGCCAGACGCCGTTCTTCGTTCCAGAAATTGACAATAACGGCCTCGTTTCCGCTTCCTCGGTTGGTGAAGTGACCGTCACCGGTGATCAATCCCAGAAGCACGCCGAGTTGTTCCGCGCCCTCGGTACCGAACTGGCCCTTCCCCGACTGCACCAGGACTTCGTCGCCGGGCTTTAGATCCCGGAGCTTGAGCTTGCCGCGACGGGTGTAGAAGTCGTGCCAGGCGGTGGCCTTAATCTCGTAGCCGTCCTCCGTGACGACCCGATAGACGTCCGCCTGGCGGGCGGTCATGAAGGCGGGTTTCGCCGGGCGGCGGACAGTGCCCCGCTCACGCTCACCGAGCGCCCGGCGGTCGACGGTGGCTTCCAGCGGTTCCCCTGAGTTGTGCAGGTCGCCGATTCGCACCAGGCCATGCTGGGTGTGCAGCCGCGTGTCCGCCGTGACGCACGGGTTGGTGGCCCGGATGTCCTCGCAGAACCAGTTGTTGTTCATCTCGTTGACGCGGTCGATGAGGATGAACCCGGGCTCGGCGAAGTCGTAGGTGGAGCTCATGATCATGTCCCAGATGCGCTGGGCCTTGATCGTCTTGTAGATGCGGCAGGCCACCAGGCCGTCGCCGCGGGTGACGTAGCCGTTCTTGTGGGGCCACTCGCGCCACTGCACCTGGCTCGGGTCGTCGAGGTCGAGATCCTCGGCCTCGGCTTCCTGCTCGTTGATGGGGAAGGCGAGCGGCCAGTCGCCGCCCTGCTCCACCGCCTGCATGAACTCGTCGGTGATCAGCAGCGAGAGGTTGAACTGGCGCAGCCGGCCGGCCTCGCGCTTGGCGCGGATGAAATCCATGACGTCGGGGTGGCCGACGTCGAAGGTGGCCATCTGGGCGCCGCGCCGGCCGCCGGCGGAGGACACCGTGAAACACATCTTGTCGTAGATATCCATGAACGACAGCGGCCCGGAGGTGTAGGCGCCGGCGCCGGAGACGTAGGCCCCGCGGGGCCGCAGGGTGGAATAGTCATACCCGATGCCGCAGCCGGCTTTCAGCGTCAGCCCCGCCTCATGGACCTTGCGCAGGATGTCGTCCATGGAATCGCCGATGGTGGCGGAGACCGTGCAGTTGATGGTGGACGTGGCGGGCTTGTGCTCCCAGGCGCCGGCGTTGGAGGTGATGCGCCCGGCGGGAATGGCACCGTGGCGCAGCGCCCACAGGAACTGCTCGAACCACTTGGCCTTGGCTTCCTCGGTGGTCTCGACGTCGGCGAGCGCCCGGGCGACCCGCTGGTAGGTCTCGTCCACGGTGCCATCGATGGGATCGCCTTCCTTGGTCTTGAGGCGGTACTTCTTGTCCCAGATGTCCGCCGAAGCGGGCTGGATCGGAATCTCTGCGACGGCGCTGGGCAGGGCGCGCACGTTGGCGGCGGTCTTCATCGGTTCCTCCCGGGGAATTCTGTCCACACCTTGGACGACGTCACGCTGGACAGGCAGTTAGCGCCCTTTTCCACAGGCTGCCAACAGGCTCATCCACCGTCTGCCCCAACATGTTGGGTGCCGCAACGATACTAGCCCATAGATATAGGATGTCAACGCTGCGATTAGACGCGGGAGGCAGCCCCCGGGGAGGCCTCCCCGAGGCACCCGGGCAGTACACACCCTTGACAGCTGCATCACTCATGTATAGGTTTTGCATCGAGGCGGCGGGATAGCTGCCTCCTCCCCCAACCTCAGCGATGATCGGTCGTACCCTGCGACCAACTGGGCCGGAATCCCCTTCCGGCCCTCTTTTTTTGGACAACGCTCAGAGGCGACCGACTCCAGGCCGCCTGCCTCACCGAAACCGATTCGCCGTGGATCCGCTCAGCAGACGTCGGCGGGCGGGTGCGGCACCCGGTAGGCCCGGGCGTGCTCTTCCAGACCCAGGAAACGCCGCAGCTGGGGCTCCCGGCGCAGGGCGTCGTGGTAGCCGAGATCGATCAGCGCCCGGCAGTAGCCGCGCTCGAACAGCAGATAGCTGAGAATCACCGACTCGCCGCTGGCGCGGCTAGCCCCGGTGCCGCGCAGGAAGAAGCGCATGGAGGCCGGCAGCTCGTGGCCGAAATGCCCGGCCAGGGCCGCCGGCGACACGCTGGGGCGGATCACGAAGGCCTCCACCGGCCGCAGCGCCAGGGCCCCCGAGCCGTGCTGCCCGGGGGGCAGCAGCTCGAGCGTGCTGTTGATGCGCTCCAGGCGTTCCAGGTCACTCTCCAGGCTGTCGATGAAGGCGCTGTTGAATACGTGGCCGGCGACGTCCGCCAGGCTCGGCGCCGTGTCGTCGCCGCCCCCGGCCGGCGTCGGGCTGGCGCTGACACCGATCACGAGCACCCGCCGGGCCCCCAGGTGCAGCGCCGGACTGATGGGCGCGATCTGGCGTACGGCGCCGTCGCCGTACCAGCGCCCGCCGAGCCTCAGCGGGGGAAAGATGCCGGGAATGGCCGCGGACGCCATCAGGTGACGTCGGTCGATCACTGCCGGCTGCCCGCTGCGCCGGGCGCGGCGCCAGGGGCTGAGTTCGGGAGCGCCCTGGTAGAACGCCACCGACTCCCCCTGGCGGTAGCAGGAGGCGGTGACGCTCAGTGCCCGCAGCATTCCGGAGTCCACTGCCTGGTGGATGCGCCCGAAGCGGATGGTGCGCTCGATCAGCTCTTCCAGCGGGCTGTTGTCCAGCAGCGACTCAGGGCGCCGGACCCCCAGCCCGCCGAAAAACAGGGCGCCCAGCCAGCGCCCGGCGTTGAGCGACAGGTGGCCGAAGCCGGTGCGGTAGACGTCGCAGGCGCGAAAATCCCGCCAGACCGCTTCCAGGCCGCGCACGCCGGCCCGGAAGCGGTGGGCGTAGCTGGCCAGGGCGGCCGCGTTAATGGCACCGGCCGAGGTGCCGCAGAGAATCTGGAACGGTGTCGGCGAGCCCGGCGG
The DNA here is from genome assembly GCA_964487155.1 of uncultured Ectothiorhodospiraceae bacterium. GTDB lineage: Bacteria > Pseudomonadota > Gammaproteobacteria > Nitrococcales > Nitrococcaceae > CAZAQB01. The sequence continues at coordinate 5,054 of CAZAQB010000086.1, forward strand.
CAGCAGGTCGGCGACCGCCTTGAGCACCCCCACCTGGTAGGCGGCACGGGCGCCTCCCCCGGACAGGATCAGGCCGGTGCAGTCCGGGGCGGTGTCCGCCGGCCCGGTCTTCTGCCCTCCAGACGGCGCGTCCCTCGGCCGGCGCATCCTGTAGACCATAAGCCCGCTCCTCGGCCTCCTCCCCTTGAGTATCGGCAACGCCGCCGCGGGCACAATGCGGGAAAGTTCAGAGCCGGTTGCGGGGGCGCCCGTGCCGTGAGAGCGGCCTTTCCATGGTGCAAAGACGGTGGGCTTCGCTTTGCTCTGCCCACCCTACGCGGGCTTTGGCACGGCGCCTGCGGTCGGGCCTGCTGTGGCAGCGGCTTGAGCCGGTACGGCCGCGCACAAGGGACACCATGGTTCTGGGTGGGAACGGCGCCTGCGGTCGAAGACGGTGGGCTTCGCTTTGCTCTGCCCACCCTACGCGGGCTAGACCTGCTCGTGCAGGCCGCACTCGCGCTTCAGGCCGAAGAAGCGGGTTTCCTCCTCGGTCATGCCCTCCGCCAGGGGGGCGGTGGTATGCACATCGCCGATGGAGACGTAGCCCTGGTGCCACAAGGGGTGATAGGGAAGGCTGTGGCGCTGCAGGTAGGCGTAGATGTCCCGGTCGGTCCAGTCGATGATGGGGTGGACCTTGAACCGCCCGTTGCGCTTGACCACGACCGGGAGATCGCTGCGGCTGCTGGCCTGCGCGCGGCGCAGGCCGGACAGCCAGGCCCGCGCCCCAAGCTCGCGCAGGGCGCGCTGCATGGGCTCCACCTTGTTGATGCGGTTGTAGCGCTCGATGCCCTCCAGGCCCTGCTCCCAGAGCCGGCCGTAGCGCGCCTCCTGCCAGGCCGGGCTGAGCTCGGAGCGGTACACGTGCAGGTTGAGGTCGAGGCGCTGGGTCAGCTCGTCGATGAACCGGTAGGTCTCGGGAAACAGGTAGCCGGTATCCACCAGCACCACGGGGATGTCCGGGCGCAACCGGGTCACCAGATGCAGCATGACCGCCGACTGGGACCCGAAGCTGGAGCTCAGCACGATGCGCCGGCCGTAGGTCTCCAGCGCCCAGGCCACGCGCCCCTGCGCCGAGCGCTGTTCAAGCTCCCGGCTGAGGGCGTCCGCGTCGTGTCGCGGGCTCTCCGCGCGTGAACCCGGCGCCAGCGCGCCTGGTGAGGCTGTCATGCCGTTGGCTCTCCCCTGCGATGCGGGGCTCCGGATCCCCGGAGCCTCTCAGCGGGCACGTTAAGGGAGGGGCCAAAGACGGGGAAGTAATGAATCCCTCTATGTTTAAGCGGCCGGGTTATATGCAACGCGGACCGTGCGGCCTACTGCACCGGTTTCACCGGCAGGGCGCCCCAGGCCTGGGTCACCGGCATGATCTCCATGGCGTTGATGTTCACGTGCGGCGGCAGGCTGGTGACCCACCAGACGCACTCGGCGATGTCCTCCGGTACGATGGGATCCTTGCCGCGGTAGAGGCTGTCGGCCTTTTCCCGGTCGCCCCGAAAGCGCACCACGGAGAACTCGGTCTCGCACAATCCCGGGTCCAGGTCGGTGACCCGCACCCGGGTGCCCAGCAGGTCGGCCCGCAGGTTGCGCGTGAACTGCTGCACGAAGGCCTTGCTGCCGCCGTAGACATGGCCGCCGGGATAGGGCCAGCGCCCGGCAATGGAGCCCAGGTTCACCACATGCCCCCGGTTGCGCTCCACCATGCCGGGCAGCACCGTGCGGGTCACGTACATGAGGCCCTTGACGTTGGTGTCCACCATCGCCTCCCACTCATCGAGGTCGGCCTCCCAGGCAGGCTCCAGCCCCAGCCCGACGCCGGCGTTGTTGAGCAGGACATCCACCTCTGCGAACGGCCCGTCCAGGGAGCCCATCATGCTCTCCACGGCGTTGCGGTCGCGCACGTCCAGCGGCAGCAGCCGCACCTGGTCGGCGCCGCCGAGGTCTTCCTGCATGGCTTCCAGCCGTTCCCGCCGCCGGGCCGCCAGCACCAGCCGCCAGCCGTTGTCGGCGAAGCGCCGGGCGCAGGCGGCGCCAAAGCCGCTGGAGGCGCCGGTGATGAGGATGGTTCCGGTCATGGGCTGATTCTCCCGATGGCTCGATGAATGGGGCCGCGGCGCGGCGGGCTGCCCTCTCCTCAGCACTCCACCTCGAAGTCCCGCACCGGCACGAAGCGCACGCCGTCGCACGCCGGCTGCAGCACCACCACCGCCGAGCGGGGCACCACCCCGGCTCCCAGGCCGGCCATCTGGTGGGACAGGGCCTCCACCACCGGATCCTGCCGGGCGGCGGGCGGCAGGTCCAGGTAGAAACCCACCACGGAGTCGTCCTCCAGAGCGGCGGCCCAGGCCGCTTCGTTGCGGGCCCGCTCCAGCTCCCGGCGCAGATCTGCGTCCGCCGGCTCGACCCCTGAGTCCAGCACCTCCAGCAGCCGCTGGCTGAAGGCCGCCTGCGAGGCCGGGTCATCTTGCCCCGGGCGGCGCGGCCCGCCGGCCGCCACGAAGGCCCTGAGGAAGGCCTGGGGGGTGCACTCCCCGGCCCGGCGAATGGCCTCCCGGGCTTCGGCCACCGCGCGGCGGATCGCCTCCACCTGGCGCGCCCGGAATACCGCGGAACTCAAAGCATGACCACCTGGCGCAGCACCTCGCCGTCGGCCAGGCGGTCGAAGGCGGCATTGATCTGGTCCAGGCGGATGGTCTCGGAGAGCAGCCGATCCACCGGCAGGCGGCCGCGCCGGAACAGGCCGACGTAGCGGGGAATGTCCCGCACCGGTATGCAGCTGCCGACATAGCTGCCCTTGAGGGTGCGCTCCTCCGCCACCAGGCTGGCCTGCTGAATGCTGATATGGCGCGCCGGGTTGGCAAGGCCGGCGGTCACCGTGGTGCCGCCCCGTCGCGTGATGTGGTAGGCCATCTCCAGGGCCTTCTCGGAGCCCGCCACCTCGACGGCATAGTCCACGCCGCCGCCGGTGACCTCGCGCACCCGGGAGACCACCTCCGGGTCGCCGGCCTCGAAGGTGTCGGTGGCCCCCAGCTCCCGGGCCAGCTTCAGCTTGGCGGGCAGCAGATCCACCGCCACCACCCGCTCGGCGCCGCAGGCAAGCGCCCCCAGCAGCGCCGCCAGGCCGACGCCGCCCAGGCCCACCACGGCCACCGAGGCACCCGGCGGCACCCGCGCCGTGTTGACCACCGCACCCACCCCGGTGAGCACCGCACAACCGAACAGGGCGGCGTGCTCCAGGGGCATGTCCGTGGGCACCGGCACCAGCGAGTGGCGCGAGACCACCGCATGGTCGGCAAACGCCGACACCCCCAGGTGGTGGTGAATGGGCTCGCCGGCGAGGCTCAGCCGCCGCCCTCCGGCCAGCATCTCGCCGCGCAGGTTGGCGCCGTTGCCCGGCTCGCAGAGGGCCGGCCGCCCCTCGGCGCAGGGCCGGCAGTGGCCGCAGCTCGGCACGAACACCATGACCACGTGGTCGCCGGGGTTGAGGTCGTGCACGCCGGGGCCGACCGCTTCCACCACCCCGGCCGCCTCATGGCCCAGGGCCATGGGCACCGGCCGGGGGCGGTCGCCGTTGATCACGGAGAGATCCGAATGGCACAGCCCGGCCGCCTTGATGCGCACCAGCACCTCGCCCTCGCCGGGCCCCTGCAGGTCCAGGGTTTCCAGGGTCAGCGGCGCCGAGTCGGCAAACGGGCGGGACGTGCTGCGCTCGTGCACAACCGCGGCGGTCACCTGCATGGGTCGTCTCCTTGGATTGCCCGCCCGGGGGCCCCGGGGACGTGCGGGCCCTGGCCCGGAGATTTCACAAATTTGCACCGATCTCGCTTGTCTCTTGGCCCCACAAGGGATCTTTTCTCAGTCGGCCGTACTCACCGATACGCCGCTCCTTCGAAACGTCCCTTGTGAAACCAAAATCCTACGCGATATCAGCACAAATTCATGAAATCTTCGGGCTAGGCAGATGGCGCTCAGTCGTAGTCGTAGTCGCCGTAGTAGCTGCTGCTCATCTGGCGCTGGGCGCGCAGCTTGGCGGCGATGAAGTCCTTGTGGGAGACGTTCAGCAACCCAGCGATCTTGCGCACCAGGTGCTCCTCGTAGCGGTCCATGTCGGCGTCCGACAGGCTGACCCGCCAGAGTAGCTCCACCACGTGGACCTTCTGGTCGTAGTCAAGCTGCTCGTTGATCAGCGAGGTGAACTCGAAGTGGTCGGTCGCCTCGTGGGCCTCCCGGTCGGCCAGCTCGATGAGCTCGGAGGTTTCCTCCGGCGATAGCCGGAAGGTCTCCTGGACGCCGTCGTGGATGGCCTGGAACTCGACGCTGTCACGCTCTGAGTCGGCCTGGGCCATCTCGATGAGCAGGGCGGCGGTTGCCAGTTGCAGGCGATGTTCGAGGGAGCCGGCGCCCGGGGCGTGCTCCGGACTGATGCGCTCCTGGTAGAAGCGCTTGATGGCGTCCAACATGATGTTTTTTCGGTGCTCCGCGGCTGAAGGACGGTCGTGCCGGATCGGGGACACTCGCAACAATATTGTATGGCCGGGGCGACAGATCAAGCCTCATACGGTTAAGCGGACATGAACCACCCTCTTGTACAATAAATTTTCCGCACGTGTACAATTTGTGTCCACAATCTGCCGAGGTCACCGCCATGTCCCCAGCCCGCTACCTGCGCATTCGCCGGCTGCCCGCCCTGCTGCCCGCCCTGCTGGCCGCACTGCTGCTCGCCGGCTGTTCCGGCCCGGCTCCCCGGGACTACGCCGGCACGGCCCCGGAATTCCGGCTGGAGGACTACTTCGACGGCGAGGTGCGCGCCTGGGGCGTGTTCCGCGGCCGGGATGGCGCGCTGCGCCGGCAGTTCACGGTGGACATCCTGGGCCGCATGGAAGGCGGCGAGCTGGTGCTGGAGGAAGACTTCCGCTACCGCGACGGCGAGACCGAGCGCCGGGTCTGGCGCATCCGCCCCACCGGCCCCCACAGCTACGAGGGGCGCGCCGGGGACGTGGTGGGGGTCGCCCAGGGCGAGGCCCACGGCAGCGTGCTGCGCTGGCGTTACGTGCTGGCCCTGGAGACCGACAGCGGCACCTGGGAACTCAACTTCGACGACTGGATGTTCCTCCAGGAGGACGGCGTGTTGCTGAACCAGGCGCAGGTCTCGAAGTTCGGCTTTACCATGGGCGAAGTGCTGATCGCCTTCCAGCGGAGGAACTGAGCCATGGCCCGGCTGTGCGCCGCACTGCTGCTGAGCCTGTCTGCCATCGTCGCCCATGGGCGTACCGGCGAACCTGTCACGGTGGCGGGGGCCGAGTTTGCCGCCGCCGCGTCCCTGGCCGAGCGGCGCCTGCCCCTGGCCGGCACCGGCATCGCCCGCTACGGCTACTTCATCAAGGTCTACGCCGCGGCGCTGTACGCGCCCGAGGGCCTGGAGCCCCCCGCCCTGCTCTCCGGCGACCACCCCCTGCGCCTGGAGATCCACTACCTGCGGGAACTGGAGGCAAAGGTTCTGGCCGAGGCCGCGGAGAAGGTGCTGAAGCGCCAGCTTCCGCCGGCCCGCTACCAGGAACTGCAAGCGCGCATCGACCGCTTCCACGGTTTCTACCAGGACGTGGCCGAGGGCGACCGCTACGCCATGCAGTACGCCCCCGGAGCCGGCACCACCCTGCTGCGCAACGGCCGCCCGGTGGGCAGCGTGGAGGGCGCCGATTTCGCCGCCGCCTACTTCGGCATCTGGCTGGGCGGGAACCCCCTGTCGGAGGACCTGCGCACCGCGCTGCTCGGTACCGGCGACTGACACCGCCGCGGCCCGGGCGCGCTGGCCTGGGCCTCACCCGGAGGGGAACATCGGCCGTGGTCGTTTAGCCGCGAGATGCACACGACATGGACGTGAATGGAGAAAGAGCGGGTTCTCGTCCGCCGCGGCAACCGGCAGGATCCCACGCGGCCCCGATACCCGCCCGGACGCCTGCCCCAACCCACACCGACCCGCCGGTGCGCCTCCGTGCCCGGGCGGCTGAAAACGCCGGCACCATCCACGTCCATCTCGCGTGCATCTCGCGGCCAGTCTTTCTCTCCTCAGCCCAGCCGCGAGAGCGTCAGCGCCAGCCGCTCCAGGCCGCCGAAGGGCGCGGCGGCGAGCGGCGGCACGCCGGTGGCGGCGCCGTGGGCCAGATCCACCACCACCGCCGCCACCAGCACCAGGGCCAGCAGGTAGTTGGCGCTGGACAACCACGGCCAGCGGCCCTGGGCCCGGCACACCAGGGTGCAGGCCGCCGGGGCCAGGGCGAGCCCCACCACCACAGCGCCCGCAAGCACCGCCGGGGCGGCCTGCGCCCAGCTGAGCCATTGGGGCCCCAGGCCGCCGGCGGATACCAGACGATGGATGACGAACCCTGCCACCCAGCAGCCGGCCCAGAGCGAACCCAGCGTACCCCACACCCGGGCGGCATAGAGGCCATGGGCGCGCACGGCGACGTTGTACAGCAGCGCCGCCGGACCCAGCAGCACCAGCACGCCCAGCAGGAACGGCGCAACGCCGGGGACCGTTGGACGCACGGCGATCAGGCCCAGCAGGCTGAGCGCCAGCAGCCAAGTCAGGGATTGCCAGAAGCGGCGCCGGAATACATCCCGGGTGGCCTGGGCCCAGGCCGAGGGGCCGCCGGTCATCAGCGCCCCGAACACCTCGGCATAACGGGTAGTGACGGCCAGTTGCTGGGCCTCGCGCATCAGCGCATCCCGGTCCGGCTGCAGTTCTGCACGGGGCGTTGGGGCGGCCATCGTGATCGGGCGTCTCCAGGGATATTCGTCGTCCCAAACTTTTGGAGTCTCAGGCACCCTGGAAGGTGCCGTAAGGGCAGCGGGGAAAGTAGCGCCGGAGCGTGCGCCAGTCCGCGACCGCGTTGGCGAAATCAGCGCCTTGGAGATCAATGCGGTTTGGAACCGGGCCGATGTGGCCGGCCGGGACCGGCCCTGCAGGGCGGAGCCGGCCGGCGCAGGCAGCAGCCGACATCTCCACCCGCGGTGGCCATACCCCACCCGGATGTCGGTTGCAGTAGCAACCGACCTACGCGCCGTGCGCCGGGCCGGCCACTGCCCGGGATCCCAGGCGTAGGTCGGCTGCTACCGCAGCCGACATCTTCAGCCGATGCCTCGCGGCCGGATCAACCCTGGGGCAGGGTGAGTCCGTGGCAACCCCCGTAGGCCGCCGGCGCCGGCGGCTGCCAGCCGTGCAAACGCTCCGGGGGCAGATCGTAGACCTCCACCCCCAGGGGCCGGCAGACGTCGATGGGATCCCGGGCGTCGGGCCCCCACAGGGGCACCGAGAGGTCGCCGCCTGGGCAGGCGGACAGGGCGCACAGCAGGTCTACCTCGGCGAAGAACTCCAGGAAGTCCCCCGCCCGGGCAGGGCAGGCCTTCATGAAGTAGCGGTCCTCGTCGTTGAGGCCGGTGCACTGGAACACGTTCAGCACGTCGTGGACGTCGAACTCGGTGAGCCCGTGGGGCAGCACCGCCCGCACCAGGTTGGAGTGGCAGTGCCGGTCGAAATCGAGTCCGGTAAGCATGCGGTTCACGTACGGGTCGCAGCGGCTGCCCAGCAGGTCGTGGACCCGGCCGCCGTCCTGGTCCACGCCGTAGCCGGCCAGGGTGTCCCGGGTGATGGTCACCAGGGGCCGCAGGTAGGGCAGGTTGGACCACAGCCGGTCGTAGGTGGACACATGGGCCCGCTGCAGCTGGCGGGTGCGCGCCGCCCACATGCGCTCCCGGGGGTTGTGGGCGTTCCAGATGTTCAGGTCTCCCACCTGGGGGCCGTCAACGGCGACGATGCGGAACACCTGTCCCGCCGCCACCCGCCACGCCCGGCCGCAGCGGACGGGCACCACCAGCCGCTCCACCAGCCGCCGCCCATCCTCCCCGGCCAGGGTGTCGTAGAAGCGGCGGTCCACCTCCAGTGCGCTGCCCGCAGTGCTGCGGTACGCTGCCGGCGGGTTGCCCATGGCATGGCTCCTCAGTGGCCGTCGGGGCAAGCATAGGCCAAGGGAGCCGGGCCAAGACCTCTGCGAGGGGCGCGTTGGAAGCAATGATGGTACTCGGGGTGGTGGCGGTGCTGGCTTTCTTCGCCGCCGTGGCCTGGCACGCCCGCACGGTATTCCTGCTGGAGATCCGCGGCGGCCGTGTGCAGGTGCTGCGCGGCCGCCCTCCCCCGGGCTTCGCCAACGCCTGCGAGGACGTCTGCCGCCTCTATTGGATCGAGCGCGGCCGCATCCGCGGCGTGCGAACCCCGGGCGGCACCCAGCTCAGGTTCTCAACCAACATCCCCGAGCGCGCTCGCCAGCCGTTTCGCAACGTCTGGATGCCGCCACCCCGGGGTGGCGGCGGCGGGAACGCGGCCCGGGCCTGATAGACGCGCCGGAGCTTGGGACTGTCAAATCACCGAGGCACGGCGCCGACCACGCCAGTGACCCGGCGGGGTGCTATCCGCCGCACCCCGCCGAGCCCTGCTACGCCTAAGCCGCCGGCTGCCAGGCCGCCGCAATGGCACTCTGCACCTGGGTCCGCTCCTCCGGCGTCAGCACCGCCCCACCGGCGGATGGTGGCGCAAAGCCCGCCATGGCAGACACCAGACTATCGACCTGGGCGGCCAGCATCAGGCTGCCATCATCGAGGCTGAACTGCTCCACCTGCCCCGCGCTGCCGGCGTACCAGCCGGACACCCGCACCTGATCGCCGGAACTCCCATGATCGATCACCAGATCATTGAGATCCCGACGGAACCAGAGATCATCCGCGTTGATCCCCGCCCCGAAACGCAGCACGTCCGTGCCACCGTACTGGCGGGTCTCGCGGATCTCATCGGCCCCGTCACCCAGGTTGAACAGGTAGGTATCCCCGTAGCGGGTGCCATGGATCAGATCGTTGCCCGCGCCCCCCTCGAAGGTGTCGGCACTGTAGTAGTCAGAACCGTGGCCACCGAGCACGTCATCGCCAGCCCCGCCCCGCAGCTCGTCCGCCCCGTACCCGCCGTGCAGCTCGTCGGCTCCGTCACCCCCCTCCAGGACGTCGTCACCGTGATCACCCCAGAGCACATCGGCACCGACCCCTCCGGACAGCACGTCGTGGCCATGACCCCCGTGCAGGGTGTCAACGCCCGC
>CAZAQB010000087.1:0-14158 GCA_964487155.1 uncultured Ectothiorhodospiraceae bacterium
ACGGACTGCAGGCGCTGCTCCGCCGCCGGCAGACGCTCCCGATAGCGGGCGCGGCGCGTCTCCAGCATCTGGTCGAAGGCGGCCAGGTCGCGGCGGCGCGCCTGCAGATGGCTGCGCAGGCCGTGCAGTTCACGGTAGGTGCGGGCCGCATGCTGAAACTCGTGGCTGGCCAGCAGGCCCGGTGGCAGCCACAGGGGGCCGGAGCCCGCCAGCGCCCGCAGCGGGTCGGCGGGGGCCGCCACGCCCGGCCGTGGGGACACCGCCTCCAGCAGCAGGCCCTCGGCCAGCAGCGCCTGCTGGCCATCGAGCCGGCGCAGTTCGTCCTCCAGGTCGCTGATGGTGGCCTGGTAGGCCGCCGCCGCCTGGCCCGCCGCGCCGAGCCGGTCGTAGGCGTAGGGGATCGCCAGGCGGGCCTCCTGCACCGAGGGGTCGGAGACCGGACGCTCCTCAAGCGTCAGCCAGGCACCCAGGGCGGAGCGCAGATCGCCGCCCTCGGCCAGCGCCCAGCCGGCCCCCAGCAGGGCCCGGCCGCCGAACGGGCCATCCGCGCTGACCCGGGTGAGATGGGCCATGGCCTGCCGGGGGGAACCGGTGCCCAGCAGGGTAAAGCCGGCGGTGAGGGCGGCCCGGTCGCGCAGCGCCAGCAGGTCATCGGAGGGACGCTCGGGCAGTTCCAGGGAGTCCAGCACCTGCAGCGCCCGCTCGGTCTGGCCGGCGCGCAGCAGGGCAATGCCCAGGTTGACCCGGGCATAGGGCTGCAGCGCCTCGGGACCGCGCCACTGGGTGAGGTCGTCCACCGCCTGGTTGGGCCGGCCCAGGCGCATGTCCACCAGGGCCGAGAGCAGCCGCCGCTGTCCGTCATGGCGCGCGGGCAGCGGGCCGCTCAGGGCGCGCAGCGCGGCGCGGGCCACGCTCAGGTCGTCGCTGCGCAGCGCGATGCGGGCCAGCTGCAGCCACGCCTGGTGGCGCAGGTCGGGGGCGATGTCGTCGCCAAGCGCATTACTGAAGCGCGCCAGGGCGTCGCGCCGCAGACCGTAGGCCAGGGCGAGACTCGCCTGCAGCACGGCGGCATCGCCGGTGTTGCCGGCCAGCCGACCCCGGGCGTCGGCCGCCATGAGCCGCGTCAGGGCGTCGAACAGGTCGTCCTGGTAGAAGTGGAACAGGGCCTCGCCGTAATGCGGCGAGCGCACGCTCTGGGCCATCGCCGGCAGGGCGCCGGCGACGGCCAGCAACAGGCCGGCCAGGGGCAGCAGGACGCGCTTCACTCCCATCGGCGGATATCGAATTCCGGCTGCTGGCGGGCCTCGCTGTCGCGGATGCGCAGCTCCAGATACTGCGGGCCCAGTCCCTTGTCCACGGTGGTTTCCGCGGCCCGCCGGTAGTCCCGCCCGTTGGGGCCCTTGCCGGTGAACACGGCCATCACCTGGTGCTCGCCCCGGGCCAGGTTGGCGGTGTGCAGCCGCTGCACCGCGCCCCGGCGCAGGGCCTCCAGTTCCCGGGGCGTGTAGAGGTGGGCGGCCACCGGCTCGCCGTTCACCTCCAGCTTCACCGAGTCCAGGGCGAAGAACTCGCCCACGTCCAGGGACAGGAAGAACTGCACCTGGGTGCTGGAGGGGAACAGCAGTTCTTCCTCTAGGACGAACAGTTCCCGGTTGAGCTCCAGGACATCCCGCTTGAGGGCCTCGACTTCGGCGTTCAGGGCACTGTCGTCAGCGGTCGGCTCAGGCGGCTGCTGGGCGCCGGCACCGCTGCTCGCGAGGGCCATGAGGCCGAGCACCAGCCCGAGGCCCAGGGCATGAATTCTGGTCATCCGGCTACCCCGCCTGGTGAATTGCATTGGCTGGACAAAGGGGGATGTTGCCCCGGCCTGCCCTGGAGGGATGCGAAAGAGGCCACAAACGTTCCCTTCCCGGAGGCAAGACACTAATCGTGACGGAATCAGTCGGCGAGATCCCTGAGCCCGGCGCTGAAGCGCATCCGGCCCGCGGCGTCCACCACCACCGCCTCGAAGCCCTCCAGGGTCTCGATCAGCGCCAGGCCTCGCTCGGGACCCAGCACGAAGACGCTGGTGGAGAGGGCGTCGGTGGCGGTGGCATCCGGGCCCAGCACGGTGACGCTGCGCACCGAGCGGGCGGAATCGCCGGTGTCGGGGTCCAGGATGTGGTGGTAGCGCACCCCCTGCTCGTCGAAGTAGCGCTCGTAGTCCCCCGAGGTGGAGACCGCCTCGTCCACCACCGGAATGCGGGCCACCAGGGCGTCCGCGTCCCGCGGATCCTGGATGCCCACCACCCAGGGCCGGCCGCGGCGGTCGCCCAGCAGCCGGGTATCGCCGCCGGCGCTGACCTGGCCGTGGGCGATGCCGTGCTCGCGCAGCACCTGCGTGCCCCGCTCCACGGCGTAGCCCTTGGCGATGCCACCGAGGTCGATGCGCACCCCCGGCTGGCGGAAGCGCACGCTGGGGCCGTCCGGGTTCACCAGCACGTGGCGATAGTCCACCGCCGGCAGGCGTTGCCGGATTGCCTCGGCTTCCGGCCGGCGCCGGTCACGGAACCTGTACAGGTGGCCGACGCTGGCGTAGGTGATGTCGAACGCGCCCCCGGTCAGCTCGGAGAACTCCCGGGCCCGCGCCAGCAGGTCGGCGAACTCCCGGCTCACCATCACCGGCTCCCGGGCCGCGCGGGCGTTGACCCGGGAGATCTCGCTGTCCGGCCGGTAGGGGCTCATGGCGGCGTCGATGCGCCGCAACTCCGCGAGCACCGCGGCAACCGCCCGGGCGGCGCGGCTGTCCTGCTCGTGGTAGGCGGTCACCCGCACCGAGGTGCCCATCACCGCGGCCTCGCGGCTCACCCAGCCTGCCTGGGCCGCGGGAATCAGCGCCAGGCACAGCACTGCGGCCAGGAATGCGGCGGCGCGGCTCACGACGGCACCTCAGAGCAGGGCAGGGGCAGGGGAGGCTAGCCAACCTGCTCCCCGCCGACAAGCCGTCGCCGGGCGCCGACGCTGGGCCGCGAAGGCGGGTTGTGATTGACTACCCAAAGGGGTGTTGAACACCACGGGGTGGAGCGATGGGATCCCTGATCCGCTTACTGTTCTGCGCGCTGTTGTGGGCTGCCCTGGCGGCGCCGGCCACGGCAGAGGTCTACCGCTGGGAAGACGCCCAGGGCAACGTGCATTTCGGTGACCGGCCGCCTGCGGGTGCCGCCACCCAGGCCCTGGACCCGGCGGCCCCGCCCCACCCGGGCGCTTCGACGGCGCAGCGCCTGGAGCGCCAGCGGCGCTACCTGGAGGTCACCGACCAGGAGCGCCGCCAGCAGGCGGCTGAACGGGAGCGGGCCGCCCGGGAGGCGGCGCGCCGGCAGAGCAACTGCCGCCAGGCCCGGGCCCGGTTGGAGCGGGCCCGCAGCGCGAGCTATCTCTACAACGACACCCCAGATGGCCGGGTGGTGCTGGACGACCGGCAGCGGGCGGCCCACACCGCCGGTCTGCGGCAGGCGGTGGCGCAATGGTGCGGCTGACGGCGCTGCTGGCGGCCGCGCTGCTGGCGGGCTGCGGGGGTGGCGGCGATGGCGACGGCGTGCCGGTGAGCGGCCTGGTGCGGCTGGTGCCGGGCACGGTGGGGGACGGCGATTCCAACGACCCCAATGCCCTGCTGATCCCCAACGACACTCCCGCCCAGGCCCAGGTGCTCGAGAATCCCGCCAGCAGCGGCGGCTTCGTCTCCGGCCGCCCCACCGGCCGCGCGGGCGACGTGTTCGAGGCGGCGGCCGACCGCTCCGACTTCTACCGGGTGGTGCTGGCCGCTGGCCAGGCGGTATCGGTGACCCGGGCCGGCGTCATCGACGCCCTGCCGGGCAGCGCCGCGGCGCCCCTGCCGGCCGCCGATGTGGACCTGCGGCTGCTGAGCCTGGACGGCGACCCGGTGACCGACCCGGGGGGGCAGCCCGTGGACACGCTTGACCAGGCGCCGGCGCCGGTGAAGAGCCTGGTCAGCCCGGCGAACGGCGAGTTCGTGCTGGAGGTGCGGGCCACCATCAACAGTGACGGGCTCGAAGGCGTGGCGACCTACAACCTGGGCCTCGCCGGCGGTCTGGTGGCGGCGCTGGGCCTGGCGCCGCCGGCGGATTTCGTGCCCGGCCAGGTGGTGGTGCGCTTGCGCGACGAGGCAGCGGCGCCGGGCCTGCAGGGACTGCGGGCTCTGGGGGGCGGTCCCGGGCGCACCCGGCTCTACGCCCTGGACTCGGCACCCGGCCGCGCCGGGGCCCTGCCGCGCCTGGACCACCCGGCCTCCGCCGACGCGACCCTGGCCCGGGTGGCGGCGCTGCGGGCCGATCCCCGGGTGGCCTTCGCCGCGCCCAACTACCGGGTGCGGCCCCTGCTGGAGCCCACCGATCTCGCCAACCCGGACCCCCGCTACGCCGATCAGCGCTGGCACTACCAGCTGATCGGCCTGCCTCAGGCATGGCAGGTGAGCACCGGTGACCCGGCGCCCCAGGCGGCCCCCGGCGGCACCCGCTGTGAGACTGGCGACGTGGTGGTGGCGGTGGTGGACACCGGCATCGTGGCGGCGCACCCGGACCTGGACGCCAAGCTGGTGGACGGCTTCGATTTCATCTCCGATCCCCAGTTCGCCGGCGACGGTGACGGCCTGGACCCGGATCCCTCCGACCCCGGCGAGATGGTCCACGGCACCCACGTGGCCGGCACCGTCGGGGCGGAGGCCGGCAACGGCGAGGGCGGCGTCGGGGTCTCCTGGGGCACCTGCCTGATGCCCCTGCGGGCGGTCTCCGAGCAGGGCGGGACGCTGTTCGACGTGCTCCAGGCCGCCCGCTACGCGGCGGGGCTGCCCAACGACTCCGGCCTGTTCCCAAGCCGTCCTGCGGACATCATCAATTTCTCCCTGGGCGGTGCGGCCGGCGCCGAGTTCGAGGCCGCCTTCCGGGAGATTCGCGACCAGGCGGTGATGATGTTCGCCGCCGCCGGCAACGACGGCGCGGCCGTGCCGGTCTACCCGGCAGCCCTGGAGTCGGTGGTAGGGGTGGGCGCGGTGGGTCCCCAGGGGCTGCCTGCCGGTTATTCCAACAGCGGTGACCACGTGGGGCTGGTGGCGCCGGGGGGTACCATGCCGGCACCCGGCCAGGGGGTGCTCAGCACCTGGCTGCGCCGGCCGCCGGGGGTGCCGGCCCTGGAGCTGACGTACGCCTACCTGGTGGGCACCTCGATGGCTACCCCCCATGTCTCCGGGGTGGCGGCGCTGATGGAGTCCGCCAGCCGGGAGCAGGGGGCCGGTGCGCGAGACCTGGGCCCGGGGGAGTTCGGCTGCCTGCTCACCAGCGGCGCGCTGACCGTGCCGCCGGATGGGCTCGTTCCCGGGGAGCGCACCCCGCAGCTGGGCTTTGGTCTGCTGGACGCGGCGGCGGCGGTGACCCGGGCCCGGGAGTTCGGCGCCGGCGCGCCCCTGCCGGAGGCCTTCGTGCAGGTCTCGCCGGGCCGGCTCGACCTGGGCACCCTGTTCGACCGGGCCCAGGTGAGCGCGACTCTGGCCTGTACCGAGGGGCAGGTCCGCGCCGCGGTGGACGTGCCCTGGCTGCAGGTCACCCCGCTGGCCCCGGGCGGGCCTTTCGCGGTGCAGCTCGACCGCAGCGACCCCACCCTGGTGCCGGCGGCGGACGGTTCGCCGGTGATCGCCCAGGCGAGCCTGATGGCCCGGGCGGATGCGGTGGAACCGGCGCTGGTGCCGGTGGTGGCTATCGTCGGCGCGCCCGCCGCCACCCCTGGCGCTGGCGCCCTCTACCTGCAACTGCGCGACCTGTCCGGCGGCGTGCTTCAGCTGCGACTCGCCACCGACGCTGCCGGCCTGGCCCCGTTCCGGTTCGCGGCCGTGTCGCCGGGGACCTACGACCTGCTGGTCAGTACCGACCTGGACAACGACGGCCTGCTGTGCGATGCGGGGGAGGCCTGCCAGCGGCGCTCCGGCCTGCAGGTAGGCCCGGAGGGCCGGTCCGGCCTGGAGCTGAACCTGACCTTCCTGCCGCCGGCCATCACCCAGGCCCGGGGGCTGTCCGCCGAGGCGGTGCAGCGGCGAAGGCAGACTGACTAGCCGCGAGATGGACGCAAGATGAAAGCGGGAGAAGGGGCCGCAGATGAACGCGGATGAACGCAGATTGCGTAATGGCCTGGGGTTCGGCTGGCGCCTCGTCGAGGTGGCGCTCCGCGGGCAACTCGGGACGCCCCGGCTCCGTCAGGCTGTCCGGAGGCCTATCGATGCCGACCCCTCTGCGAATCCGCGTTCATCTGCGTCCATCCGCGGCTGATTCCCTCATCTCCCATTCGCGTCCATCGCGCGTGCATCTCGCGGCCGGACGCTTTCCGGACTTGACTCAACCGCCGCCGAACACCCCGCGGCAGAACTCCGGCGCGGCCAGCGCCGCCTGGTGGATGCCCGCGTTGTAGTAGCGGGTCGGAAAGGGCCGCGCCGCGGCGTCCTCGGCCCGGAACCGCCGCGGGTCGCAGTCCTTGCCGGACAGGGTCGCGCTCCACCAGCCGCCGGGGTAGCTGGGCAGCGGAAAGGGCAGGGTCTGGCGCTGGCGGAAACCGGCCCCCCCGAGGGCGGCGTGCAGATCGGCGATGATGGTCTCAAGGTGCAGCAGCGGCGACTCGCTCTGCTGAACCAGCACCCCCCCGGGGCGCAGCGCCCGGTACACGTCGGCCAGGAATTCCGGGCCGAACAGGCCTTCGGCGATGCCCACTGGGTCGGTGCTGTCGATGATCACCACGTCCAGGGACTCCGCCGGCGTCTCCTGCAGGTGGGCCACGCCGTCAGCGAAGCGCAGCTCCGAGCGCGGGTCGGTGTTGGCCTCGCAGAGTTCGGGGAAGAAGCGCTCCGCCGCCCGGGTCACCGCCGGGTCGATTTCCACCTGGGTGGCGCGGCCTACGCCGGGGTGGCGCAGCACCTCGCGCAGCGTGCCGCAGTCGCCGCCGCCGATGATCAGCACGTCCCGGGGCGCGGCGTGGGTGAACAGCGCCGGGTGGGTCATCATCTCGTGGTAGATGAAGTTGTCCCGGCCGGTCAGCATGATGCAGCCGTCGATGGCCATCAGCCGGCCCCACTGGCGGGTTTCAAAGACCTCGATGCGCTGGTAGTCCGAGCGCTCCTCGTGGAGCTTGCCGGTGATCTCCACCGAGAACGCCACCCCCTCGGCGGGATAGGCCTCGGAAAACCAGTTCTCGTCCAGGGTCATGGGGCGCTCCGATGTCGCTTGCGGACCGGGCGGAAGTCTAACCCGTGAGCGTGCCGGGAAAGAGCATAGCCGCGAGATGCGTGCGAAATGGGCGCAACCTGAAAGCGGGAGAAAGGGCCGCAGATGGACGCGGATGGACGCGGATGAACGCAGATGGCGTAATGTCCTGCGGTTTGGCTGGCGCCTCGTCGAGGTGGCGCTCCGCGGGCGATTCGGCATGCCACGGCACCGTCACGCTGTCCCGGGGCCTATCGATGCCGACCCCTCGGCGAATCGGCGTTCATCCGCGTTCATCTGCGGCTGATCCCCCTCAGGTGGAGCCCGGCACCCACGCCCCCGCCCGGTGCTACCATGTGCCGCCCCATTTGCCGGGAGACGGCTCAGCCCCATGGACAGCAAGGCCCTCGCCGCCGCTCGGGAGACCTATAACCTGGCCCAGTGGAGCGGCGGTTACTTCGATCTGGACGCCGCCGGCCGGGTGGTGGCCCGCCCCGGGCGGGAGCCCGACGGCCCGGCGGTGGACCTGCTGGAGGTGGTGGCCGGCGCGCGCCGCGCGGGCCTGTCGCTGCCGGTGCTGGTGCGCTTCGTCGACATCCTCCACGACCGGGTGCGCAGCCTGTGCTCCGCGTTCGAGGCGGCCATGGCGGCGGACGCCTACCAGGGCCGCTACACCGCGGTGTACCCCGTCAAGGTCAACCAGCAGCGCCGGGTGGTGGAGGAGATCCTCGATGCCGCCCCCGGCCGGGTGGGCCTGGAAGCCGGCAGCAAGCCGGAGCTGATGGCGGTGCTGGCCATCGCCCCGGCCGGCTGCCGGGTGATCTGCAACGGTTACAAGGATCGGGAGTACCTGCGCCTCGCCCTGCGGGCGCTGCAGCTGGGCCTGGACTGCTGGATCGTGGTGGAGAAGCTCTCCGAGGTGGAGGCGGTGGTGGCCGAGGCCGCCGGCCTGGGGGTGACGCCGCGCCTTGGGCTGCGGGTGCGGCTGGCGGCCATCGGCGAGGGCCGCTGGCAGAACACCGGCGGCGAGCGGGGCAAGTTCGGCCTCACCGCGGCCCAGGCCCTGGAGGCGGTGGAGCGCCTGCGCGCCGCCGGGCTGCTGGGCTGCCTCGGGCTGCTGCACTTTCACCTGGGTTCCCAGATCCCCAACATCGCCGACATCCAGCGCGGCCTGCGCGAGGCCGCCCGCTACTACGCCGAGCTGCGCCGGCTCGGGGCGCCGCTGGCCTGCGTGGACGTGGGCGGCGGCCTGGGGGTGGACTACGAGGGCACCCGCTCGCGCAGCTTCTGCTCGCTCAACTATTCCCTGGAGGAGTACGCCCAGAACGTGGTGCGCTCGCTGCGCGAGATCTGCGCCGCGGAGGACCTGCCGGAGCCGGACATCGTCACCGAGTGCGGCCGGGCGATGACCGCCCACCATGCGGTGATGGTCACCGACGTGGTGGACGCCGACCGGCCCGGCGCGGGCGGCCCGCTGCCGGCGCCGGACGCCGACGCCCCGGCCATCCTGGGCGACCTGTGGCGGGGCCTGGAGGAATCCGCTGCCCGCTCCCCCCTGGAGAGCTGGCACAACGCCAGCCACTGGCTGGCGGAGGCCCGCACCATGTACGTCCACGGCCTGCTGAGCCTGCAGCAGCGGGCCCAGGCCGAGCGCCTCCACGAAGCCACCTGCGCCCGGGTGCTGGCGCGGCTTGACCCCAAGGTGCGCGCCCACCGCGATGTGCTGGACGAGCTGCGCGAGAAGCTGGCGGACAAGCTGTTCGTGAACCTGTCCATCTTCCAGTCCATGCCGGACATCTGGGCCATCGACCAGATCTTTCCCATCCTGCCCCTCGGCGGCCTGGAGCAACCGGCGTCCCGGCCGGCCATCCTCCAGGACTTGACCTGCGACTCCGACGGCACCATCCATCGTTATGTGAACCGCGACGGCATCGAGGCCACCCTGCCGCTGCCCCAGGACTGCGGCCCCGGGGCGGTGCTGGGGGTGTTCATGGTGGGTGCCTACCAGGAGATCCTGGGGGACATGCACAACCTGTTCGGCGACACCGACTCGGTGAACGTGGAGCTCACCGGCGACGGCTACCGGCTGGCGGAGCCCGCCAGCGGCGACACCGTGGAGTCGGTGCTCAGCCATGTCCGGTTCCCGGGCCGGGACCTGCTGCAGGCCTACCGGCGCCGGGTGGCCGCCGCGGACCTGCCAGCCGGCGCGCGCTCCGAGTGCCTCAGGGAGCTGGAAGCCGGCCTGCAGGCCTACACCTACCTGAAGCGAGATGGAGACCTGTGATGCAGGCAGGAGTGATCGGTCTTGGCACCATGGGCTCGGGCCTGGCCCGCAACCTGGCACGCCACGACCTGCTGGCCACCGTCTGGAACCGCACCGCCGCCACCGGCGAGGCCCTGGCCGAGGAGTTGCGCCTGGAGGCGGCCGCCAGTCCGGCGGACCTGGCGGCCGTCTGCGATGTGATCCTCACCTCGGTGTCGGCGGACGCCGACCTGCTGGAGGTGCTGGACGCCATGGCGCCCGCGCTGGGGGAGGGCAAGGTGGTGGTGGACACCTCCACCATCGCCGTGGACAGCGCCCGCCAGGCCGCGGCCCGGGTGGCGGAGACCGGCGCCCGGTTCCTGGACGCGCCGGTCTCCGGCGGCCGCGAGGGCGCCCAGCAGGGCACCCTGGTGATGATGGTCGGCGGCGACGCCGAGGCGCTGACCGCCGCCCTGCCGGCGCTGGAGGCCTGCGCCCGGCGCATCGTGCACATGGGCGAGACCGGCGCCGGCCAGGCCACCAAGGCGGTCAACCAGATCATGGCCGCCGGCATCAACCAGGCGGTGAGCGAGGCGCTGGCCTTCGGCCGTGCCTCCGGCCTGGATATGGAGCGGGTGATCGACGTGGTCAGCGGCGGTGCCGCGGGCAACTGGTTTCTCGGGCACCGGGGGCCGAGCATGGTGAACGAGGATTTCCAGCCCGGTTTCCGGGTGGCCCTGCACCGCAAGGATCTGGCCATCTGCCGGCAGATGCTGGCCGAAATGGGCGTCGCCCTGCCGCTGGTGGAGATGACCCTGAAGCACTACGACGAGCTGATCAGCCACGGACGCGGCGACGAGGACATCAGCGCGCTGTACCGGCTCAAGGCCGCCCTGTTCGCGGGCGGCGGCAACCGCCGTTCCCTGTAGACGCGGGGCGCCGGCCGTGGAGCACGGAGGGCACGGCATGGCTGCCCGCGGGAGGGCGCCCGCAGGCGGCGTCGGCCACCGAGGGCCCGTCCTGGGCGGACGACTGCGCACCCGGCGGGCCAAGTGAGGAGCCACTGGGTCCTGGCCCTGGCCGCCAGCCTGGTGGGGGTTGCCGTGGTGCCCCTGCTGCTGGGCGGTGGCGAGAGCCTGCAGCGGGCCCTGTCCCTGCCGCCCCTGGCCCTGGCCGGGCTGCTGGGCATGATCTGCCTGGCCTGGTGCTGCAACGCCGGGCGCTTCCACCTGCTGCTGGGGGGCATGGGCCGAGTGCCGGGCTACCGCTCGCTGCTGCGGGTGGTGGTGAGCGCGGAGTTCGCCGGCACCGCCACGCCCGCCTACGCTGGCGGCCCGGCCGCCTACCTGTACCTGCTGGGCCAGCTGGGCCTGCGCCCGGGCCAGTCGGCGGCGGCGGTAGCCCTGGATCAGCTCACCGACATGGTGTTCTTCGCCACCGCTCTGCCGGTGGCCCTGCTGCTGCTGGCGGTCGGCCAGGACCTCCGGGGAATGGGAGGCGGGCTGATCCTGGTAGCGTTGCTGCCGGCGATGGGGGTCGCCCTGCTGGCCTGGCTGCCGCGCCACTACCGGCGCCTGGCCCTGGCCCTGGGCCGGCTCATGCAGCGGGTGCCGCGGGTGCATCGCTGGCGCTACCGTCTGGCCCGCTGGCTGCTTCAGTTTCGAGCCAGCGTCCAGGCGGTGCTGGCGATGGACCGGCGCCGGCTGGTGGCGGTGTACCTGCTGTGCGCGGCCCACTGGAGCCTGCGCTACGGCATTCTGCCGGTGACCGTCCACCTGCTGGGGGAGGACGTGCCGGTAGCCTACCTGTTTGTGGTGCAGTCGGTGGCCCTGTTCGTGGGCCACCTGACGGCGGTGCCCGCCGGCGCCGGCACGGCGGACCTCACCTTCGCCGCCCTGCTGAGCGCCTACCTGCCGGCCGGTTCGGTCGCCAGTGCCCTGCTGATCTGGCGCTTCTGCACCTTTCACTGGTACGTGCTGGTGGGGGCCCCGCTGCTGCTGGTCGGCGCGGCCGGACGGAGCTGGCTGCGGGGCTTCAGCCGCCGCGCTTGAGCAGGATGGTGTCGATGGCGTTGCGCTCCAGGCGGGCTCGGATCTGGTTCAGGCGCTCGCCGGCGGGCAGCGGGCCCACCCGCACCCGGTGCCAGGTCTCGCCGCCGGCCAGCTCCACCGTCTGGATGCCGGCCTCGATGCCCAGCAGCGCGAGGCGCGCCTTGAGCCGCTCGGCGTCCTCGCCGCTGCGGAACGAGCCGGCCTGCAGCAGGTAGCGGGCAGAGGCGGACGCCGACTCGATGGCTGGCCTCTCGCCGGGCTCGCCGGCGGTCTCCCGGGGCGGCAGCGGTTCCGGCTCCGGCACCACGACCTCCTGCTGGGGCAGCAGCCGGTAGAACTCGAACTGGGGAGCCGGCCGAGACGCCTGCTCGGCGGGTGCGATGGGCGGTGCCCCGGCGGCGGGCGGCTCGGGCAGCAGCCCCTCCAGGCCGGCCACGCCGCCCCGGTCCTGGTGATAGATGTGCACCAGCAGTGCCACCGACAGGCCCGCCGCCAGCCCCCCCAGACCCCAGACCCAGCCGGGCTGGGGGGCGCCGGCCGGGGCGGGCCGGCGGCTGCTGGCCTGGCGCTTGGTGGCGCTGCGTGTCGTGGCGCTGCGTGCCACCTACATGGACTCCGGGGCGGAGACGCCGAGGATGCGCAGGCCGTTGCGGATCACCTGCCGGGTGGCCAGCACCAGCACCAGCCGCGCGTCGCGCAGCTGCGCGTCTTCCACCAGGAACGGGTGGGCGTTGTAGTAGCTGTGGAAGGCGGTGGCCAGCTCGCGCAGGTAGTGGGCCAGCTGGTGGGGCTCGCGGGCCTCGGCGGCGCTCTCCACCAGCTCCGGGAAGCGCCCGAGCGCGGCCAGCAACTCTTTCTCGTGGCTCTCCGCGAGGCGCTCCAGGCTGGCGAGCCCGGCCTGGGCGTCGAACGCCAGGCCCTTTTCCTGCAGGGCCGCCATGACGCTGCACACCCGGGCGTGGGCGTACTGCAGGTAGTACACCGGGTTGTCGGCCGATTCCGACTTGGCGAGGTCCAGGTCGAAGTCCAGGTGCTGCTCGGGCCGGCGCATCACGTAGAAGAAGCGCGCGGCGTCGTCCCCCACCTCCGAGCGCAGCTCCCGCAGGGTGACGAACTCCCCTGAGCGGGTGGACATCTGCAGCCGCTTGCCACCGCGGTAGAGGATGGCGAACTGCACCAGGCGGATCTGCAGGCGCTCCGGGTCCTCCCCCAGGGCCTGCAGGGCGGCCTTCACCCGGGCGACGTAGCCGTGGTGGTCGGCGCCCCAGACGTCGATCAGGGTGTCGTAGCCGCGGGCGAGCTTCTCCAGGTGGTAGGCGATGTCCGAGGCGAAGTAGGTGGGCTGGCCGTCGGCGCGGCGCACTACCCGGTCCTTCTCGTCGCCGAAGCGGCTGGACAGGAACCACTCCGCCCCGTCGCGCAGTTCCAGGTGGCCGGCCTGGCGCAGCCGGTCGAGGGCGGCGTCCACCGCGCCACCCTCGGTGAGGGAGCGCTCCGAGAACCAGCGATCATAGGCGACCCCGAAGCCCTCCAGGTCCGCCCGGATGTCGGCCACCATGGCCTCCAGGGCGGCGTCGTGAACCCGCCGCCAGGCGGCCTCCCCCAGCAGCTCGCGGGCCCGGAGGATGAGGGCGTCGATGTGGCGTTCCTTGTCGCCGCCGTCGGCGGCATCGGCCGGCAGGCCGGCCTGCACGGCGGCGGCGTCCCGGCGCAGGGCGTCGCCGTCGCGGGCCTGCAGAGTGGCTGCGATGCTGCGAATGTAGTCCCCCCGGTAGCCGTTGTCGGGGAAGCGCAGCGCCTCGCCGAGGGCCTCCAGGTAGCGCAGCCACACGCTCACCGCCAGGATGTCCATCTGCCGGCCGGCGTCGTTGACGTAGTATTCCCGCTCCACCTGGTAGCCCGCCGCATCCAGCAGGCTCGCCAGGGCGGCGCCGAAGGCCGCGCCGCGGCCGTGGCCCACGTGCAGCGGTCCGGTGGGGTTGGCGGAGACGAATTCCACCAGCACCCGGCGGCCGGCCCCGGCGCGGACCCGGCCGTAGTCGTCGCCGGCCTCCCAGATCTCGCGCAGCGTCTGGTAGGCGGCGGCCTCGCGCAGATGGAAGTTGATGAAGCCGGGGCCGGCCACTTCAACCCGCGCCACCAGGGGGTGCTCCGGCAGGGCCGCCACCAGCGCCTCGGCGAGCGCCCGCGGCGGGCGCCGGGCCGGCTTGGCAAGGCGCATGGCGAGGTTGGTGGCGTAATCCCCGTGGGTCTGGTCCCGGCCGCGCTCCAGGTGGATCTCGGGACGGGCGTCGGCGGGCAGCACGCCGTCGGCGCGCAGGCGCTCCAGGGCCTGCGCGATGAGCTCTGCCAGTTGCTGCTTCATAGGGCGTGGGATCCAGGGGCGTCGGAAAGCCGCCCATTATCCAAGCGGCGGGGGTGGAGTCAAAGGCGGGCTCCGGCGGGCACGGTGGCCGGGGCTCGGGCGGGGGCGCCCGGCCCAGGCTCTGGGAGTTGGGAAAAGGACTGAGGACTGGGGACTGGGGACTGAGTGGAAGAGCGGGCTTTGACAGGCGCCTCGGCGGGATCACGCTTTACTCAGTCCTCAGTCCTCAGTCCTCAGTCCTCAGTCCTCAGTCCTCAGTCCTCAG
>CAZAQB010000088.1:0-3838 GCA_964487155.1 uncultured Ectothiorhodospiraceae bacterium
TCCTCAGTCCTCAGTCCTCAGTCCTCAGTCCTCAGTCCTCAGTCCTCAGTCCCGCTTTCCTAGTGCTTCAACACCCGCGACAGGAAATCCCTCGTGCGCTGGTTGCCCGGGTTGTCGAAGACCTGCTCCGGGGGGCCCTCTTCCACCACCGCGCCGTGGTCCAGGTATACGGCCCGGTGGGCGACTTCCCGGGCGAAGCCCATCTCGTGGGTCACCACGATCATGGTCATGCCCTGGGAGGCGAGTTCCCGCATCACGTCCAGCACCTCGCCGATCATCTCCGGATCGAGCGCGGAAGTGGGCTCGTCGAACAGCATCAGGCGGGGCTCCATGGCCAGTGCCCGGGCAATGGCAACCCGCTGCTGCTGACCGCCGGAGAGCTGACTCGGATACTTGTCCGCCTGGTCGGCGATACCAACCCGCTCCAGCAGCCGGCGGGCGTTCTCCGCGGCTTCATCCCGGGACTGGCCGCGCACCTTGCGGGGCGCCAGGGTGACGTTCTCCAGCACCCTGCGGTGGGGGAACAGGTTGAACTGCTGGAACACCATGCCCACCTCCTGGCGCACCGCGCGCAGCTCGCTCTGGCTGCGGCCCGCCGGCTCCAGGCGATGGCCGTCCACCTCGATGTGGCCGCTGTCGAATACCTCCAGCCCGTTGATGCAGCGGATCAGGGTGGACTTGCCGGAGCCGCTGGCTCCGATCACCACCACCACCTCGCCGGCCTGCACTTCCAGGTCCACGTCGCGCAGCACGTGCAGGGCGCCGAAGTGCTTGTTGACCTTGTCCATGTGGACAATGCGGCTCATGGCCCCGGACTCACTGGCCCACCAGCCCGCTGCGCTCGAGCCAGCGCAGCAGGGCCGACAGGCTGAGGGTGATGGCGAGATACAGCAGGGCCACCATCAGGTAGACCTCCATGGCGGTGAATGTGGTGGCGATGTAGATCTGGCCCTGGCGCACCAGCTCGCCGACCCCGATCACCGAGAACAGCGAGGTGTCCTTGATGCTGACGATGGCCTGATTGCCGAGCGCCGGGATCATGCGCCGGAACGCCTGGGGCCAGACGATGTACCAGAAGGTCTGGCTGCGGGAGAGGCCCACCGACAGTCCCGCCTCGGTCTGGCCGCGGTCGATGGACTGCACGCCGCCGCGCACAATCTCCGAAATGTAGGCGCCGGAGTTCAGGGCGATGGCGGCGATGCCGGCGGTGAGCGCGTCGATGGGCCCGCCGAGCAGTTGGGGCAGTCCGTAGAAGATGAACAGCACCTGCACCAGCACCGGAGTGCCGCGGAAGATCTCGATGTAGGCGGTGGCCGGCCAGCGCAGGCCGCGCAGCCGGTTGATGCTGAGCAGGCCGAAGACAAGCCCGATGACGAAACCGATGGCGAGTCCGCCGAAGGAGATGAGCAGGGTGTAGGGGATGCCCTTGAGCAGGTGCGGGATGGAATTCCACGCTGCCTGCCAGTCGAACTGGAAGGTCAGCTCCACCGCGTTCTCCCGATTACCGGGGCCGCCGCGTCAGCGGCGGCCCCCCGCTCCGGTGTTGGTCTCACTGCTTGGCGGGCAGCGAGCCGAACCACTTCTTGTAGATCTCGGCGTAGGTGCCGTCCTCGCGCATGGCGGCCAGTGCCTGGTTGGCGTCGTCCACCCACGGGCTGCCCTGCCTGAAGGCAATGCCGTACTGCTGGCCCTCGTACAGCGGGCCGATGGTCTTCACCCGGCCCTGGCCCCGGGTCTTGGCGAAGTAGCCCACGTTGGGAGCGTCGTAGAACACCGCGTCCACGCTGCCGCCCATCAGCGCCAGGTACATGTCGCCGCTGCCCGGATAGGGGACGATCTCGCCTGCCTGGGGCAGGTTCTCTTCCAGGTAGGCGTAGCTGGTGCTGCCGATCTTGGTGCCCACTTTCTTGCCGGCCAGATCCTGGAAGTCCTCCACCGAGCTGCCGGTGGGCACCAGGATGCGCAGCCCCGAGTCGTAGTAGGGGTCGGTGAAGTCGACGATCTTCTCCCGTTCTTCGGTGATGGTGATGCCGGCGATGGCCACGTCGGCATTGCCGGTCTGCAGGGCGGGGATGATGCCGTTGAAGTCCATGGTGCGGAGGCTGTAGTCGAAGCCCGAGCGCTTCGCGACCTCGCTCAGGATGTCCATGTCGAAGCCCACCATCTCCCCGGACTGCTCGTCCATCATCTCGAAGGGCACGAAGCTGGGGTCGGTGACGGCGCTGATGGTGGGGCGGTCCGCCGCAGCGGCCAGGCCAAGGTGCAGCGCCAGGCCGGCGGTGGCCAGCGCCCGCAGGGCAGGGATGACGTTCATGGTCGCCTCCGTCGAGGTGGCGGGGCAGGGCCCCGGAAATACCACTCCCTCTTCAACCTTCGTCGCTGGACCGGAGGGCGTCAAGGCGCCAGCCGGCTCCCCGTCCCAGGGCTGATGCCGCCTGTTGTACCCTTGCCGGCAAGTTGCCGGCGGAGGAGTGCAGCGCGATGGCAGGGGGCGTGGCGGCGGGACATCCGCTGACGGCGGAGGCGGCCAGCAGCCTGCTGGAGGCCGGCGGGAACGCCTTCGACGCGGTGCTGGCGGGACTCGCCGCGGCCTGCGTGGTGGAGCCGGTGCTGGCCTCGCTGGGCGGCGGCGGGTTCCTGATGGCCCGCCGGGCCGACGGCGAGGCAGTATTGCTCGATTTCTTCGTGCAGACGCCCCGCCAGGCGCCCAGGGCCGCGGAGCTCGATTTCCACCCGGTGACGGTGGACTTCGGCACCGCCCAGCAGGAGTTCCACATCGGCATGGGCTCCATCGCCACCCCCGGCGTGGTGCGGGGCCTGTTCGAGGCCCACCGCCTGCTGGGCACGGTGCCCATGCCCGGCATCGTCGAGCCGGCGGCCGCCTACGCCCGCCAGGGGACGCCCCTCAACCCGCTGCAGGCGTACATCCTGGACATCGTCGGGCCCATCTACGTGTCCACCGCCGCCGCCCGGCGGGTGTACACCCGCTCCGACGGCCGCCTGCTGCAGGCAGGAGACACCCTGCGCCAGCCGCAACTGGCAGACGCGCTGGAGACCCTCGCCCTGGAGGGCGACCGGCTGTTCTATGAAGGCGAGATGGCGGCCGCCCTGGCCCGGGACTGCGCCGCCTCCGGCGGCCTGCTGGGCCGGGACGATCTGCGCGGCTACCAGGCGGTGCAGCGCCGTCCCCTGGCTCATGACTACCGCGGCAGCCGCATCCTCACCAACCCGCCGCCGTCCTCCGGCGGCCTGCTCATCGCCTTTGCCCAGGAACTGCTGGCGCCCCACGACCTGGGCCGGCTGGGTTTCGGCAGCCCCGAGCACGTCGCGCTGCTGGCCCGGGTCATGGAGCAGACCAACCTGGCGCGGCAACAGGAGCCCGCCGGCGAGGATCTGCTGCAGGCAGAGCGGGTGGCGCGCTACCGGCGTGCCGTCGCCGGCCACCCGGTCACCGCCCGCGGCACCACCCACATCAGCGTGGTGGATGCCCAGGGCAATGCCGCCGCGCTGAGCCTTTCCAATGGCGAGGGCTGCGGCTACCTGCTGCCGGGCACCGGCATCATGGTGAACAACATGCTCGGCGAGGAAGACCTCAATCCGACCGGGTTCCACTGCTGGCCCACCGATACCCGGGTCTCCTCCATGATGGCGCCCACCCTGGCGGTGGGCCGGGAGCGGCTGATCGCCGTGGGCTCTGGCGGGTCCAACCGGCTGCGCACCGCCATCCTGCAGGTGCTCTGCAATCTGCTGGACTTCGAAATGGACGCCGCGGCGGCGGTGGCGAGCCCGCGCATCCACTTCGAGCGGGGGCTCGCCAGCATCGAGCCGGGTTTCGATG
>CAZAQB010000088.1:3938-14110 GCA_964487155.1 uncultured Ectothiorhodospiraceae bacterium
CCAGCAGCGGCGCCAGCTTCCCATGGCCGGCGCGGCGGGCCAGCGTGGCCGGGGTGAAACCGTTCTGGTCGCGGACCCGGGGGTTGGCGCAGTGTTCCAGCAGGGCCACTGCCAGGTGCTCCATGCCGCGGCGGGCGGCGTGGTGCAGAGCCGTCATGCCGGCGTCGTCGGTGAGGTCCAGGCGCACTGCGGGGTGGGAAAGCAGAACCCGCACGGCCTCCGGGTAGCCGTTGTCCACTGCCCGCATCAACGGCGTCCAGCCATAGACGTCCACCCGGTTGGGGTCGGCGCCGGCCTCCAGCAGAGTGTCCACCGCCGCGGCTTGGCCGAGGGCGGCGGCCACGGTGAGCGCCGTCCAGCCGTTGGCGGCCGAGGCGTCCAGTTCCGCCCCGGCCCGCACCAGCCGGCGGATGACCTCCGGGCTTCCGCCCTGGGCTGCGTAGTGCAGCGCCCTGGCTCCGCCGCGGCGCTCGGCCTCGACCCGCGCGCCCTGCGCCAGTAGCTGCTCCACCAGGGGCGCGGACCCCGCCCGCGCCGCCACCATCAGGGCGGTGACTCCGTTGCGCCCGGGCGCGGTGACGGGCGCCTGGGCATCCTCCAGCAATCGCGCCAGCCCGGCGTCGTCGCGGTTGTTGATGGCCTTGCGCCAGGCACTATCGGTGCCGTCGGCGGCAGCCGGCGCTGCCAGGACGCACATCAGCACCAGGGCGAGACAGGCCCGGCGCGGGATACGGGGGATGTGATCGCGATTCACGGCGGGATCCGACCCTCCACGGAAGGGACGCCGATCAGCCGGAGCCGGCACTTGACCGGTTCGTCGACCTCTAGTCGAGGCTTGCTGCGGGCGCCGCGCGGACGGCATGACGCCGTCCCACAGAACAACCGCACCAACGATCCAGGCCGGGCAGAGGCCATGGCCCCTGCCTGCCCGGTCAGAACTCGGCGTACCCCGGCGGCGGCTGCGCGCCGCCGGGGCCGGGCGGCCCCGTGGCCGCCCGGATACGCACTACCAGCGGCGCGTCTGGCGCCCGCCGCCGCCGGGACGGCCGCCACCACCGCCGCCCTGCTTTTCCTGGGCCTCGTTCACCCGCAGGTTGCGGCCCCCCATGGCGTGGCCGTCGAGGGCCTCCATGGCGGCGCTGGCATCCTGGCTGGACATGGTGACGAAGCCGAAACCCCGGGGGCGGCCGGTATCGCGGTCCGTCATGAGGCGGACCGACTCCACCTCGCCATATTGGGAGAACAACTCGCGTACTTCGTCTTCCGTGGCGGAGAAGGGCAGGTTGCCCACGTAGATCGACGTCATAGGTCTGGTTCACTCGGAAAGGGCAAGCGGCAACCCGGCGCGAGGCACCGGCACGTCGCGCGGGCAGGCCCGACAGCCGGGCGCGCAAAAACCCAGCAGGTCGGCCATGGCCCGGCCGGTCTCAGGACGCTCTTCTCTTGCAGGCTCATCGTACGGGGAACTGACCCAGAGGCGGTGGGATGCGGGAGTCGAACGGTCTTGGACCTCGTCAAACGATAGAACAGGCCCCGGGCGCACGCAACGCCTTTCGGCCGTTACGGGCCTCCGCACCCGGCCTCTGCTACGGTCCGGGCGTCTGGGTCCATAGCCCGCGGGAGGCCGATTGGCGATACGGATCTTGCTCGGCGTGCCGGCGGCCATCCTCAAGTCGCCCCGGGGGCCGTTGATCTTCCATCCCCACGGGCCCGCCGCCACCGTCTCCGAGCAGGAAGCGGATTTCCTGGAACTGCTGCGCGGCCTGGCTGGCGGCTCCTGAGGCTGGCTGGGGACGAGGCGCCGGTGAACTGTTATTCTGCGGTGCCAACCGATCCGTTCCCGATGCGAGGGGAAGCCCATGGCTGCTGACAGCTACGAGGAAGAACTGGAGATGTCGCCCGACGCTCTGTACCGGGAGGAGGTGTTCACCGACCGGCGCATGGGAAGCATCCTTCGGCTCACGCCGGTGGACGGACAGGGCGCGGCCGACCCCGGCCGCGAGGTGGTGTACGTGGGCCAGACCCAGGTGATGACCCCCGCCGGTGCCCTGCCCATCAGTTTCGAGATCTCCGCCGCGGATCTGGCGGACGCCGCGCGGCAGTTCGGCACGGAGGCGGCCAAGGCCGTGGAGGACACGGTCAGCCGCCTCAAGGAGATGCAGCGGGAGGCCGCCTCGTCCATCGTGGTGCCGGGCGCCGAGGGTGGCGGCATGGGCGGTGGCAGCGGATTCGGCGGGGGCGGAGGCGCTCCCGGCGGCGGCAACATTCGGCTACGCTGAGCGCATCCGGGCCGGGGCTTGCCGCCCTCGGCCCCCTGGTGTTGGATTGAAGGCGCCTGCGGGCGCCGATTGCCCGGGAGGCGCAAGGATGGACGACGAGAGTAACGAGAATCTGCCCGGCGCCGCCGGTGACCTGGCGGACGACTGCCCCGAGATCTGGGCCGCCTACCAAAGACTGGGCGCGGCCTGCGCCGAGGCGGGTCCCCTGGATCCGCCCACCATGCGCCTGGTGAAACTCGCCCTCGCCATCGGCGCGGCCTCCGAGGGCGCGGTGCACTCCCACGTGCGCCGGGGCCTGGACGAGGGGCTGGAACCCGACGCACTGCGCCACGTCCCGATGCTGGCCATCAGCACCCTGGGGTTTCCGCGGGCCATGGCGGCGCTCACCTGGGTCGACGACATCCTCGACGAGGACTGATCCCGGCGTCCATCAGCCCGCTATCATGCCGCCTCTGGCCCGAAGATTTCATGAATTTGTGCTGATATCGCGTAGGATATTGGTTTCACAAGAGACCTTTCGAAGGAGCGGCCTATCGGTGAGTACGGCCGACTGAGAAAAGATGCCTTGTGGGGCCAACAGACAAGCGAGATCGGTGCAATTTTGTGAAATCTTCGGGCTAGAACTGAAATCCGCCCAATGAGCCTGGTCTCCAGGCGCAGGCGGCCGGAGCGGGACTCGGGTCCCAATCGACACCTCCGGGCCGTCCCTCGTTTTTGTGAAATCCTCGGGCTAAGTCCGACAGGCTGCTAGAGTACGCGCCTGGAAGCCACGGCTGGCGGAGAAGCACTTGTCGACGCACCGATGCCATGCCTCGCGAGCCACTGCCCTGCTGTTGACCGCCCTGGCGGCCGGCTGCGCCGCTCCGCCGCCCAGCCCGAACCTGGACGAGTTGCCCGCCTGGCCTGCGCCCCCTGCCGAGCCGCGCTACCGCTACGAAGTGACCCTGCGCGACAGCGACGACCTGCAGCCCGGGCAGGCCAGTCTGCTTCAACGACTGGCAGGAAATACATCACAAAACGTGGGATTCAAGGATCCCCAGGCCGTCGCGGCCCGCCGGGGCATGATCTACGTCAGTGATCCGGGCTACCCGGTTGTGCATGCTTTCGACGTTCCGCGCCGCCGGGTGTTCTGGTTCGGGTACCGATTCGAGGGCCGCCTCGTCAAGCCCATGGATCTGGATCTGGACGCCGAGGGCATGGTGTATCTGGCCGATGCCGGTGGCGGACGGGTGGTGGTCTACGATCCGTATGGGCTGTTTCAGCGGGACATCGGCGGCGATGAAGATTTTGATCGCCTGACAGCCGTTGCCGTGAACGAGGCCGGCGACCGGATCTACCTGCTGGACACCGGTGGGGTGGATTCCCGGCGCCACCGCATCGTGATGTACGACGGCGCGGGCGTGCGCCTGGGAGAGATCGGCCGTCGGGGCGACGGCCCGGCAGAATTCAACCTGCCCCTGGACGTGGACGTGGGCCCGGATGGCACTGTCTACGTGCTGGACGCCGGCAACTTCCGGGTCCAGGCCCTGAGCCCGGACGGCGAGTTTCTCCGGGAGTGGGGCACGGTGGGCCGGGGCTTCGGGCAGTTCGCCCGCCCCAAGTCCCTGGCGGTGGACGATGAAGGACGAGTCTACGTGCTGGACGCCTCCTTCGGAAACGTGCAGATCTTCTCGCCGGAGGGGGAACTGTTGCTGCCTGTTGGCCGGCTGGGCGATCTGGACCGCCCCGGCAGGTATTCCCTGCCGGCGGGGGTGGCGGTGGACGAGACCGGGCGGATCTATGTCCTGGACAAGCTGTTCAGGAAACTGGAAGTGATCCGGCCGGTGGCGCCGGACGAATCACAGGTCTCGGGCTGAGGCCCGTTTCGCCCCTCAAGGGGGCTGGTCGCAGAGCTTGGATCCCGGACGGATCACCCGCAGGCATTGCCGGCGGGGCGTGGGGAGAGGATGTCTATGATGGGGAACGCGACGCGCAGCTGGGCACTGGTGTCCGGCCTTGGGGTGCTGGCAGCGATCCCGCTGCAGTCCCTGGCGGACCGCAACGCCAACGACAGCGAATTCAGCAACTTCGACAGCATCGTCAACACCCGCCACAACCTCACCCAGCGGGGCGGCACCGGCAACACCGTGGACGCCGGGCTGATGGACAGCCAGCGCAACGACTACGGCGCCGTCTGCGTTTACTGCCACACCCCCCACGGGGCCAGCGGCGCCATCAACGCGCCGCTGTGGAACCACACCATCAGTACCAACGCGCCGGAAAGTTTCTACACCACCTATGACGAGCTGGGCACGATCTCTCTAACCCAGAACGTGAGTGCCCCCGGCCCCAATTCCCTGACCTGCCTCTCCTGTCATGACGGCACCGTGGGCATCGACTCCGTGATCAATATGCCTGGGGCCGGCAAGCATCAGACGAGCCAGGAGGTGGGGCCCCAGGACGACGGCTTTCTGGATACTTGGGATGGCATCGGCGGCGGCGGTGGCGCCAATCACGTGGGCTTGAATTCAACCGGCTGTCTGGTCTGTCACATCTCCGGCGAGACCCCCGACCTGTTCCCCAACGCCCAGGACTTCCGCTCCTTCGTCATCGGCCAGGACCTTCGCGATGACCACCCGGTGGGCATCACCTTCCCCACCAGCGGCGCCCGGGCGGCGGAGTTCAACCAGCCCGGGGGCATCCGCAGCGGGCTGGTGTTCTTCGACCTGAACGGCAACGCCCGCGCCAACACCGACGAGGTGCGCCTGTACGACACCGGCGGCGGGCCCGAGGTGGAGTGCGCCTCCTGCCACGACCCCCACGGCGTGCCCTCGGGCGGAGCGGGCTCCCAGTTCCTGCCCACCTTCCTGCGGGTCACCAACGACAACAGCGCCCTCTGCCGCACCTGCCATAACATCTGACAGCGGGCCCCGGCGCCGTCACTTCGCTGCCAGGAGAAGCAGCGCCGAGCCGGTCCCGGCGCACAGCAGCGCCAGCATCCACGCCACCCGGCCCGCCCAGGGCCAATGCCGCGGGCAGCGCGGTGCGCGCCAGCGCTGGTAGGCGGCAATGCCCGCCGCCAGGGCCAGCAGCGCTGCCCCGGTGACCGGCAGAGTCAGGCTGGCGTTCATTACCGGTTCACCTCCGTCGATCCGCTGCACGTTAAGCCAGGGGCAATATTGCCTGGCTCGGCCGGTCACTTGCCACTGGCAAAATCCCCTGCATGTCGCAGACTTGCAGTCAGGAGCTCGACTCCAAGCCGCGTGCCCCGGAGGGCCGCTGCCATGCCGTTTCTGGAGTTCCTGTCCGACGATCCCCTGCAGCTTGCCGCCTGGGTACTGGGGCTGGCCATCGTGCTGCCCTTCGCCTGGCGCACGTTCAACGCCGACGGCTACTACCTGGAGCCCTCGGAGGACGGTCCGGAACCGCTGCCCGGCCGTCCCGGCTTCCTGCCGCCGGTATTGCCCTCCTACGCCACCAGCAAGCGCCGCTACCGGGCCTGGTCGGCGCTCTACAGCGCCTCGGTGCTGCTGAGCTACGTGATGGCCAGCGCGGTGTTCTCCGACCAGCTGGCGGACCCGGCGAAGATCGAGCAGTTGCGCCGCGCGCTGGATCCGGAACTGGGCCTGTGGGTGGCATTGCTGGGCGCCTATCCGCCACTGCTCACGGCGCTCGCCATGCCCTACATCCACGCCAACCTGCCGGCCCGCATCAACGTCTTCCAGTGGTGGCGGGACTTCGCCCACCGCCAGGCGCACATCCCCGAGCAGGCCCGGGCGTTGTACGGGCGGCTCAAAAACACGCCGCTGCGGCTCAGCGATGGTGACCGTTCCGACGCCATTCAGTTCGTCAGCGAGGTCGCCGGCGGCGGCGGAGACCTGCTCCAGAGCGGCGACTTCGAGCACCCCCAGCGCTCCCTGTACGGAAACTGGGCCCGGGCCTGCCACTTCCTGGCCAGTGCCCAGCGGCTCTGCGACCGTGATTCCGCCTACGACCTGACCGCGCGGCGCACCGAGCTCAACTACCCCAACATCCGCGAGCACCTGCGGGTGCTGGGGGGCGAGATCGCCCAGTTCCGCACCCATGGCGCCGCCAGCCAGGAGCGCTTCCTGGAGGACTACAGCGCCCGCTTCCTGGCCCAGGTCTGCCAGTTCATGGTCTGCCTGATCGTCGCCAACGAGGGCACGGAACAGGCCGTGCGCCATCGCCTCAGGGATCTGGGGGTGATGGTCCAGCACCGCCCCCGTTACGCCCTGGACCCCTCCACGCTGCTGGGCTCCATGCTGCTGTTCGGCGGCGGCGTGATCCTGGTGTCCTTCGGCCTGGGGCTGCTCAGCGGGCGCAGCCCCGCCGACGGCGAGGGCTGGGCGCCGGCGCGCACCGCGGTCTCCGCCCTGCTGGTGATCTACGCGCCGGTGGCCGCGGTGTTCTTCGCCAAGGTGCTGCTCGCCGCCCGCTGGCCGGTGCGCGGCGCCTTCTCGCCGCGCCAGTTCCCGGCACCCCACGTCTACGGCTTTCTGGCTGGATGCCTGGTCGGCGCCCTGGGCTTCCTGGCGGCAGATGCCCTGGGCGTGCTGCGCGGCCCCTGGGACGCCTACCTGCCCTTCGTGGTGCTGTCCGGCTGCGCGGCGCTGCTGGCGGCCCACTGCATCGACCTGCCGGCCCGGCGCTTCCGGGCTCCCCGGGCCGTCGGCCGCTGCCTGATGGTGGCAACGGTGGCCGCGACGCTGTTCGGAACGCTCGGCTACTTCGCGCTGCTGTGGTCCCAGGCGCTGCTGCCGACTGAGATCAGCATCGACTCCCGGATCGATCTGGCGCTGGTCATGATGGCATCGGTGGGCGCCATCATCGGCATCGCGGTGTCGCTTTCCAGCGAGATCATGTCCTGGGTGCGCGGCGACGTGGACGCGCTGACGCTGAACATGGCCACCTACCTGGAACCGGTTCTGGACCGAGTGGATGTGGACTCCCTGGACGCCGAGGGGCTGAGCCAGGAAGTGCGCGCCCGGATCCACCGCCTGCCCCGGGAGTTCGTGGCCTACCTGCAGCACCAGGAAGTCCTCGACCGCAATCACGGCCTCACCGAGCGGGGCTTCAGGCTGCTGCGCCAGGGCGGCGGCGGCGTGCCCGACGCCGACGACACCACCAACTTCTACCCGGAGAGCAAGGCCGCCTGAGAGGCCGTTTACACAATAATCCGCTGGACCAGGGACAACGGGTGATCCCACCCGGCGCCGACCGAAGCCCGCCGTAGGGCACGTTGCGCAGAAACGTGCCATCGGGCGGTGGCATGGGTGCCTCGGCCTGGGGCACGCACGGGCCCTGTGACCGAACACCGTGGCCTTGGCTACGCTGGCGCCCACGTTTCTCCGCAACGTGGGGCTACGGCGAGTGGTACCACCGCCTCAGCCCGGCCCGACGCCAAGCCGAAGCCTGCCGTAGGGCAGGTGGCGGAGAAATCTGCCACTTCGGGCGGGGGGCTTGGGCCGGCACCGGCGCCAAGGGTGTCTCAAGGGCCTCGCAGCCCCTTCCCCCCGTAACCCGACAACCGGGCGCCCTCAGCCCGCCCGGGCGGGTTTTTCCTCAGCGCCCGGCAGCTGCCGGGCGAGGGCCTCGCCGGACAGGGTCTCCTGTTCCAGCAGTGCCTGCGCCAGGGCGTCGAGATCCTTGCGGTGGCGGTGCAGGAGGTCCTCCACCCGGCTCTCGATGTCCTCCATCAGCTCCTTGATCTCCTCGTCGATGACCTGGGCGGTGTGCTCGCTGTAGTCCCGCTCCTGGGACATCTCCCGGCCGAGGAACGGGTGGCTCTCGCCCTGGCGGAAGGCGAGCGGCCCCAGGCGCTCGCTCATGCCCCACTGGCTCACCATGCGCCGGGCGAGGGAGGTGGCCTGCTTCAGGTCGTTCTCGGCGCCGGTGCTCACCTCGCCGAGACACAGCCGCTCGGCGATGCGGCCCCCCAGCATGACGCCGATGCGGTCCAGCAGGTCGGGGCGGCTCAGGTTGTAGCGCTCCCGGTCCGGGGTCTGCTCGGTGACGCCAAGGGCCTGCCCGCGGGGGATGATGGTGACTCGGTCCGGGGAGTCGGCCCGGGGCAGCAGTGCGGCGGCCAGGGTGTGGCCGCTCTCGTGGATGGCGATCACCCGCTTCTCGTCGTCGTCGATGGCGTCCTCGCGCTTCGGGCCCAGCACGATCTTGTCCCGGGCCTGCTCGAAGCACTGCGCCGTGACCTGCTTGAGCTCCCGGCGGCCCGCCAGCAGCGCCGCCTCGTTGACCAGGTTGGCTAGGTCCGCCCCGGCGAAACCGGTGGTCTGGCCGGCTACGTGGCCCAGATCCACGTCGCCGGCCAGGGGCACATGGCGCGCATGCACCTTCAGGATGGCCTGCCGGGCGGCCCGGTCGGGCCGGTCCAGGGTGATCTTGCGGTCGAAGCGCCCGGGGCGCAGCAGCGCCGGGTCCAGCACGTCCGGGCGATTGGTGGCCGCCAGCACCACCACTGTCTCGTGGGCCTGGAAGCCGTCCATCTCCGAGAGGATCTGGTTGAGGGTCTGTTCCCGCTCGTCGTGGCCGCCACCGAGCCCCGCGCCCCGTACACGGCCGATGGCGTCCAACTCGTCGATGAAGATGATGGCGGGGGCCTCGCCCTTGGCGCTCTGGAAGGTGTCGCGCACCCGGGAGGCGCCCACGCCGACGAACATCTCGATGAACTCGGAGCCGCTCAGGCTGTAGAAGGGCACGTCCGCCTCGCCGGCCACTGCCTTGGCCAGCAGGGTCTTGCCGGTGCCCGGCGGACCCATCAGCAACATGCCCCTGGGGACCCGCGCGCCCAGTTTGCGGTAGCGCTCCGGGTCTCTCAGATAATCGACGATCTCGGCCACGTCCTGCTTGGCGTTCTCGGCGCCGGCCACATCGTTCAGGCGCACGCCGGTGCTCTCCTCCCGGTAGCGCCGGGCCTTCGACTTGCCGAAGCTGAACAGCTGGCCCCCGGCGCCGGCCATGCGCTCCTGCATGCGCCAGGTGATCCAGATGATCACGCCGAAGATCAGCACCCACGGCAGCAGGGTGATGATCAGCTCCTGCCACCAGGGCCGCTGGCCGGAGAGGGCGTTGATGGTGACGTCGTGCTCCTTGAGCAGGGGCATCAGCTCCGGGTCGTCGAAGGCGGGCCGGGTGGTGACGAAGGCTACCTCCCGGGGCCCGGCATCGCCGTCGGTCGCCGACTCCGATCCCTGGCTCTGCTCCCCGGTCTGGCCGGAGTCCTGGGCCTCGCCGCCACCGGCCTCCGGGTCGACCTGTATCAGGCCGTTGATCCGATCGCCGCGCACGGTGATCTCGCGGATGTCGCCTTCCCGGACCTCGGCCTTGAATTCGGTGTAGCTCAGCTCGCGGACCTGCTGCGCCCGCTCGTACTGCAGCCAGGTGGCGCCGATCACCAGGGCCAGCACCACCCAGGCGAGGTAGCGCCAGCGCATCTGGCGCTGGAACTTCGGGTCCTCGAGGGACGGGTTCTGGGGCTGGCTCATGGGTGGGTTCCCGGGGGTTGCTGCGGGCCGTGGAGAACAGGTGGGTGCCGTGGGCGGGTTTTGCAACCGCAGGCAGCCGGCCCGGCCGCGGTCCGCATCGGATGGCCGCCCAATGCGTAGGCCGGATAAGCGCAGCGCATCCGGCGTCTTCGGTGGCCGGCTGCGGCGACCCGGCAGCCCTCGCCACGCCCCCGGCGCCTCACACTGCCCGCCGTAGACCCGCGTTGCGAAGAAACGTGGGCGCCGGCGTATCAAAGGCCACCCGGTTCAGGGTCCAGCCTCCTGGCTGACCCAGGCTTGGCGAGCTGTGCCACCGCCCAATGGCACGTTGCTTCGCAGCGTGCCCTACGGCGGGCTTCGACCGGCGCCCGGTGGGATTATCGGCGGCGCAGGT
>CAZAQB010000089.1:0-13969 GCA_964487155.1 uncultured Ectothiorhodospiraceae bacterium
GCAAGCGCAGATCCCGGAGCCCCCAATGCCGCCGACAGCAGCAGCGCGGTGGCGGCCGAGCCGGCGCCCCCCCACTGCGGAGCCTTAGCGAAGGTATGTCTAGTCACGTTGGATCCTCTCTGCGCAGTCCCCGTTGCAGCCCGGCTGCCTCCATCCATGAGGCCCCCTCGGCTTTGCGTCCCGCCCTTGCAGGCGGTTTGCCCGTTCGGGCACCGCGATTCGGCTTTAGCCTGGTTTCCTGATCGTCTGATCCGTGTCCCGTGAGGCGCTCCTGTGCTGCCCCACGCCGTCAGCATGCAGTTCGGGACAGGCGATGGACCTGTCGGTCTGGCCAGCCGCGACGGCCCTTTAGGCCAGTGGTGGGCTGCCCTTTCGGGCAGGCAAATACTGTCCCCAATTGACGACAGGTCATAGGGCAACGGTGCCGCACGAACGCGGGAACAGGACTAAAGGTTCACGAATAATTCGATATTTAGCGGCTGCGAGGAGGGTTACGTGCTGAACCGGGGAGGGTTTTCGTGCGGGCCCGGGGGACCTGTACCAAAGGACAGGAAAATGTCGCCGTCAGGCGACAGCCGCGGTCCCCTGCCAGCAGTCAAAGACTGTGTCGGGGTTGATCATGGCCAGTCGGACAGGCGCGGGGTCGTGCAGCGCGCGCGGGCAGCGGGGCGGCGACAGCCGGCCGAGGTCATGGCTGTTTCTCGGCCTCCGGGGCGCCGGGCGTTGCAGCCGGCGGCGGGACGCGTCCCGACTCAACATATGGGACAGGGGGTCGCCCTACCGGGCCGGGTACCCAGCGCCAAGCCCGCCGGGCCGGCGGTCAGCGGAAGACCCGACCCACGAACCGCTCCAGCGCTTCCCGGGCCGCAGCCACTTCTCCCTGATCCGCCAGCACCTGCAGCCGATGCAGGTCGAGGCCGGCGTAGACATGGGCGCGCTGGCGGGGCTTGGCCTGAGCCAGGTAGGGATCCTGTTCCGGCGGCACGCGCCCCAGCACCTCGGCGAAGAAATCGATCAGCGGCGGGCCGGCGAAGAAGTCCGCCTGCTCGGCCTGCTCCCGGCGCTGGGTGATGGGCGCCCCGTACTCTACCCGCGGAAAATTGTCGGTGTTAATCGGGTAGCCGGCGAGCAGCTCCCGGGCGGCGCTGAGGTTGCCGGCGTAGTTGAGCAGGAAGCGCCCGGGATCCGCCGGCCAGCGGCGCACCAGGCGCTCGGCGTCGGGCACGAAGTGCAGCAGGGGCATGTCCCCGAGCCGGTCGGCGCGCACCGCCTCCAGCCGCGCCTCCAGGGCCTGGAGGTCCAGCGGCTCGGTGCCTGCATGGCCCACCAGGGCCACCACCGGTTGCCGGGAGACGAAGTCGCCCCGCCACAGCGTCACCCGGGGAAACACCTCCACCAGCGTGCGGGCCACGATGCCGAACTCGCGCCGCGAGCTCTGATGCAGCGGCAGCCATTGCACGAACAGGCCCCCGGGGCGCAACCGTTTCCGGGCCGTGGCGAAATGCTCCCGGCTGTAGAGGCTGCCCGCCCCCGCCCGCCAGGGCAGGAACAGGTCGGCGATGATCACATCGAAGCGCCGGCGGTTGGCCTGCAGGTAATTGCGCCCATCGGTCACCAGCACCCGGGAGCGGGAATCATCGAACAGCCCATTGACGTAATCGCGGAAATAGCGCCGGGCCGCGGTCACCACTTCCGGCAGCAACTCGGTGGTGATCACCTCCTCCACGGGATGGCGCAGCGCGGCGCCCGCGGTGATGCCGGTCCCCATGCCCAGGAAGAACACCCGACTGGGGTCCGGGTGGAGCAGCAGCGGCAGGTGGGTCTGCCACGCCTCCCATTTGGCCGCGCCGGTGCCGCCCAGGGAGTAGTAGTTGTTGACCTTGAGACGCAGACTGCGCTTGCCGGCGCCGTCTTCGCCGCTGGAGTACTGGCGCTCCACCACCGCCACCGTGGCAGCGCTGCCCTCCAGCACGTCCAGCAGCCGCTCACCCCCCGTGGGATCCACCCGCGCCCGGGGCGGATGGTAGAGCTGGGCGCCCAGGCCGGCGGCCAGCAGGGCCAGCACCGCAACGGCCCTCAGTCCCGGGCGGCCCGGAGCCGGACCGGGCGCCAACACCACGGCCGCCAGGGCGTAGAGGACTGCCAGCACCGCGATGGCGGGCCACAGTCCGATGCTGTCCAGCAGCACGAAGCCCGCCACCAGGGAACCGGCAATGGCACCCAGGGTATTCCAGGCCACCAGGTCGCCCACGGTGCGGCCGGTGCCCAGGCGCAACGGCTCACTGACCTTCAGCAGCAGCGGAAACACCGTGCCCAGCAGCAGGGTGGGCAGGAAGATCACCGCGCTCACCGCGGCGAACACCCGCAGCACATAGCCGGGCCAGCCGGCTCCCTCGCCCAGGTACTGGAGCCCCCCGGTGACCGCGTCGAACGCCGCCGGGGTGGCGGCCACGCTGAGGGCGGCCAGGCACAGCAGTACGGTGATCTGGCGCCGCGGCGGCGTGCGGCGGCGGGCCAGCCAGGCCGCCAGCCAGGCGCCCAGAGCCAGGCAGATTAGAAACGTGGTGAGAATGGCCGAGAACGTGTACACGGAGTTCTGCAGCACCTGGGCGAACATGCGCGTCCACAGCACCTCCAGCGCCAGGGCCGTGAAGCCGGAGCCGAAGGCCAGCGCGGCGATGGCCCAGGCGGGCAGATGCAGGGGCTCGGGCTGAGCGCGGGTGTCCTGGGCCGCCGCCACCATCGGCTCCAGGTGCCGGCTCAGCCAGGCGCCGCCGGCCGCCACCGCCAGGGTGATGCCCACGGCCACCAGGTAGGCGCCATCGAAACCGAGCCAGGGAGGCAGATAGAAGCCGGCGGCATGGGCCCCCAGGGCCGCCCCCAGGGTGTTGATGCCATAGACCACGGGCACCCGGCCGCCCAGTTGCTCGGCGGCGGGCACCAGCTGCTGGCTGACCACCGGCAGCGTGCCGCCCATCAGGAAGGCGGGGGGAAACAGGATCACCAGGGCCAGAGTCAGGCGGGCGGCGTTGAACAGCGCCGGCTGCTCGCCGAGGGCACCGAACAGCGCCGGATACAGCCCATGATAGATCTCCAGCAGGCCGAAGTAGGCGAGGGCGGTCACGGCCACGCCCACCTCCAGCCACGCGTAGAGCCGCAGCGGATGCCGCAGGCCCATCACCCGCCGGCCCACCACCCGCCCCCCCACGGCAAGCCCGAGAAAGAACGCCGTCAGGGTGGCGGCCGCGGCATGGGCGGTGTTGCCGAACAGCAGGCCCAGCTCTTTCATCCACAGCACCTGGTAGACCAGCGCCGCGAAGCCGGAGGCGAAGAACAGCAGGCAGATGGCGGCAAACTCGCGCGCCGGCCGAAGCGCCGGCGCCGCGGTTGCGGCCGGTGCAATACTCGAACGCGGTTTCTGCTGGTTCATCGCTTCTCCGGTAACTCGTCGATCCGCTGGACAGGAGTATCGGCTCCAGTGAACGCGTTCAACCCGATCCATTGACGAATTGCTTCGGGGCACAACACCGGAGCGGCCAGTTGCGAGGGAATCCCGCCCGGCGCCGACCGAAGCCCGCCGTAGGGCAGGTTGCGCAGAAACCTGCCATCGGGCGATGCCATGAGTGTGTCGCCTTTGGCCAGGCACAGGCCAGGGCGGTGCCACGGGAGCCCTCGCCTTGGGCAAGGCACAAGCGAGTAGATAGACGCCGTGGCATTTGATGCGCCGGCCCCCAGGTCTCTCCGCAACGGGGGCCACGGCGGCTCCGAGTAACTGTTCCGACTCAGGGCGCACCCAGTACCTGGTACTCAGTGCCCCCGGGCAGCATTCACCCGTTATTGTCCGTGCCGCCGGCGGTAACGCCCGCGCAGCCGGCTTGGTTGATCGAGAGGGGGGCGCCGACCAGGTCGGCGCCTCAAAAGAACCTCAGCGGGTCGCGGCCGGTGTTGTCGGCAGCCCCTGGTGGCCGCTATCCATGGCTGGCGTCGCCGGAGATCCTCCCTGAGAGAGCGCGGGCCTGCTCTCGGGGCGAGGATCGAGCCACCAGCCGCCAACCCGGGGGCTGGCACGGGGCCACGCCTTGTACCAATGGCCTGGCAGCCGTAAAAAAACGGCCACCGGGGCATCCTGCCCCGGTGGCCGTGCGGTTCCATGCGCTCGCGGGTCCCTCCGCTCAGGCGCGCCGGCCTACTGGGTCACCCGCAGGATCCCCCACAGGCCGCTGGTGTTGCCGAAGGATGCATGATCCCGGAACAAGTAGTCTCCGGGCACCCCGCCCCGGCCGCCGGCCGGCACCACCACATCGAAGTGGGCGAAGGGGGTCACACTCTCCTGACCGCCCAGGTGGTAACCCAGCGGGTTGTCGCCAATGGCCCGGGAGCCCAACTCGCCGGGTGCGCACTTGCCCTTCAGACCCAGATCGGCCGAACCCGGGCAGATGTAGGGATCCCGCTGCCAGAGGTGACCGTGGAGGTTGAAGGTGGTGCCACGGCCCGCGCCGGTGGGCATCAGCACGCGCATGCGCACCTGCTCCCCGGCAGCGGCCGTGAACACCGGCGTCACCGGATCCTCGCCCACCAGCTGGTTGCTATAGGCCAGTTCCGGGTTGGCCACCGCCCCGAGACCACCACCGGCGTTGCCGAACGGCGTCGCCGGAGGCAGCCCGAAGCGGTACCACATGGGCTCGGTGGCGTAGTTGATGGATTGCTGGCCCGCGTCGTGGCTGTCCTCGGGCACCGCACCGCCCTCGCCGGCGATGTTCTGCACCGGCGTGCCGTCGGCGAAGCGGTGGTTCTGACCCTTGCGGAACATGGCCACCAGGTCACGGAACTCGCCGCCGTCGGCGGTCTTCACCGTGGCCATGGTGCGGGTGCGCCGGGTTGCCGCCGGGTCATCCACCTGGTGGTCGCGCCTGCGGTCGTTCTCCGCCCACTTGGACCCCTCGGGCTCGATGATCAGCGAGCCCACCAGGCCCTTCTGGCCCTGCTTGATGCGGTCGGCAGGCACCAGGT
Source organism: uncultured Ectothiorhodospiraceae bacterium (assembly GCA_964487155.1). Lineage (GTDB taxonomy): Bacteria > Pseudomonadota > Gammaproteobacteria > Nitrococcales > Nitrococcaceae > CAZAQB01. The sequence continues at coordinate 5,011 of CAZAQB010000089.1, forward strand.
TGGTAGCGCCGAACTCAACCGGCGTGGCCTTCATGGCGAAGCGTCCGCCCGGCTTCTCGACGAACTCGATGTTACCGGCGTACCAGGTGTAGCGCTCGGGGATCGGGATTCCCGGCGCGGCGGTCTGGAACGGATCCAGCACCCCGCCCCGGTTGATGCCCACGTTGGCGCCGTCGGAGCGGGTCACGTCGTACTCCACCAGCTGCGGGTGCAGGCCCACGTGGCTGGAGGGCCGGACCAGGTTGTTGTGGAACCAGGTCAGACCCTGCACCGGGTCGCGGTCGCGGTTCACCACCTGCAGCAGCGTGTTGAATCCGGCCAGATCCGGCGCCACCCGGGGCAGGCGGTTGCGCAGCGTCACCCGGATGCAGTCGCCCGCGGCGGCCCGCATAACGATGGGCTCCACCGGCGCGTCGGCCTTGAGCTTCACCGGGCACCGGGGATTTTCCACCCCACCGAAGAACCGGCAGGCGAAGAACTCCCGGAAGTTGGTGGGCGCCGGGCGCAGATCCCCGGTATGGACGTACATCATGGCCGTCGGGTCGTGCAGCGGTCCGTCGTTGCCACCGATGGTGAGCGTCTCGCCGGTCTCCTCGTCCACGGCCTCGATCTGGTCGATGACCGTGGGCCGGGGGTTGTAGACCAGCGTGCCGCCGTTGGGGTCGAGCCGTCCGCCCTCGTTGTCGCCGATGCCATCGCCGTCGGAATCACGCCCGGCATTGCGGGGGATGGTCAGCCCCAGGCGGTTTTCCAGCACATCGTTGGCCAGCACCGCGCTGACGTCGAACTCGCGCTCCGGCGCATCCGCCGGGCACAGGCCGCCGTGCCTGAACTGGTTGAAGTTCTCGGCACGGTTGCGGACGACGTTCTCCACCGCGTTGCGCAGACCCTGGAGGGCGGCCACGCGCTGGTTGGCATTGCGCGCGTTCTCCACCGCACGGGCCAGGCCGCGCAGGTCAGGCGCGGACACCGCGTTCACCACCGGGTGGGTATCCGGCAGGGCGAACAGGTCGTCGCGCAACTGCTTGTAGTTGCGCATCACCCCCCAGACCCCGGACCACCAGCCGTCGTGGGCCGCGCTCACCGAGTAGGCGTAGTCGGCCGCCGGCTGGAACTGGGTGAAGTCCGCCACCACCGGCGTGGTCAGGGTGAACTGCTCCGAGATGCCGATGTTCTGGGCGTTGCGCCAGCCGGAGTTGAGCGCTTCACCGTGACCCGACCCCCCCTGCAGCCACTTCACACCGTGGATGGTGGCGTTGTGCTCGTGCTCGTGGGCACCGGCCTGGATCCTCACCCGCACCGTGTCCCCCGAGAAGGACCGCAGCATGGGGGTGAAGGCGTCACCGTCGCGCAGCGCCTGGTTGAGCGGCGGGTAAGGGGTGTCGCCCAGCACCGTGTTGAGTTCCGGGATGGCCCGGTCGGTGCGGGTCTGCAGGGCGAAGGCCAGATCGCCGGCCAGGCCGTCGGCCTGGGTACCGGGACGCCCATCGGGGCCGGTCTTGTCCGGGTCGAAGACCCGCAGTCCCACCGGCTCGGCCCGGTAGTTGACCACGAACATGCCGATGTCATCCACGGAGATGGCCTCGGGACAGGGTCGCGGCACACCGCCGGGGCAGAACGGCGGGTGGAAGCCCACGTCCGGGAACGGCGGATCGTTGCGTGGCTGGCCCTGCACCTCCTGCCGGACGGAAGGGTTGATCGCGTTGATGAACGTGGTCTCCGTGGGCGGCGCCACGGTGTGCCCGTCGGGGCCGACGCCGACAAACACGCCTTTCTCGTAGGCGTGCTGGAAGTCGCCGAACTCCAGGTAGAACTCCCGGAAGCTGTCGTCCTCGCCGTCACCGTCGGTGTCGCCGGTTAGGATGGCCGCCTGCCAGGAGGTGGGGCCACCGTCGTTGCGCGTTGCGGGGTCGAACAGCAGCTCGCCGGTCTCGTTGTGCACCCAGGTGGAGTCCGCGGGCTCCGAGATCAGGGTCGCGTAGAGCCCGACCTGCTGGTGGGTGGAGGGCCCGTAGTGGTCATGGGTAAAGCTCACCCCCAGACCCCGGTTCACACCCTGGGCGTTGACCACCGGATCGGAGAACCACCGCGAGATGGTGGTGCGCGCTCCCAGCCCGGTACCCTCGGCGCCGAAGAAGGGATGCGGCAGAGGTTTCAGCTCGGCACCGATGGTATCGCCCGCGGAGTTCACCACCGGGTTGCCTTCCACGTCGGTGAGCACCGGTGTGTTGGCCGGGTCGGCGTTGAAGGCATTGATGGCCTTGATGCGGCTGACCACCATTTCCGAGCTGAAGGTTCCACTCTCGTAGTTCCAGCCGTTACCCGCACCGTCGGTGCTGACCAGATCCCATTTGGGCAGGTGCATGTGCTGGCTGATGATGTCGGTGGGCGTCTTCACCTGGTAGTCGTCCAGCTCGAACTCCTTGGGCACCAGGTTGGTGTGCTGGAAATGCGCGCAGTCATAGGTGTTGAGGCGAATGACGAAGGGCTCCGGCGCACGGGTCTTCGCCAGGGTCGGGGCCACGTCCTCCCACAGCGTGATGATGCGCTGCTGCGGGTAGTGGTAACCCACCTTGTTGAAGGTGACGTCGGTCTGAATGACCGCCGCCTTGTAGACCCGGGGCGTATCCGTGTTGAACTGGGACCGGCCCTTGATACCGAGCCCACCCTTGGCATCGAAGAAATCACCGGTCACGCCGGCCGTCAGCAGGTCGCCCTCGTCATCGATACAGGGCTCGCTGAACGGCGCACCGGGCACCGGCGGCGCACCGTTGGTGATGAAGCCGCCGCGGTTGGGCTGGCCGCTGTCGTTCAAACCCGCCGCTGAACTGTCACAGGCCGCCGAGGCGCCGCCGGGCATGGCCGTGTCGTGGCAGCGCTGGGCGTGGAAGGCCATGGCTGCGCGCTCCACTTCAGTGCCCGTCTCGGGGAAGTACACCGGCTTGGCGACAAGCTCTGTCTTGCTGAGATCCAGGCGGGTCTGGATGTCCTCGCTGACACCGCCGGCCAGATAGCCGTCGACGACGCCGCGGGGCAGACCGCCGTCCCAGCCGCCGGCGGGAGCATACATGTCGAGCGGCGGGGTCGGGGCGCGCTGACCGACGATGTCCTCGATGCCGCCGATCCAGAACGGGTAGCCGGGGTTGCGGATCTCGCCGGCCAGGGGGCCGCTCGCCACGCGGTCGGTGCGGTCCACCTTGGCCTGGCTGGAGTCGGGAATGCCGTCGCCGTTGGAATCCTTGGTGACCACGGTCACCTTGCCGGGCAGCGGCGCCATGGCCTTGCCGGGCAGGGGCACCAGAGCCGGAGTGGGCATGCCCACGAGAACCTCGGCGTCGGGCAGGGCGCGGGTGGTGGTCTCGAAGCCGGCGCCCAGGGCCTGGTTCGGGTCGCCGGCGTCGACGATACCCTGGTTGTTGGCCGGGGTGCCGTTGAACAGCTCGAAGGGATCGTCGTGGAACCGGCTGCCGGTATCGCTCACCGCCAGCGCGGTGCCGGTCTCCAGGGTGTCGTGGATGCGCCACATGTACCACATGCCCTGGGCGAAGTGCGGGTAGAAGTGGCAGTGGAAGATGGCGTCACCGGCGCTCTTGTTGCGGTTGCCGCCACCGCCGAAGACGATCTCGTAAGTGTAGCTGGAGCCCGGGCCAAGGCCCTGGGCGTCCAGGTAATTGGCGTTGTCGTCGTTGGCGTTGAACAGCCACTGGTGGTTGTGCAGATGGAAGATGTGCTGTTCCTTGGGGCCGGCGTGCACGTTGCGGAACTTGACGAAGTCGCCGATGTAGCTGTGGTGCACGTTGGCCGGATCGTCCGGGTAGAGGCCGAAGTTCGCCTTGGGGCCCACGTCCAGGCAGTTGTTCAGGGCCGGGTCACAGGCCTCCAGACCCAGATTGGCGGGGATGTCCACCAGCTGGGCGGGGTCGCCCACGGTGTACGAGGACAGGAAAAAGTCCTCGTAGGCACACGACAGGCAGTCGTGCATGGGGCCCACACCCAGGCGATTGGCGATGATCTCGGAACCGATACCGCCGGAGCCATAGTTGATCATGAAGGCATCACGCACCCCGCCCAGGGTGTGGGAGAGCACCGGGTCGTTGAACCAGGCCGGGAAGGCCTGGGTGGCGGCGATCTCGTCGTGCCAGATGGAGGCGAATTCCCGGTAGGGCTCCAGCCGGTTGGGCAGGGTGGGATTGCGCAGCCCGACGCTCTCCAGCGGGTAGGTCTCGGCCGGGAAGCTGCCCAGCTCGCCGCTGGCCGGGTCGCGGTAGGCGACGACGGCGTCGATATCGCTGTGCACGATCTCCCCGTCCGGGGTGGTCATGGCCAGCACCGGCAGCCCCGCCCTGCCCTCGCTGATCCAGGGCTCCTGGTCAGGGTAGGTGGCATCGTAGTCGACGATGGGATGGCCGGAGGCGCTGGTGCCGGTGGTGGCGAGGCGCATGTCCTCCTCCGTCACCTGGCTGCGGAACACCGCCGCGCCCGGAGGCTGGACGTTCACCTGACCGAACAGGCCCATGCCGACGTTGCCGCCGGTGGCCTCGCCGCCGAAGGTGGCGCCGTAGCTGGTCACCAGGAAGCTGCCGTCGGCCACCGCCCGGTAGGTGTAGGTGGCGGACTGGCCGGGAGCCACCAGCGAGTTGGCGTTCTCGCCCACGAAGGAGGCATCGGAGTCGATGCTGCCCACCAGCTCCATGCCCTGGACGTGGAAGCCGGCGAAGCGGCCCGCCACCTGGTTGTCGTTGACCGGGCCGTTGAAGACCACGCCGGCCTCGTTGCGCTCGGCGCCGTCGCCGTTGTTGGGGTTGGCCACTGGCGCCAGCAGGTTCTCGAAGTTCACCTGCAGGCACTCGCCGGCGGCGACACGCAACACCAGCGGGCGCGGGCGTTTGTCGGCGCGCAGCTGCACCCGGCCGGGCGAGAGCGCCCCTCCCGAGGCCTCGGGCAGGCCGCTGGAGACGCCCACCACGTCGCGGCGCAGCGCATACATCATCCAGTTGACGTTCTGCGCTCCAAGGCGATTGAAGAAGATGGGATTGTCGAGCGCCACCACATTGGCGGTGACGGTGCGCTCACAGGCTTTTGCCTCAGCCTGGGCCAGGGCGGTCCCGGGCACTGTGAGCGTCGCCGTCCCCAGCAGCAACGCCGACAGTGCCGCGGCCGGCGGGCCGGCAAGGCACGTAGCGGTACGGAATCGTGCTGTCACAGCTGAACCCTCCTCAGGTTCTACGCCTATCCTTCGGCAGCCCGGCCACCTCCCCCCCTTCCTCGGCGAGGTCCGTAGGCTTTGCGTCCCACCCTCACGGGCGGTTTGCCGTTTCGGGATCAGCTGTTCAGTTCTGAAGGCGCGCCGTGGATTCGGGCGCAGGGTCCATGCTTGCCCAGCAAGCGCACATTGGCACGAGCCTTAAGTCTTGAATTGCACTTCCCCTTCGGGCCAGTGGACCTGGCCTAAAGGGGCAGCGTGATGGGCAGCTTCAGGGGTGGGTCAGATTGAAAGCGTTTCAGGAAGGGCAAAGCGGGAGGCGGCAGTGGAACGGCGCGACAATGAAAATTATCGTGAACTCATGCCATTGGGGGGAGACGCCGGCGGCGCTGCAGACTGTGGAAAACTATTGCCAACTGGACCATCGGACAGGCACTGCAGGGACGGTCGACCAGGGACTGCGGGGAAGCTCAGGCGCTGGCCTGGGCCCGGCCGGTGGTCCAGCGCAGCACCCGGCGCAGGGCGTCGCGGGTGACCGGCTTGCTGATGTAGTCGTCCATGCCCGCCGCCAGGCAGCGTTCGCGGTCCCCCGCCATGGCGCTGGCGGTCATGGCCACGATCATCGGCCGCAGCCGCCCCTCCTGGGACCGGCGTATCGCCTCGGTCACCTGCAGGCCGTCCATTTCGGGCATGTGCCAGTCCATGAAGATCAGGTCGTAGTCCTTGCGCTGCCAGCGGTCCAGCGCCTGGGCCCCGTTTCCCGCCACGTCCACCCGGCATCCGAGGCTCTCCAGCATGTGGCGGGCCGCGATCTGGGTGACCCGGTGGTCGTCCACCAGCAGCACCTCGGCGCCGGCCACCACGGGCTCGCTGCGGGCCTGCTGCAGCCTGCCGGCGGGGGATTCCATCTCGCCCGCCAGCAGCGCCGGCAGCACCAGGCCCCGCTGGCAGCGGGTGAAGGCACCGTCGGCCCCCAGGCGGTACAGCCGCTCGCTGTCGCCCACCACGGCGCCGGAGGTCATCACCCACACCGCCATGCCCCCGGCCACGGCTTTTTGTCCCAGCGCGGCCAGGAAGGCGTCCACCGACAGATCGGTGAGCCGGTCGCTCACCACGCACAGGGTATAGGGGTTGTCGCGGCCCAGCTCCTCCAGGCGGGCCAGGGCGTCCTTGCCATCGGTGTAGATGTCCACCGGCACGCCGAGCGCGTTGGCCAGCGCCACGGTGCGGCCGCTCACCTCGTCGTCCAGATCCGCCAGCAGCAGCCGGGAGCCGTCCCGGGGCCGCAGTGGCCGCGCCGAGGCAGCCACCCGCAGCGGCAGCTGGAACCAGAAACGGCTGCCCTCGCCGTGCTCGCTCTCCAGGCCGATGCTTCCGGACATCAGCTCCACCAGCTCGCGGGCGATGGTGAGCCCGAGGCCGGTGCCACCGAAGCGCCGGGTGCGGGAGTCCTCCCCCTGGGAGAAGGCGTTGAAGATCTCATCGCGCTGATCCGGGGGGACCCCGATCCCGGTGTCCTGCACCGACACCGTGGCATCCACGTAGCCGCCGTGGCCGCTGAAGCGCCCGTCGAGCTGCACCAGGATGCGGCCCCTCTCGGTGAACTTGACGGCGTTGCGCAGCAGGTTCAGCAGCACCTGGCGGACCCGCACCGGATCCCCCACCACCTTGGCGGGAAATTCGTGGGGCACCACGGCGTCCACCACCACGTCCCGGCCGCTGGCCAGGGATGCGGCGTGGTCCGCGGCCTCGGCCACCAGCCGGCGCAGGTCGAAGGGCACCGGCGAGAGGTTGATCCGGCCGGCCTCGATGCTGGAGAAGTCCAGCAGGTCGTCGACGATCTCCTTGAGATCGCTCATCTCGGAGTCGATGGCCTGGACACACTCGCGCTGGGCGGGTTCCAGCTCGCCGTCGGCCAGCAGGGTCACCATGCCCATGGCGGCATTGATGGGGGTGCGCACCTCGTGGCTGATCTTCGCCAGGAACAGGTCCTTGGCGGCGTTGGCAGCCTTGGCTTCGTCGCGGGCCGCCAGGGCGGCCTCGCGGCTGCGGGTGAGCTGCTGCTCGGTGAGGCGGCGCTGTTCCACCTCCAGCCCCAAGCGGGTGATGTTGCGGCTGGTTAACCAGGCGCCGTAGGCCAGCAGCAGCAGGCAGCCGAGAATCAGCGCCAGCTGCACGTTCTGGAACAGGCTGAGGTCCGAGCTGATGCGGATCTCGAGGCTGTCCTCGATGGAGTCGGCCAGCGCGATGGTCTGGTTGTAGAGGGCGTCGTAGCGGCGGTCCAGCTCCAGCAGGCTGCCCTCGTCGGAGCGCAGCTCCCAGCGCAGCTCGGCCAGCTCCACCAGCGACTGGATCTGGGCATGAAGTTCGTTGACCGGCCGGGTCAGCTCGCCCTCCACCGGCGGGGCCACCGGCAGCAGGTGCACCTGCTCCCCCACCAGCAGGCGTTCGACGGTGCGCTCGGCTTCGGCCATGATGCCGAACACGCGTCCGTAGTCCGGCTCCTCGGTACCGGTGAGCATTTCCTCCAGCCAAAGATGTGCCCGCGTCAGGTCCATCTTGACGTGGGCAAGGGCGTGCAGCATGGGCGTGTAGACACCCCCCAGCCGGGTCGCCAGGTGCACGTTCACCGCCAGGGCTGCCACCATCAGCAGGATGAAACCGGCCAGGGTCCCCTGGACGTGGCGCCGGGTGCGGCGCAGCTGTGGGTCTCGCAGTTTTCGGTCGGTGCTCATGATCCCCCGCCCCTGCCACCGGCCCCCGGGTCGACGGCTTCGGGCCAGGCCACCCTCTCGGCATTTCCGAGACTATACCCGCGCTCGACGGGCCCGAGCGAGTTGGCCGTTGCTGCCCGATGGCACAGGGCCCGTGGCTATACTGGTCCGGTGGCGTGGCCGCGGCACCGGCACCACCGGCTATCGCAGGCAGACCAGGGAGAACATTGTGAGCCGTGAGCAGGATCGCCTCTTCATCCGCAACTTTATCGCGGTGCTGGCGGGCCTGGTGGGGGTGACGCTCATGCTGATCATCGCCGTCAACATCGCCTTTGACCAGAGTGAGCAGGGACCGACGGCGGTGGAGCGGGATCGTGCCGCCCAGCGCCTGGCGCCGGCGGGTCAGGTGCGGGTGGCGCCGATCCAGGCCCAGGAGCCGGCAGCACCCGCCGCCGGGCGCGCTGCGTCCGCGGAACCGCCGGCTCAGCCGCCAGCCCGGGAACAGACCACCACGCAGCGAGTGCCGGACTCGCCGGCGGCCCCGGGCGAGACCGCCGCGGACGCCGCTGCCGCAGAGTCCTCCGCCGACTCCTCTACCCCGGCAGACGGGTCGCAGCGGCAGCCCGACACGTCGACGGCTGCCGACGCGGCGCCCGCCGAGGCGGCCGATGACACTTCAGAGTCCGGCGCCGGGGGGAATGGCGGCGCCGAGCAAACGCCAGCGGAGCCGGCGGGCGAGGGCGCAGCACAGCCGGCAGCCGCAGCATCGGCGCCAACCGCGCCACCCACGGAGGCCCTGGCGGCCGGCAAGGCCCTGGCCGAGGGCATGTGCAATGTCTGCCACGCCAACCGGTTCCTGAACTCGCCCCAGGTTGGCAACCCCACCGCCTGGAAACCACGCCTGGAACGGGATCTAGCCACCCTGGTGCGCCACGTCCAGAACGGCTACGGCAACATGCCCCCGCAGAGCGCCTTCGGCACCACGGAAGAGATCCGCAAAGCCATCCTGTGGATGGTGGAGGAGGAGACCGGGCTTGAGGTG
>CAZAQB010000090.1:0-13882 GCA_964487155.1 uncultured Ectothiorhodospiraceae bacterium
GACAACCCGCTGCCCATGGTGGCCGCCGCCGACCTGGCCCAGTGCCTGGAGGACAACCTGCGCCCGGTGGTGAACGCCTGTGAGGCGTTCCGGGCGCTGCGCGCGGGGCGGCCGGGGGGCCGTATCGTCAATGTGTCCTCCATCACCGGCCTGGTGGGCCAGCCCATGCGGGTGGCCTACGGCGCCGCCAAGGGGGCGGTGATCAGCTACACCAAGTCCCTGGCCCGGGAGGTGGCCCCGGAGGGCATGACCGCCAACTGCGTGGCGCCCCAGGTCATCGACGGCGGTCTGGCCGACCTGATGAAGCTGCGGGTCCGGGAGATCCTGCTGGACAACACGCCGGTCGGGCGGGCCTGCACGCCGCAGGACGTGGCCCACGCGGTCATCTACCTGGCCGCTCCCGGAGCCGGTTTCGTCACCGGCACCGCGCTGCCGGTCACCGGAGGGCTGGTCACGTGGTAGCCGCCCCCCTGCAGCTGCACCTGGCCGCCCAGGCGCCGTGGGATACCCCCTTGGCGGAGGCCCTGACCGCCCGCGGCTTCACGGTGGGCCCTGCACCCGGCGAGGCGTCGGAGGCTGCCGGCGCGCCGGTCCCCGATGCCCTGGTGTACCTGGCGCCACGCCCCGACACCGACCGCGTCGAGGACCTCACCGGTTTCGTCACCGGCGGAGTGACCGGCTTCGTCGCCGCCGCCCAGGTGGCGGCGAGAGCCATGGCCCGGGAGCGCCGCCCGGGCAGCCTGGTGGCGATCTGCGACATCGCCGGGGTGCCGGGCCGCCAGGGCCGGGCCGCCGAGGCCACCCTGTCCGGCGCCCTGATCGGCGCCGTCAAGTGCCTGGCCAAGGAACTGGGCCGCAGCCGCATCGCCGTCAACGCCGTCTGCCACGGCTTTGTGCCGGAGCTTGGCAGCAGCGACCGGCTGTCCCGGGCGGAGCAGCGGCTGTTCGACATGATGCAGCTCGGCCGGGAGGGAACCCTGCAGCACGTGGTGGAGAACGTGGCCCACCTGGCCCGGGGCCGGCACCTGATGACCGGCCAGGTCCTGCACGTCGACCACGGACTGATCATGTGATGGGCATGCGCGAGCGGAGGACACCCCCATGGCGGAGATGATTCGGGTGGCAGGGCTGCACAAGCGCTTCCAGCTGGGAACGGCGCAGGTGCATGCCCTGCGCGGTGTCGACCTGACGGTGGCCGAAGGCGAGGTGGTGGTGCTGGGCGGGCCCTCGGGCAGCGGCAAGTCCACCCTGCTGCACCTGGTGGGAGGCCTGGACCAGCCAACGCAGGGCACGGTCAGCATCGCCGGCCGCCGCCTGGAGCGGGCCGGAGACGACGAGCTGTCCGCCTTCCGGGCCCGGCGCATCGGCTTCGTGTTCCAGAACTTCAACCTGCTGCCGGTGCTGAACGTGGCCGAGAACGTCGAATACCCGCTGCTGCTGGGCCGGACCGGGCAGCGCCGCGCCCGGGTGCGCCAGGTGCTTGAGCAGGTGGGGCTGGCCGAGTGCGAGCGCCAGCGGCCGGGTGAACTCTCCGGCGGCCAGCGCCAGCGGGTGGCCATCGCCCGGGCCCTGGTGCACCGCCCGGCGCTGCTGATCGCCGACGAGCCCACCGCCAACCTGGATTCGGACACCGGCGCCCAGGTCATGGACCTGATGCTGGCGCTCTCCCGGGAGCAGGGCTCCACGGTGGTGATCTGCACCCACGACACCGGCTACCAGGCCGGCGCCGACCGGCTGGTGATGCTGCGCGACGGACAGGTAAGCTCCGACTCCGCCGGGCAGTCCACGGCCCGCCGGGCGGCGGCCGTCTGAGGAGGCGAGGCGATGTTCTTCCTGAAAGTGGGCTGGCGCAACATCCTCCGCCACCGCCGGCGCTCCGCCGTGACCGTGCTCTCGGTGATGTCCGGCGTCATCGCCGTGGTGCTGTTCGGCGGCTTCGTCCAGGCCAACTACGAGGGCCTGCGGGAATCGGTGATCCGCAGCCAGTACGGCCACCTGCAGATCTACGCCGACGGCTACCTGGAGGGCCACCGCAAGGAACCCGCCGCCCACCGGCTGGGGCCCGGCGAGGCCGACGCCGTGGAGCGCATCCTGGCGGACTCGCCCGGCTTCATGGTGGCCTCCCGGCGGCTCGAGTTCACCGGGTTGCTGGGCAACGACCGGCTCAGCGAGGCGGTGGTGGTGCGGGGCGTGGAGCCCGACAGCGAGGCGCTGATCAACTCCGCCCTGACGCTCATCGACGGCTACGACCTGGACCCGGGCCTGCCCGAGGGCGTGCTGCTGGGAGAGGGGCTGGCCGCCGCTCTGGATGCCTCGGTAGGCAAACGCATGACCCTGCTGGCAACCACCGAGAGCGGCGTGATGAACGCCGTGGACGTGCAGGTGGAGGGCGTGTTCCGCAGCTTCGCCAAGGAATACGACGACCGCGCCATGATGATGGTGCTGTCCCAGGCCCAGCTGCTGCTGGGCACCGACGCCGTGGACAAGGTGGTGCTGCTGATCGAGGACACCGCCGCCCTGCCAGCCCTGGTGCGGGACCTGGACGCGCGCTTCGCCGCCGCCGGCCTGGCGGTGGAACACCAGAGCTGGTGGCAGCTCGCCAGCTTCTACCAGAAGGTGGTGGACCTCTACGACAGCTTCTTCCTGTTCATCGTCATCGTCATCGCCCTGGTGGTGCTGCTGGGCATCACCAACACCATGATGGTGGCGGTGATGGAGCGCACCTCGGAGATCGGCACCCTGCGCGCCATGGGCACCCGGCGCACGGGCATCGTGCGCCAGTTCATGGTGGAGGGACTGCTGCTGGCCCTGCTGAGCAGCCTGGCGGGGGTGGCAGTGGGCGCCGCTCTTGCCGAGGGCATCACCGCCCTGGAGATCATGATGGCGCCGCCGCCGGGATCCTCCCGGGGCTATCCCCTGCGCATCGCCCTGGTGCCCCAGGCCTGGCTGGCGGCGGTGATCGGGGTAATGGCCATCGCCGCCCTGGCCACCCTGTTCCCGGCCACCGGCGCGGCCCGCAAACCCATCGTGGACGCCCTGCGCCACGTCTGAACGCAAGTCGTCCCCCTCAGGAGCATCCCATGCTTGACCGCCGCAGCTTTCTGACTGCCCTGGCCGGCGCCGCCGCCCTCTGGATCCTGCCGGCCCGGCCGGCCGCCGCCGGCGACGCCGGCGAGATCCTGGCCCGGGCCGACGAGTACCGGAACTTCCGCGGCCGCTCGTTCCGCTTCCAGCTGACCCTTGTGAACTACGAGGCGGATCGTGCCCCCCGGGAGTTCCAACTGGCCGCCGAGATCCTCAATCCCCATACCTCCCTGGTGGTGTACCGGGAGCCGGCCAGCGAGTCCGGCAAGGCCCTGCTCATGGACGGGCGCAACCTCTGGTTCTCCACCCCCACCACCAGCCGGCCCATCCGCATCACCCCTCAGCAGCGGCTGGTGGGCGAGGCCTCCAACGGCGACGTGGCCAGCACCGACTTCTCCGGCGACTACGACCCGCGCCTGGTGGGTGAGGACACCGTGGAGGGCGTTCCCGTCTTGAAGCTGGAGCTGACCGCCCGGCCCGGCAGCCTGGCCGCCTACCAGCGGCTGTCCCTGTGGGTGCGGGCCGACGACCACCGGCCGGTCAAGGCCGACTTCTTCGGGCCGTCCGGCAAGCGCCTGAAGAGCGCCTGGTACCGGCGCTTCGAGGCACTGCCGCACCTGGACGTGGCGGCCCAGCTCACGGAACTGGAGATCGTCAACGCCCTGGACGAGAGCCGGCGCACGGTCATGCGCTACCGGGATTTCCAGGTGGGCGACGTGCCGGAGTCCCACTTCACCACCGCCTACCTGCGCCGGCTGCGCTAGGCCGAGCCCGAAAGGAGTCCTGGGAATGCCTCGCCCACGCCACCTCGCCCCACTGGCTCTGCTGCTGGCCGCCCTGCTCCCGGGGCAGGCATCGGCGAGCCTGCGGGTACTGGGGGAACTGGGCTGGCAGGGGGCGACCGCCCGGCCGGACACCCCCATCAACCCGGACGCAGGGCTGGTGGAGGCGGAAGACAGCATCGCCGGCGCCGCGCTGAACGCCGCCGGGGCGTTCCAGGGCGAGACCACCGCCCTGGTGCTGGACGCCTGGCTGGAGCAGCGCCGGGACTTCCACTCCGATGAGTGGGGCACGCGAACCAGGGTGCCGGAGGCCTACGCCGAGTGGCTGCCGGACTTCGAAACCGCGCTGGCCGCCGGCGTGACCCTGACCCGCTGGGGTACAGGCTACGTCTGGAACCCGGCCAACCCGCTGGCGGACCCGGAGGCCAACAACACCAGCCGGGCCCGGGTCTACCGCCGGGACGGCGACCCCTTCCTGCGCCTGGACTCGCTACTGGGCAGAAACTCCCTGGGCGTGCAGGTGACCCGGCTGCTGCAGAACGACCCGCTGCTCTCCACCGATGCCGACCGCGAGACGGTGGGCACCCTGCGCTACCAGCACGTGGGCGACGGCTACGATATCACCGGCTTTGTCGCCGGGCTCCAGGACGAGTGGTTCCTGGGCTCGGCCCTGTCCGCCACCGTGGGCCACAGCCTGGAGATCCACGCCGAGGCGGGGCTGCGCTCCCGGCGCCGGGCGCCGCGGGTGGTGGGCGTGCCGGTACCCGACGGCGCCGGCGGCCGCACCGAGCTGTTCGTCTGGGACTTCGAGCCCCGCACCGACCTCACCCCGGCGGCCCTGCTGGGGGCGCAGTACACCTTCGCCAACCTGTCCAACGTCATCGTCGAGTACTTCTACAACGGCAACGGCTTCTCCGAGCGCGAGTACGACCGCCTGCTGGCGGCTTCCGACGCCAGCCGGGCGCTGCTCTCCGACCCGGCCCTGGGCGCCGCCGCCGAGGGCTTCCTGCTGGACGCCAACCGCCTGGCCGGGCGGCTGCGCCGCCACTACCTGTTCCTGCGCATCGCCCGCGACGACCTGCTGCGGGACCTCGACCTGCACTATTTCGTGCGCCTGGCCCTGGAGGACCGCTCCACGGTGCACGGGCTGCTGCTGCGCTACGCCCTGACGCCGCGCCTGAGTCTACAGGCGAGCGCCGAAGCCTTCGCCGGCGGCAGCCGCGACGAGACCGCCCTGATCCCGGTGCGCCGGCGCGGCGAGGCCACCCTCACCTGGCATTTCTGAACCCTGGAACCATCGCTGGAGGCGACTGCCATGACCCGCAACCTGATCCTGTTCGCCGCCCTGGCCACCCTGGCCGGCTGCGCCCAGAGCTTCCCCGAGACCGCCCTCACCGACTCCGAGCAGGCCTTCGAGCGCATGCTGCTGGAGGAGGCGGACAGCCCCGAGGCCCAACTGGCCCTGGGCCAGATGTACTTCCTCCACAACCGCATCGACGAAGCGGACCGCCTGCTCTCGGCGGCCGTGGAAGGCGACCCCGGCAACCCCCAGGCCGCCGCCTGGCTCGCCGCCAACGACTGCAAGCGGGCCGGCCGCCGCGGCCCCTGGCTGATGGGCCTGGACAAGCTCTACCTGGTGTACCGCTGCCTGTCCGACGTGGATGCCGCCCTGGAGCGGGCCCCGAACGACTTCGTGGTGCAGATGGTGCAGATGAACACCGACGCCGAAGTGGCCATGTTCGGCTCCCTGGACCACGCCCGGGCCACCCGGGAGCGGGTCGAGGAACGCCTCCGGCAGCAGCCGGATGCCTACCCCGCGGACGCCGTCGCCCAGTTCCATGTCACCGCCGCGCGCATTGAGCGCATCAGCGGCAACCCGGACGGCGCCCGGGCCTACCTGGAGCGGGCCGGCAGTGCCGCCGCCTCCCCCGCCACCCGCGAGCAGATCGCCCTTGAGCAGCGGCTGCTCACCGAAGGCTGATACGGGGGCAGGTACGGGTCACCCCCGGCAACCAAGGCGCCACACCATGACCTGGATCGCCAACAGCACTCCACCCCGGATCGCCGCCCGCCGGCGGACACCGGAGCCCACGTCGCAGCAGCCGGCCTGCAGCGCTTGCGGAGCCCTGCAGCAGGCGCCTCTCGGCCCGGCGGACAACGGCGTGTGCGCCGCCTGCGATCACCATTCCCCTCTCCCGGCGCGCCGGCGCCTGGATTTGCTGCTGGATCCGGAACCCCGCCGGGACCTCGCCACCGAGTTGCGTCCCGCCGACCTGCTGGGCTTCAGGGACCTCAAGCCCTACCCCCAGCGCCTGGCCCGCGCCGCGATCCAAAGCTCGGCCAGCGAGGCCATGCAGGTCACCACCGGTGCGCTTGGCGGACATCCGCTGGTGGCGGCCTGCTTCGAATACAGCTTCATGGGCGGCTCCATGGGCAGCGTGGTGGGCGAGCGCTTCATCGCGGCTGTGGACGCCGCGCTTGAGCGGGGCGCGCCGCTGCTGTGCATCACCGCCAGCGGCGGGGCACGCATGCAGGAGGGGCTGTTCTCCCTGATGCAGATGGCCCGCACCGTAGCGGCGGTTTCCCGCCTGCGGGCGGCGGGGCTGCCCTTCTTCACGCTGCTCACCCACCCCACCATGGGGGGTGTCTCCGCCAGCTTCGCCTTCCTGGCCGACGTCGTACTGGCGGAACCGGGGGCACTGATCGGCTTCGCCGGGCCCCGGGTAATCCGCCAGACCGTCGGCGAAGAGCTTCCCGAGGGCTTTCAGCGGGCCGAGTTCCTGCAGGGAAAAGGCGCCGTCGACCGCATCGTGGACCGCCGGCTGCAACGCGAGACGCTCATCCGGCTGCTGGAGATCCTCTCCCATGCCCGCCCCCACCGGCCCTGAGGCCATGACCCGGCCCTGGGACCGGGTCTGCATCTGGGGCATGGGGCTGATCGGCGGCTCCGTGGCGGCGGCGCTGCGCCAGGCGGGCGCCGCCCGGGAGATCCTCGCGGTGGATGCCCTGCCGGACCACCTGCACCAGGCCCGGGAGCTGGGCCTGGCGGACACCATCCTGACCCCCGAGGCGGCCACGCCGCAGGCTTGTGACCTGCACCTGATGGCGCTGCCGGTGGGGGCCTGCGCCAGTGTACTGGCGCGCCTCGCCGCCCCCGCCGCGGAGGGTGCCATTGTCACCGACGCCGGCAGCACCAAGGGGGAGGTGGTGGAGCTCGCCCGCCGCTGCCTGGGTGCCGGCTTCCCGCGCTTCGTGCCGGGGCATCCCATCGCCGGGGCGGAACGCAGCGGCCCCGGCGCCAGCCAGGCGGACCTGTTCCAGGACCGGGCGACCATTCTCACCCCGGTGGCCGAAACGGATGCCGATGCCCTGACCCGGGTGGCCGACCTGTGGCGGCAGCTGGGCGCCCGGGTCCAGACCATGGAGCCGGCCCACCACGACCGGGTGTTCGCCGCCGTCTCCCACGTGCCCCACGCCATCGCCTTCGCCTACGTCGCGATGCTGGCGGAGGCGGCCGACACCCGCGACGCCCTGTCCCACGCCGGCAGCGGCTTCCGGGACTTCTCGCGCATCGCCGCCGCCTCGCCGGAGATGTGGCGGGACGTGTGCGCCAGCAACCGCCACCAGGTGGCCGGGCTGCTGGCGGCCTTCGAGGAGCGCCTGGCCGGCCTGCGGCGCCTGCTGCTGGAAGACGACCAGGAGGCGCTGCTGGCACTGATCCACCGCTCCCGCAACGCCCGGCTGTCCCTGCCCGGGGAGGCCGGCCGCACGCTCCCCGGGGCGGGCCGGCCCCCGGCCCAGACCATGAGTGTCCAGGAGGTGCCATGAAGATCGCAGCCCTGTTCCCCGGCCAGGGGGCCCAGCAGCTGGGCATGCTGGCCGGTTTCGCCGACCACGCCCCGGTACGGGACACCTTCGCCGAGGCCTCCACCGCCCTGGGCTTCGACCTGTGGGCCCTGGCCCAGCGCGGACCGGACGCCGAGCTGCAGCGCACGGTGAACACCCAGCCGCTGATGCTCACGGCGGGACTGGCCTGCTACCGCGCCTGGCGGGAGGCCGGCGGCGGCGAGCCGGTGGTGGCCGCCGGCCACAGCCTGGGGGAGTTCACCGCCTGCGCCGCCGCCGGCGTGTTCTCCCTGGCCGAGGCGGTACGCCTGGTGCGCCGCCGGGCGGAGCTGATGCAGGCCTGCGTCGCCGAGGGCGAGGGGGCCATGGCGGCGGTCGTCGGCCTGGACGGCGACACCGTGAGCAGCCTCTGCCGGGAGGCCGCCGCCGAGGGTCCCCTGGTGGAGGCGGTGAACTTCAACGAACCACTGCAGACGGTGGTGGCCGGCCTCGCGGAGGGCGTGGCGGAGGTCTCCCGGCGCTGCACCGAGGCCGGCGCCCGGGCGGTAATCCCGCTGAACGTCTCGGCACCGTTCCACACCAGCCTGCTGCGCCCGGCGGCGGACGGCCTGCGCCAAGCCCTGGCGGACTTGAACCTGGCACCGGCCCGCTTCCCGGTGGCCGCGAACGTGGACGGCAGGCCGCGCACCAAGCCGGCGGATATCGCTGCGGCCCTGGTGGCCCAGGCCTGCTCGCCGGTGCGCTGGCTGCCCTGCCAGCAGGCTGTGGCCGGCTTCGAACCGGACCGGGTACTGGAGTTCGGCCCTGGCAAGACCCTCGCCGGCTTCGCCAAGCGCAGCGGCCTGGGACGTGGCGTACTGGGCGTAGCGGATCCGTCCGGTCTGGAGCGGGCCCTGGATCGCAGCGCCGCCGGCGCGCAGGCGGCGCGGTGAGCGACACCATGCTGGACTTCGAGCGCCGCATTCACCTGCTGGAGACCCGCATCGAGGAGCTGTGCCGGGTCCAGGCCGCGGCCGACCTGGACCTGGACGAGGAGATCCACGAGCTGCGCGCCAAGGTGGATGGCCTCTGGCAGGGCGCCTACGGCAATCTCAGCCCGTGGCAGATCGCCCAGGTGGCCCGCCACCCCCAGCGACCCCATACCCTGGACTACCTGGAGCGCATCTGCGACGACTTCTTCGAGCTCAACGGCGATCGCCAGTTCGCCGACGACCCGGCCCTGGTGGGCGGTCTGGCGCGGCTCGACGGCCGCGCCGTGATGGTGCTGGGTCACCAGAAAGGACGCGACACCCGCGAGCGCACGCGGCGCAACTTCGGCATGCCCCGGCCGGAGGGCTACCGCAAGGCGCTGCGGTTGATGGCCACCGCCCAGCGCCTGGGTCTGCCCCTGGTAAGCCTCATCGACACCCCGGGTGCCTTCCCGGGCGTGGATGCCGAAGCGCGGGGTCAGTCGGCGGCCATCGGCGAGTGCCTGCTCGCCATGTCGGAACTCACCGTGCCCACCGTGGCCGTGGTGATCGGCGAGGGCGGCTCCGGCGGGGCACTGGCCATCGGTGTGGCGGACACCCTGTGCATGCTGCAGTACGCCACCTACTCCGTGATCTCTCCGGAGGGCTGCGCCGCCATCCTCTGGCGGGACGCCGCCAACGCCGAGCAGGCCGCCGAGGCCCTGGCCATCACCTCCCGGCGCCTGGCCGGTCTGGGGCTGGTGGACCGCATCGTCCCGGAGCCGGCCGGCGGCGCCCACCGGAACCCGGCCCTGGCCGCCGACTACCTGCGGCGGGGCCTGCTCCGGGCCCTGGGCCAGCTGGAGCGGCGTCCCGCCGCCGACCGGCTGGCCAGCCGCCAGGCCCGGCTTCGGCGCCTGGGCGCCAGCGCCGTGGCGAGGGCCTGAACAGGGGGCCATTGACCGGACCGCCGCCGGCCGGGAACATGGCCGGCCCGAAGCACGGTTACGGCGTACATGGGCTTGGAACTGATCCTGGCACTCGCGATGGCGCCGGCGGCCGCCGGCAGTCCGCCGGCCGACAGCGTCTGGCTGAACGACAAAGGCACCGCCGCAATCCGGCTTGCGACCCGCGATGGCGAACTGTCCGGGCGCATCGTCTGGATGCGCCGGCCCCGGGGCGACTCCGGCGAGATCAAGCGGGACCGCCATAATCCCGACCCGGCCCTGCGCGAGCGCCCGCTGTGCGGCCTGCCGCTGCTGGAGGGCTTCCGTCGGGAGGGCCAGCACTGGGTGGGCGGCCGGGTCTACAACCCCCGCACCGGCAAACAGTATGCCGCCCGCCTCTCGCTGCCGGAGCCGGATACCCTGGTGATGCGGGGCTTCGTGGTGCTGCCGGTGTTCGGCAGCAGCGTCACCTGGCAACGGGCCGAGGAGCCGCCCGGGAAGTGCCCGGACGCCGTGGACTGGCCCGCCGCCGGCAGCGGCGGGTAGACTTTCCGCCCCCAGCGGACGATCCCCCAGGCCCATGCCCAGCCAGCCCAGCACCCATCTTGACAGCTTCCCCAACCCGTCGCCGGAACGTGACTACACCCTGCACATGCGCATCCCGGAGTTCACCTGCCTGTGCCCCAAGACGGGGCAGCCGGACTTCGCCGTGCTGCATATCGACTACGTGCCCGATGCCCGCTGCGTGGAGCTGAAATCCCTCAAGCAGTATGTCTGGTCGTTCCGGGACCAGGGGGCGTTCCACGAGGCAGTCACCAACCGCATCCTGGACGATCTGGTGGCGGCCCTGGCGCCACGCTTCCTGCGGGTCACCGGCGAGTTCAACGTGCGCGGCGGCATCTACACCAGCGTGGTGGCCGAGCACCGCCAGCCCGGCTGGCAGCCGCCGGCCCCGGTCGTGCTGCCCTGATGGCGCTGGCAGACTTCGCCCGCGGCGCGGGCTACGTGCCCCGGGGCTTCCGGCGGCTGCTGGAGCCGGGCCTGCGCCCGTTCGTCTGGCTGCCCCTGCTGATCAACATCGTGGTGTTCACCGCGCTGTTCTGGGGCGGCACCGAGGCCTTTGGCCGCCTGCTGGACTGGCTACTTCCGGCGGCCTCCCAGGTCTCCGGCGAGGGCTGGTGGGCGGCCACCAAGGCGTTCCTGCTGGAGGCGGCCCGCTGGCTGCTGTGGCCGCTGTTCCTGCTGGCGGCCGCCGTGGTGATGTTCTACACCTTCACCGCGCTGGCCAACCTGCTGGCCGCACCCTTCAACGGCATGCTGGCGGCCCGGGTGGAGCAGCGCGCCGGCGGCCGCCTGCCCCCCGGTGCGGCGGCCGGCGGCATGGTCGTCGAGGTGGCCGGGGCGCTCACCGACGAGCTGCGCAAGATGCTGCACTTCGCGCTGCTGGCCCTGCCCCTGGTGGTGCTGTCCCTGGTGCCGGTGGTGAACGTCGCGGCACCGCTGCTGTGGCTGCTCTACGGCGCGTGGGTGCTGGCCCTGGAGTACATGGACTACCCCCTGGGCAATCACGGCGTCGGCTTCCGCGAGCAGCGGCGGCGGCTGCGCCGGCACCGGCTGCTGTTTCTGGGCTTCGGTGGCGGCGTGCTGGCCATGACCCTGGTGCCCGGCCTGAACCTGCTGGCCATGCCCACGGCGGTGATCGCCGCCGCCATGCTCCATGCCGATGAGAGGGAGCGGCTGGAGGACTGAGCCGGGGCAGAAGCACGCTGCCAGCTGCAATCCAGCCTGAAGACGCCGGATGCGCTGCGCTTATCCGGCCTACGCCCTCCGCCCCGAGCCCCGCAGCTCCGCCGACTCCGATAACCCGCGCCGCTCCCCGAGCCGCGTAGCCGCGTAGCCGCGTAGGGTGGGCAGAGCGCAGCGAAGCCCACCGTCTTGCGGGGCACACAATCCGCACGCCGCACTCCTTTTCACGCCCAATGGTGATAGGGGTCGCTTCGCTCCACCCACCCTACGCGGGCCTCGGCCACCTCAGGCCGGGCCATGCGCCCTTACCGCTTACCCAGAAACCCCGCGATCCGCTCCACGGCCTCCTCCAGCACCGGCAGGTCGGCGGTGTAGGTGAAGCGCAGGTGCTGCCGGGGAGCCTGGCGGCCGAAGTCGAGACCGGGCGTGGCGGCCACCCCTGCCTGCTCCAGCAGGTCCAGGCAGAAGGCCTCGCTGTCCTCGGCCAGGGCGCTGCAGTCCGCATAGATGTAGAAGGCCCCCTCCGGCTCCACCGCCACCCGGAAGCCCAGCTCCCGCAGGGCCGGCAGCAGGAAGTCCCTGCGTGCCCGCAAGACCTGCCTGCGGGCCTCGAAAATTTCCGTAGCCGCCGGGCTGAAACAGCCCAGGGCGGCGTACTGGGCCGGGGTCGGCGCGGCGATGAACAGATTCTGGATCAGCTTCTCGGCCGGGCCCTGGTAGCCCTCCGGCACCACCAGCCAGCCGAGCCGCCAGCCGGTCATGCCGTAGTACTTTGAGAAGCTGTTCACCACGAAGGCATCGGGGGCGTCGCGCACCGCCGAGCCGATACCCGCACGGTAGTGCAGGCCGTGATAGATCTCGTCCACGATCAGGGCCACGCCCCGGTTCCGGGCCAGGGCCCCCAGGGCGGCGAGCTCCTCCGGGCCCAGGGCGGTGCCGGTGGGGTTGGCGGGAGAGGCGGCCAGCAGCGCGGCCACCCTGCCCTCCCAGACGGCCTCGAAGGCCGCCACATCCGGCTGGTAGCGGGTCTCGGGGCCCGCCGCCACGTCGCGGGGCACGCCGTTCACCAGCTCCACGAAGTGCCGGTTGCAGGGGTAGCCCGGATCCGGCAGCAGCACCCGGTCGCCGGGGTCGGTGACCAGGCCCAGGGCCACCAGCAAGGCGCCGGAGGCGCCCGGAGTGACCAGCACCCGCGCCGGATCGATGCCGCCGGCATGACGGGTGGCGATGGCTTCCCGCAGTTCCGGCACCCCGGCCGCCAGGGAGTAGCGCGTGCGTCCGGCTCGCAGTGCGGCGATGCCCGCCTCCACCACCGGTTCGGCCAGAGCAAAGTCCGGCTCGCCGATCTCCATGTGGATCACCCGCCGGCCGGTGCGCTCCAGCTCCGCGGCGCGGCGCATCACCTCCATGACGTGGAAGGGGGCGATGCGCTCCAGGCGCTGGGCGAGAGGCTGGCTCGGCTGGGTCATCGAGGCACTCTGGCTGCGGGGGCTGCGGGGGCTGCGGGGGCTGCGGGTGACCGGGCAACCCCGGGTACACTGACGTCATGAGTTTAGATGCCACCGCCGGTCCCTACCTGGGCCGCTTCGCCCCCAGCCCAACCGGCCCCCTGCACTTCGGCTCCCTGGTGGCGGCCGTCGGCAGCTATCTGGACGCCCGCCGCCACGCAGGCGCCTGGGGGGTGCGCATCGATGATCTGGACCGCACCCGCACAGTGCCGGGGGCGGCGGACCACATCCTGCGTACCCTGGAGGCCTTCGCGCTGGAGTGGGACGGCCCGGTGGTCCGGCAGACCGACCGCGACCCAGCCTACCAGGACGCCCTGGACCGGCTAATCGCAGCGGGGCGGGCCTACGGCTGCGGCTGCACCCGGCGACAGGTCCAGGCCGCGGGACGCGCGGGCGCAGCGGGCGTGGTGTATCCAGGCACCTGCCGCGGCGGTATTCCCGGCGGCAGGCCACCCCGGACATACCGGATGCTCACCGAGCACGCTCCGGTGAGCTTCACGGACCTGCGCCGCGGCACGGTGGCCTGCGATCTGGAGCGGGACATCGGCGATTTCCTGGTGCGCCGGGGGGACGGCCTGTTCGCCTACCACCTGGCTTGCGTGGTCGACGACGCCGCGCTGGGCGCCAGCCACGTGGTACGCGGCGGCGACCTGCTCGACTGCACGGCCCCCCAGATTCTGCTTCAGGAGGTTCTGGACCTGCCGACGCCGGCCTACCTGCATCTGCCGGTGGCGGTGAACGCCGAGGGCACCAAGCTTAGCAAGCAGACCGGGGCCGCGGCGGTGGATCCCTCGACTGCCGGGCCAGTGCTCACCGCCGTGCTGGGGTTCCTGGGCCATCCACCGCCGGCGGAGCTGGCCGGCGCGCCCCCGGCGCAACAGCTGGCCTGGGCGGTGGAGGCATGGGATCGGGACCGGATTCCGGCGGCGGCCACCGTGCCAGCGCCGGCGCCGGGGGGACTGGGGGATGAGGACTGAGGACTGAGGACTGAGGACTGAGGACTGAGGACAGGATGCCGGATG
>CAZAQB010000091.1:0-13778 GCA_964487155.1 uncultured Ectothiorhodospiraceae bacterium
TGGCGTTGGCGACGCTGGCCCCCACGTTTCTTCGCAACGTGGGTCTACGGCGGCGGTGTCCAAGGCCGTGCCGAGGCCCGGAGCATGGTTGGCGCCGCACGCCATGGGCGGCGGAGAGAGCGATGAGGCGCGTAATTATTTCGTAAACACCCTCTCAGTCCTCAGTCCTCAGTCCGTAGGCTGGGTTGAGCCAGCGAAACCCAGCGTCGGGCGCTAACCCTCCCCGGGCTCCAGCACCCGAAGATCCGCCACCCCATCGGCCCAGCGCAGCACGCTGCCCTGCTCGTACCAGTCCCCCAGCACGATGCGCCGGGCGGGTTGGTCGTCGATTTCCAGCTTATGGATGGCGGGGCGGTGGGTGTGGCCGTGCACCAGGGTGCGCACGCCGTGCCCGCCCATGGCCTCGAGCACTGCGGCCTGATTGACGTCCATCAGATGATCATCCAGGGCGCTGTTGCGCTGGTGGCTCTCGCCGCGCGCCGCCCTTGCCTGCTGGACGCGCTCGGCGATGCTGAGGGCCAGGAACTGGCGCTGCCAGGCCGGGTCGCGCACCATGGCCCGGAACTTCTGGTATTCGTGGTCGTCGGTGCACAGGCTGTCGCCGTGCAGCAGGAGCACCCGCTCGCCGTCGATGCGGATCACTGTGGGCTCGGGCAATAGCCGGGCACCGGTGATGCGCTCGAAGTCCTCTCCCAGCAGGAAGTCGCGGTTGCCCCGCATCACGTACAGCGGCCGGCCGCTGGCGGCGAACGCCCGCAGGCCGGCCAGGGCCGGCTCGTCATCGCGCACCGCGTCGTCGCCGATCCAGGCCTCGAACAGGTCCCCCAGGATGTACAGCGCCTGGGCCTCGTCGCGCGCCCGGGCCAGGAATTCCAGGAACAGCCGCACGATGCCCGGGCGCGCGGGATCGAGGTGCAGGTCCGATATGAACAGGATGGGCGCGTCCCGGCTGTCGTGGTCCACGGCGGCGTCCTCGTCGGGTTACGGCCCGGCACTCTACCGCGCGCCGGGCGGCGCCGGGAACCGGGCCGCGGTGCGCCGCCCGCCATGACACTCCCGGGGTGAACATTGGTACCATCCACCGCCCATGGACGCCGCCACCCTCAAGACCCGATTTGCCCCCAGCCCCACGGGTGCCCTGCACGCCGGCAATGCCCGCACCGCCCTGTTCAGCTGGCTGCTGGCCCGGGGGCGGGGCGGGCGTTTTTTGCTGCGCATCGAGGATACGGACCAGGCCCGCAACGCCGCCGGCGGCGAGAGCGCGCTGCTGCATGAGCTGGCCTGGCTGGGGCTCGACTGGGACGAGGGGCCCGGCCGGGATACCGGTCCGGGGCCCTGGCGGCAGTCAGAGCGCTCGCCGATCCATCAGCAGCTGTTCCACCGCCTGGAGGCCGCCGGCCAGGCCTACCCCTGTTTCTGCACCGAGGCGGAGCTGGCCCGGACGCGCCGGGCCCAGCAGGCGGCCGGGAAGCCGCCCCGCTACCCGGGTACCTGTGCCGCCCTGGACGCCGCCACCGTCGCGCGCCGGCAGGCGGCCGGCGAACCGGCGGCGCTGCGGCTGCGCGGCGGTGGAACACTGCGGGAGCGCACCGACCTGGTGAGGGGCCCGCTGCGGGAAACCGAGGCCCCGGCGGACTTCGTCATCCGCCGCGCGGACGGCAGCGCCGCCTTCCTGTTCGCAAATGCCGTGGACGACGCCCTCATGGAGGTGACCCATGTGCTGCGGGGCGAGGACCACCTGACCAACACCTGGCGTCAGCTGCGCGTGCTGGAGGCCCTGGACCTGCCGGTGCCGGCCTATGGCCATTTGCCGCTGTTGCTGGACGGCGAGGGCGCGCCGCTGTCCAAGCGCCGCGGCAGCGCCTCGCTCGCCGAACTGCGCAGCCAGGGCATCCTGCCGCTGGCCCTGGCCAACTGCCTGGCACGCCTGGGCCACCATTACGAAGCCGATGCCCTGCTGGGCATGGATGCCCTGGCGGGCGGTTTTGAGCTGGAACGGGTGGGCCGCGCGCCGGCCCGCTTCGACCCGGAGCAGCTGCGCCACTGGCAGCAGCAGGCCCTGGCGGCGGCTCCGGAGACCCTGGAGCGCTGGCTGGAGGAGTGGGGGGTGAGCGTGCCCCGGGAGCACCGCCAGGCGTTCCTGGATGCGGTCCGGCCCAACGTCAGCCTGCCCGGCGAGCTGGCGGACTGGGCCGGCCGGCTGTTCGGCCCGCCCCCCGCGCTGGACTCCGGGCCGCTGGCGCAGGCCGGCGCCGGCTTCTTCGAGGCGGCCGAGGCCGCCGCCCGCGAGGCGGCGGCCGACTATGGGGAGTTCTGCCGGCGCCTCAAGGCCGCCACCGGCCGCAAGGGCCGGGGGCTCTTCCTGCCCCTGCGCCTGGCATTGACCGGCCGTTGCGACGGACCCGAACTGGCCCGCATCTGGGCCCTGCTGCCGGCTGCCGAGCGCGAGGCCCGGCTGGCCCGGGCCCGAGCCCGGGCAGCGGCAGACTGATGAGGGTGTTTACAGAATCAGAGCCGCCGGCACGGAAGGTTCGGAAGCCGCCCGAGGCCGACCGAGGCCGGCCGTAGGGCAGGTTGCGAAGAAACCTGCCACCGGGCGGTGGTCTGGGGATCTTGGCTTGGGTCAGGTGCGGACCCGGCGATTGACATCTGGGCATTCGAGACGCCGGCCCCCACGTTTCTTCGCAACGTGGGTCTACGGAGGAGGTGTGCCGGGTTCTGGCGGGGCTCGGGCCACCGACGGCGCCGCGCCCCCTGGGCCGGCGGATGAAGCGCCTGAAAGTTTTTGGGAACACCCTCTGAGGACGCGAGCATGCTGCAGATCCACGACAGTCTCACCAACCGCAAGCGGCCCTTCGAGCCCCTGGAGGCGGGCCGGGTGCGGATGTATGTCTGCGGCATGACGGTCTACGACTACTGTCACCTGGGCCACGCCCGGGCGATGGTGGTGTTCGACACCGTGGTGCGCTTCCTGCGGGATGCCGGCTACCAGGTCACCTACGTGCGCAACATCACCGACGTGGACGACAAGATCATCCGCCGCGCCCGGGAACTCGGCGAGGAGCCCGCCGCCCTCACCGAGCGCTTCACTGCGGCGATGCACGAGGACGCCGACGCGCTGGGCTGCCTGCGCCCCGACCATGAGCCGCGGGCCACCGGCTCCATGCAGGCCATCGTCGCCCTGATCCAGCGGCTGCTGGACTCCGGCCACGCCTATGCAGCGGCCAACGGCGACGTCTACTACGACGTCTCCCGCTTCCCCGACTACGGCAAGCTCTCCGGCGAGCGCGTGGAGGACCTGCGTTCGGGCGCCCGGGTGGAGCCTGGCGAGGCCAAGCGCGACCCGGTTGACTTCGCCCTGTGGAAGGCCGCCAAGCCCGGCGAGCCGTCCTGGCCGGCGCCCTGGGGCGAGGGACGGCCCGGCTGGCATATCGAATGCTCGGCCATGTCCATGGACTGCCTGGGAGAGGAGTTCGACATCCATGGCGGCGGGCTGGATCTCAAGTTTCCTCACCACGAGAACGAGATCGCGCAGTCCGAGGCGGCCACCGGCCACGCCTTCGCCCGCTACTGGATGCACAACGGCCATGTGCGCATCAACGACGAGAAGATGTCCAAGTCCCTGGGCAACTTCTTCACGGTGCGGGATATCCTGACCAGCTACCGGGCGGAGGAGGTGCGCTACTTCCTGCTCTCCAGCCACTACCGCAGTCCGCTCAACTACACCGCCGACGCCCTCGACAACGCCCGGGCCGCCCTGACCCGGCTCTACACCGCCCTGCGGGGCCTGCCCGAGGCCGACCCCGGCGAGGCGGGGCAAGAGCAGGAACAGGCCTTCAGAGCCGCCATGGCGGACGACTTCAACACCCCGGTGGCCCTGGCGGTCCTGTTCGACCTGGCCCGGGAGGTCAATCGCCTGCGGGAGGAGGGCGCCGAGCAGGCCGGCGCCCTGGGCGCCCGGTTGCGGGCCCTGGGCGCGGACCTGGGGCTGTTGGGCCAGCACCCTGAGGACTACCTCAAGGCCGGCGTCACCCTGGCCGACGCCGAGATCGAGGAGCTCATCCGGCGCCGGGCCGAGGCCCGCAAGGCCCGGGACTTCGCCGAGGCCGACCGGCTGCGCGACGAGCTGAAGTCTCACGGCGTGGTGCTGGAGGACGGTCCCCAGGGCACCAGCTGGCGCCGGGAATAGCCGCACTTCCATCCGCCCCCCGGCCGGAGGCGGGCCCGAGTCTCCGCTGCCCCTCCCCGCGGCTCCCCGCCGGCGGCGCGGCCCGGCGTGCCCGGAGCAGCGGGTGAGCATGGTCTATACTCCGGCCCAGAAATCGAGAGGCAATCCGCGGTCCTGAGGGGTGGCATGGCCCGATTTCCCGGAAACCTCCGGAGTGCAGCATACCGGCCTTGCGGCCAGGTTGCGGCGGCAACGAGCCGCCGCATCGCAGCGAGCACTGGATTTTCCAGTGATTGTTCCGCTGCCTGCGCCGCGCGACCCGGCCCCTGCCAGGGCGAGTTGGGGGGAGGAACTCGCCGCAACTACTCCGTCAGGGCGGCCCAGGATCAACTACGATATCAAAGGGCTGGAGCGGCCCGCCGGTTTCCCGGCCGCTGGGCTGCAAATGCTAATGAAACGTCCCATTGGAGGAGGAGCGGGAAAATGACCGATGTAACAA
Organism: uncultured Ectothiorhodospiraceae bacterium; assembly: GCA_964487155.1. Lineage (GTDB taxonomy): Bacteria > Pseudomonadota > Gammaproteobacteria > Nitrococcales > Nitrococcaceae > CAZAQB01. The sequence continues at coordinate 4,668 of CAZAQB010000091.1, forward strand.
ATAATGACACGAGCACCGGCAGCGCCGATGGCACGGTGACCGAGACGTCGTCCTCGCGGCGGCAGTTCCTCAAGGGCGGCCTGCTCGCGGCAGGCGGTGCGGCGGCCACCAGCTTTGGCGCGCCGGCGGTGCTCGCCCAGAGCCCGGTAGTGGTCAAGATGCAGACGTCCTGGCCGTCCGGCGACATCTGGATGGACTTCGCGCGCCAGTACGTAGACCGGGTTCAGAAGATGTCCGGTGGGCGCATCCGCATCGACCTGCTGCCGGCGGGCGCCGTGGTGCAGGCCTTCCAGGTGCTGGACGCGGTCAACGACGGCATAATCGACGCTGCCCACTCGGTGCCGGTGTACTGGTACGGCAAGCACAAGGCGGCCTCGCTGTTCGGCACCGGCCCGGTGTGGGGCGGCGACGCCACCACCATGCTGGCCTGGTTCTACCAGGGCGGCGGCAAGGAGTTCTACCGCGAGCTGACCCAGGACATCCTCGGCCTGGACGTCTACGGCTTCATGGGCTTCCCGATGCCGGCCCAGCCGTTCGGCTGGTTCAAGAATTCGGTCGATGGCCTCGATGACATCGAGGGCCTGAAGTACCGCACCGTGGGCCTGGCCGCCGACCTGCTGCAGGAGATGGGCCTGAGCGTCGCCCAGCTGCCCGGCGGCGAAATCGTGCCGGCCATGGAGCGCGGCGTCATCGACGCCTTCGAGTTCAACAATCCGTCCTCCGACATGCGCTTCGGCGCCCAGGACGTGGCCAAGAACTACTACCTGTCCTCCTACCATCAGGCCAGCGAGTCCTTCGAGTTCCTGTTCAACAAGGACTTTTTCGACGACCTCGACGACGATCTGAAGGCCATCCTGCAGTACGGGGTGGAAGCGGTCTCCACCGCCAACACCGCCTCCGCCCTCGACAACTACTCCAGCGATCTGCGCAAGCTGCAGGAGGAGCACGGGGTGACGGTCCACCGCACGCCCCAGGAGATCCTGGACGCCCAGCTTGAGGCCTGGGACGAACTGATCCCGCGCCTGGAAGAGAACGACTTCATGAAGCGCGTCATGGAGAGCCAGCGTCAGTGGGTTGATCGTGTGGTGTTCTACCAGCTGATGAACAAGCCCGACCTGGCGCTCGCCTACAACCATTACTTCCCGGGCAAACTGAAGCTCTGATCCCGCCCGCGGCTGACGTGCCGTTGCCTGCCCGCCCTTGGCCGGGGCGGGCAGGCGGGGCCGGCGCGCCGCTCGACCCGGCAGGTGATCTCTCGCGATGGTTACCGTTGTCCAGTTCATAGACCGACTCACCGGCTGGTTCGGCCGGGCTTTCGCCTGGCTGATCCTGCTGATGGCCTTCGGCATGGGCTACGAGGTGGTGGTGCGCTACCTGTTCAACGCACCCACATCCTGGGCCTACGACATGTCCTACATCCTGTACGGGACGCTGTTCATGGTGGGGGGTGCCTACACCCTGGCCCGCAACGCCCACGTGCGCGGCGACTTCCTGTACCGCCTGTGGTCGCCGCGCACCCAGGCCAAGGTGGAACTGGTGCTGTACTTCCTGTTCTTCTTCCCCGGCATTCTGGCGCTCATCATCGCCGGCTGGCGGTACGCCGAGCGCTCCTGGCGCTACATGGAGGTGAGCGTCTTCTCGCCGGCAGGCGTGCCGGTATTCCACTTCAAGACCATGCTGGTGGTGGCGGGGGTGCTGCTGTTGTTCCAGGGCATCGCCCAGGTGTGCCGCTGCATCCTGTGCATCCGCACCGGCGAGTGGATGGGCCACGAGGAAGACGCCGAGGAGCTTGAAGACCAACTCAAGAAGCGGGTCGCGGCCCGCGCCAGCGACCAGCCGGAAGACTACATCCGCGGAGAGCGCCAGCCATGAGCGATCCGGTTCTCGCCATCGTCATGCTGGCGGTGTTCATCCTGATCATCTTCCTGGGATTCCCCATCGCTTTCACGCTCATGGCCCTGGGCATCGCCTTCGGCTACTACGCCTACTTCCAGCCGAGCCGCATGTGGCGCGACTACGAGCGGGCCGTGGAGGACGGCGTCACCGGCTGGGAGCTCTGGGAACCCTGGGTCAGCGGCTTCTTCAACAACCGGATATTCGACCTGTTCGTCAACCAGACCTACTCGGTGATGGCGAACGAGGTGCTCACCGCGGTGCCCCTGTTCCTGTTCATGGGCTACATCGTGGAGCGGGCCAACATCGTCGACCGGCTGTTCTCCACCCTGTACATCGCTGCCCGGCGGCTGCCCGGCGCCATGGCCGTGGCGGCGCTGATCACCTGCGCCCTGTTCGCCACCGCCACCGGCATCGTCGGCGCCGTGGTGACCCTGATGGGGCTGCTGGCCTTCCCGGCCATGCTCAAGGCCCGCTACGGCACCAGCTTCTCCTCCGGCGTCATCTGTGCCGGCGGCACTCTGGGGATCCTGATTCCGCCGTCCATCATGCTGATCGTCTACGCGGCGGCCTCGGGGGTGTCCATCGTGCGCCTCTACGCGGGGGCCTTGCTGCCGGGCTTCCTGCTCGCGGGGCTGTATCTCACCTACGTGATCGGCCGGGCCTGGCTGCAGCCCTCGATAGCGCCCAAGCCCACCAAGGAGGACGTAGGCGACGTGCCGATGTCCAGGCTGCTGTTGATGATCGCGTCCTCCTTCCTGCCTCTGGCAGTACTGATCATGGCAGTGCTGGGCTCCATACTGTTCGGTCTCGCCACCCCCACCGAGGCGGCCTCGGCCGGCGCCCTGGGCGGTCTGGGCCTGGCTGCCGCCTACCGGGCGCTGACCTGGCAGCGGCTGCGCGAGGCCGTGTACCTGACCATGAAGACGACCGCCATGGTGTGCTGGCTGTTCGTCGGCTCCTGGACGTTCTCCTCGGTGTTCTCCTACCTCGGGGGCGAGCACCTGATCACCGAGTTCGTCACCGGGCTGGACATCTCGCCGCTGACCTTCCTGCTCACGGCGCAGCTGATCATCTTCCTGCTGGGCTGGCCCCTGGAGTGGTCGGAGATCATCATCATCTTCGTGCCTATCTTCCTGCCGCTGCTGCCCCATTTCGGGGTCGATCCGCTGTTCTTCGGCATCCTGGTGGCGCTCAACCTGCAGACCTCGTTCCTGACGCCGCCGATGGCCATGTCGGCCTACTATCTCAAGGGCATTGCGCCGCCGCATGTCCAGCTCACGGAGATATTCAGGGGCTGCATGCCGTTCCTGGCCATGGTGTTCATGGCGATGATCGTGCTCTACAACTTCCCGAACATCGTGTTCTGGCTTCCGAATCTGGTCTATGGCGGCTAAGAGAGTAGAGGGCGCCGACCCCATCGCCCTGTCGGCCCGGGACGCTGCCTCGCGCATCGCCGAGGGGGCGCTCACGTCCAGCGAGCTGGTGGGCGCGTGTCTGGCGCACATCGACGCCCACGAAGAGCGCATCCAGGCCTGGGAGTACCTGGACCGGGAGCGGGCCCTGGCCGAAGCCGGCGAACGCGACCGGCGTCGGCGGGCGGGGCTGCCGCTGGGGCCTCTGCACGGCGTGCCCGTGGGGGTGAAGGACATCATCGACGTGGCCGGCATGCCCACCGGCAACGGCACGCCGCTTGACGCGGGCACCCGGCCCCCGGAGGAGTCCACCGTGGCCCGCCGGCTGCGCGACGCCGGGGCGGTGATTCTGGGCAAGACCGTGACCGCCGAGCTCGCCTACTACCACCCCGGCAAGACCCGCAACCCCCACGACCCGGAGCGCACCCCGGGGGGATCCTCCAGCGGTTCTGCCGCCGCTGTGGCCGCGGGCATGGTGCCGCTGGCGGTGGGCAGCCAGACCAACGGCTCGGTGATCCGGCCGGCGTCGTTCTGCGGCGTGGTCGGGTTCAAGCCAAGCTTCGGGGCCATCTCCCGCCAGGGGGTGCTGACCCTGGCCCCCAGCCTGGACCAGGTGGGCATCTTCGCCCGCAATGTCGAGGATGCGGCCCTGGCCGAGGTGCTCATGGGCCCCGACGGGCGTGATCCCGACGCCATCCCGAGCCCGGGTCCCCTCACCGCCACCATGATGGAGCCCCCACCCGTGGCGCCGGCCCTGGCCCTGGTGCGCACTGCGTTCTGGGAGCGGGCCGAGGTGGCCACCCAGGAGGCCTTCGGCGAACTGGAGGACGCCCTGGGAGAGAACATCGACCCGGTGGATCTGCCCGAGGCCTTCGGCCGGGCCCCCGGCTGGCTGGGCGCGATCATGGCCGCCGAGATGGCCCGCAATCTCGGCCACTACGTGGACCGGGCCCCGGAGCAGGTCAGCGGCAAGCTGCGCGAGCTGGTGGCCGACGGCCGGGCCATGAAGGCGCCCGACTACCTGGCGGCCCGCGACATGCGGGGCGTGCTCCGCGACGCCCTGCAACCTGTCTTCAAGCGCTTTGACGCCATCGTTACGCCGGCGGCCCCCGGAGAGGCCCCCGTGGGGCTCACCAGCACCGGCGACCCCATCTTCTGCAGCCTGTGGACGTTCTGCGGCCTGCCCGCCGTCACCCTGCCGCTGCTCACCGGCCCCAACGACTTGCCGGTGGGGGTGCAGCTGGTGGGCGCGCCGGGGCAGGACGCGCGGCTGCTGCGCACCGCGCGCGCCCTGGTGCGCCGCCTCACCGAGGAGGAATTCGGATGATCGAGAAAGTGCTCGCCATCGTCGCCCTGCTGGGGCTGATCGCATTCGCCATCGTGGTGCCCATCTTCGTGCCGGAGCCCGACCTGATCATCCTGACGGCGGGGGTCATTGTGCTGGCCACCTACGACTTCTGGCGGGAGCTGTTCACCGAGAAGGGAAGCGGCAAGTCCGACGGATCCTCCTGACGGGGCCAGGCGGCGCGGCGTAGCCGCGCCGCGCCCAGCCCGCTCACGCCACCCGATCCCCCGGCTCCCCTCCGGCGAAGAACGCATCCAGGTTGTCCAGGGCCCGGTAGCCCATGGCGTCCCGGGTCTCCCGGGTGGCGCTGCCCAGATGAGGCAGCAGGAAAGTGTTCGGAAGCTCCGCGAAGCGCGGATCGATGTTCGGCTCGTTCTGGTAGACATCCAGCCCCGCCGCCGCCAGCCGGCCTGACCGCAGTGCGTCGATCAGCGCATCCTCGTCCACCACGTTGCCCCGGGCGGCGTTCACCAGAACGGCCCCATCCGGCAGCATGGCCAGCCGCCCGGCGTTGATCAGGTGGTGGGTGTCCTTAGAGGCCGGGCAGTGCAGGGCCAGGAAGTCGCACAGCGGCAGCATGGCCTCCAGATCCTCGTGGAAGTGGGCGCGCTGTTCCTGGTCGGCCGGGAGGCGCCGGCGGTTGTGGTAGTGCACCTCCATGTCGAAGCCGCGGGCCCGGCGGGCTGTAACCCGGCCCACCCGGCCCATGCCCACGATGCCGATGCGCTTGCCGGTGACCTGGGTGCCCAGCATGAAGGTGGGGCTCCAGGTGTTCCAGCCGCCGCTGCGCACCAGCCGCTCGCCCTCCGAGGCCCGCCGGGCGGCGCCCAGCAGCGCCAGCATGGTGATCTCGGCGGTGGCGTCCGCCAGCACGTCCGGGGTGTTGGTCACCACCAGCCCTTTCTGCCTGGCGGCATCCAGATCCACGTGGTCCACCCCCACCGAGAAGTTGGCCAGGATACGCACCCGGGCCGGCAGCCGCTCGATGACCGGGGCGGAGAAGTCCTCGGTGTGGCAGGCCAGCACCGCGTCTGCCTCCGCGGCCTTCGCCAGCAACTCGTCGGTGCCGTAGCGGCGGTCCTCGGGATTGAACAGCGGCTGGTAGTCCCGCTCCAGCCGCGCCTCCACGTTGGGCGGCAGGCGGCGTGTGACCAGGATGACGGGGCGCTCGTTCATGGCATCGGGCTCGGTTTCAGTTTCGATGTTCCCAGGCTAGCCCAGGCGGTACGGCCCTGCCGCGCGCTGTGCCGCGAAGGGTTTTCCCGTAGGCTGGATAGAGCGCAGCGCAATCCACCATCTGGTTGATCTGTTAATTGGTTGATCGGTTAACTCGGCGGCGTCCCTGGGGCGCGGGGGCTGCCCTTCCGCTCGCGCCTGCGCCCAGCCATTGGCGCGGGTTCTCGCGCCCGCACGGTGAGCTACTTTTCTCGCCGGAGACAAGTAGCCAAAAGACGGTCACCACGATGACGCCCCCGCGGGGTGCCTTGCGCGCTTCGCCCCGCAGGCAACCCTCCCGGGCCTATGATCTGCGCCTTCTCCGCGGCATCACCTTTGCCATTCTTACCCGATTCCCCTGGGTGTGAACGATGGTCACGGGGTAGTCGTTCAGCAGCAGGCTGACGCCCGACTCCGGGATGGTTTCCAGGTGCTCCAGGATCAGACCGTTGAGAGTTTTGGGGCCGTCGGTGGGCAGGTTCCAGTGCAGCATTCGGTTCAGCTCCCGGACACTGGCGCTGCCCTCCACCATGAAGCTGCCGTCCTCCTGGGGGTGGACGTCCTGGATTGCGGCGCCGGGGTCGGTGGTGAACTCGCCGACGATCTCCTCCAGGATGTCCTCTAGCGTCGCCAGGCCCTTGATGTCGCCGTACTCGTCCACCACCAGGCCGATGCGCCGGCGCTTGGCCTGGAAGTTCAGCAGCTGCACGTTCAGCGGCGTGCCCTCGGGGATGAAGTAGGGGGGCTGCACCATGCCCTCCAGCTGTTCCCGGTCGAGTTTGCCAGCCATCAGCGAAGCGGTGACCCGGCGCATGTGGAGGATGCCCACCACATCGTCGATGCTGTCCCGGTAGACGGGGATCCGCGTGTACTGCGAACCGGTCAGCCGCTGCAGGATCTCGTCCCAGTCGTCCTGCAGGTCGATGCCCACCACCTCGTTGCGGGGCACCATGATGTCCTCCACCGTGGCCTTCTCCAGGTCCAGGATATTGAGCAGCATTTTCTGGTGGCGCCGGGGGATCATGGCGCCGGCCTCGTTCACCACGGTGCGCAGTTCTTCCCGGCTGAGGCTTGCCGTGCCGGTGTCGCGCACGTCGATGCCGGTGAGCCGCAGCAGCCCGTTGGCCAGGATGTTGACGCTCCACACCAGCGGGTAGAACGCGTAGAGCATGGGCAGCAACAGGTAGGAGACCGGGAACGCCAGGCGCTCCGGGTAGAGGGCGGCGAAGGTCTTGGGGGCCACCTCCGAGAAGATCAGGATGACCAGGGTGAGCAGCCCCGCGGCCACCGCGACGGCGCTCTCGCCCCCCAGCCGCAGGGCGATGAGCGTGGCCAGGGACGAGGCCGCCACGTTGACGAAGTTGTTGCCCAGCAGGATGACGCCGATGAGCCGGTCCGGGCGCTGCAGCAGCCGCTCGGCCAGGCGGGCGCCCCGGTGGCCGGAACCCGCCAGGTGGCGCAGCCGGTAGCGATTCAGGGTCATGAGGGCCGTCTCCGAGCTGGAGAAGAACCCGGAGGCCACCAGCAGCAGGCCCAGCAGCCCGAAATGGACGTATAGCGGCAGGTCGTTCAAAGGGCGGTGGTCCCTCCCGTGGCCCGCGCGAGGGAAGGGGGCCGAAGGCGGCCCGCCTGCCCGCCGGCGGTCAGCGGCCCAGTACCAGCTCCAGGACGAACTTGCTGCCGAAGTACGCCAGCATCAGCATCACGAAGCCGCCCAGGGTCCAGCGGATGGCCGTGGGCCCCCGCCAGCCCCAGCGCCAGCGCCCCAGCAGCAGTATCCCGAACACCACCCAGGCCACCAGTGACAGAACCGTCTTGTGCACCAGATGCTGGGCGAAGATGTCCTCAAGGAAGATCACGCCGCTGGCCAGGGCCAGAGTGAGGCTGATGAAGCCCACCCAGAGCATCTGGAACAGCAGCGCCTCCATGGTCTGCAGGGGCGGCAGGATGCGGATGAAGCCGCCGGGCTGGCGGTGGCGCAGATGGTGGTCCTGCACGGCCAGCAGCAGCGCCTGCACGGCCCCCATGCTGAGGATGCTGTAGGCCACCACCGACAGCAGGATGTGGGCATCGACGGCCTGGCCGAGGGGTGCCGACTCGCGCACTGTCGCGCCCAGGGCAGGCGGGCCGAGCGCCGCCAGGCCGGTGATGGGCAGGATGATGACGCCCAGGTTCTCCACCGGCTGGCGGGTCGCGGCGATCAGCAGCAGGAAAGCCATCAGCCAGGTGATCAGGGAGGCGGCGTTGAAGATGCCGAGATCGAGCCCATAGGGCCCCACCAGCACCTGGTAGAGGACCACGGCGTGCGCCAGCACAGCCACCGCTCCGACGCCGAGCCCAAGCCGGCGGCCACGCTCCAGCGGCAGCCGGCGTGCCAGGCGCAGTCCCAGCAGCGCGGCGGCAGCCAGGTACAGGCCCGTTGCAATCAGGGTGAGGAGCAGCTGAGTCATCCGGTGGCGCATGCGGCGGGTCGTATCGCCCGGATCATCGCACAGTTGCCGCGGGCGAAAGAAGCGCAACGCCAGGGGCGACCGCTGCCGGTGGGCCCCGGGCATTAGTTATACTGCGCGCTCCGACAATGCCCATGGTGGATCATGTTCGCGAGTCTTAGCGATCGTCTGGAGAGCATTTCCCGGCGCCTGCGGGGCACCGGCCGGCTGACCGAGGACAACATCCGCGACACCCTGCGGGACGTGCGCATGGCGTTGCTGGAGGCCGACGTCGCCCTGCCGGTGGTCAAGGAGTTGGTCGAGCACCTGCGCAGCCGGGCCCTGGGCGAGGAGGTGATGAAGAGCCTCACCCCCGGCCAGGCCTTCATCAAGGTGGTGCGTGACGAGCTGGTGCGCACCATGGGCGAGAGCAACGACGCCCTGGACCTGAGCGCCCGGCCCCCGGCGGTGGTGATGGTGGCGGGGCTGCAGGGCTCCGGCAAGACCACCAGCGTCGCCAAGATGGCGCGCTGGCTGCGGGAGCGCCAGCGCAAGAAGGTGCTGGTGGTCAGCCTCGACGTCTACCGCCCCGCTGCCATCGACCAACTGCAGCGCCTCGCCGAGCAGGTGGGGGTGGACTGTGCGCCGACGAAGACCTCTGACGACCCGGTGGCCGCCGGGCGCCGGGCCCTGGAGCAGGCCCGCACCGGTTTTCATGACGTGCTGCTGGTGGACACCGCCGGCCGGCTGCATGTGGACGCCCAGATGATGGACGAGGCCCGGCGCATCCATCAGGCCCTGGAGCCGGTGGAGA
>CAZAQB010000092.1:0-13757 GCA_964487155.1 uncultured Ectothiorhodospiraceae bacterium
TCAGCGCCTCCTTAAATTGGTAAACAGCCTCGAAATCGGGAGAGAGCATGCGTTTTGAAAACCAGACCTTCAGCGACCAGGAGGTGCTGCTCGACGGCAACCAGTTCGTCGGCGTCACCTTCGAGGACTGCCGGCTCGTGTTCGCCGGCATCATGCCCATCACCCTGGACAGCTGCAGCTTCCGGCGCTGCTCCTGGGGGTTCGCGGGGCCGGCCCAGAACGCCGTGCAGTTCATGACCTCCATGTACGCGCTGGGCGGGGAAGGGGAACGGCTGGTGGAAGGCACCTTCCGCAGCATCCGCGAGGGGGCGGAGGGCTTCCGCGGAGATTGAACCCGGCGGGAGCCGGCTCCGCGGTAGCTTACGCAACGAGGCCGGTGACGGCGGCCCGCCGGCCTCTGGAAGTGTCCGCCGGCGGGCGGTATGGTCAGGGCGTCTGCAACGGAAAACCACTCGGAAAGGGAACCTCCTTGGCTCGATCGTTCCAGCGCATGGTCTACCTGCTCGTGGCTGTTGGCCTGCTCGCCAATGCCTACCTCATGGTGTATCGAGGGAACCCGGACACACTGGGCTGGTACCCGATGGCCCTGGCCTTCCTGGCCTGGTCAGCCATTCCGTTCATCACCCTGGCGGGCGCTGCCTGGCTATCCAGCTGGGAGCTGCCCGGCGCCGTGACCCTGTTCATCACCACCGCGGTCATCACTTTCGGCGGCATTCAGATCCTGGTGGATGCCCTGCTGGTCAACGTCAATCCGCAGAGCGGCATCGTGTTTGTGGTGTTGCCGGTCTATCAGAGCGTGGTGGCGGTGCTCGGCATCGGCCTGGCGCTGGGTTCCGAGCGCCTGGGCCAGCGCCTGTTCTCGACGGCCAGGCGTTGAGCCGGCCCCGCCGGCGTCGCTTCGCTCACACGGGCGCCGGGCCAATGTCGTGAAACCGACAGTGAAACCTGCTTCAATGCCCTGAATTTCCAATCCGAACCGGATGGCACGCCCCCTGCAGTGACTCCTGGGTCCAATGGGCCACGGGGCAGGGAACGGTACATGAAACCGCGCGATCTCGCCGAGCTGCAGAACGAGCCGGCCTGCGAACACAACCACACCAAGCCCAAGGGCGGCTGTCCGCGGCCCACGCCAGGGGCGGCCGCCGGAGGCTGCACCTTCGACGGCGCCCAGATCGCGCTGCTGCCCATCGCCGATGTGGCCCATGTGGTCCACGGCCCGGCGGCCTGTGCCGGCAACTCCTGGGAAAGCCGCGGCTCCCGCTCCAGCGGCCCGTCCCTGTACCGCATCGGCATGACCACCGATCTCACCGAGCAGGACGTCATCATGGGCCGCGGCGAGGAGCGGCTGTTCCACGGCATCCGCCAGGCAGTGGAGCGTTACCGGCCGGCCGCCGTGTTCGTCTATGCCACCTGCGTCACCGCGCTGATCGGCGATGACATGGAGGCCGCCTGCCGGGCCGCCGCGGAGAGCCTGGGCCTGCCGGTGGTGCCGGTGGACGGCGCCGGCTTCTACGGCAGCAAGAACCTGGGCAACCGCATCGCAGGGGAGGCCATGGTGCGCCACGTGGTGGGTGGCCGGGATCCGGAGCCGGTACCGGCCGCCGCCCGGCGGCGCGGTGTGCGCGTCCACGACGTCTGCCTGGTGGGGGAGTACAACATCGCCGGCGAGCTCTGGCAGGTGCTGCCGCTGCTGGACGAACTGGGCCTGCGGCTGCTGTGCAGTCTCTCCGGTGATGCCCGCTTCAGACAGGTGCAGACCATGCACCGCTCCAGGGCCAACATGCTGGTCTGCTCCCAGGCCATGCTGAACGTGGTCCGGGGCCTGGAGGAGCGCTACGGCACGCCCTGGTTCGAGGGCAGCTTCTATGGCATCCGGGACACCTCCGAGGCGCTGCGCAGCTTCGCCCGGCTGCTGGGGGACGACGACCTGTCCCGGCGCACCGAGGCGCTCATCGCCCGCGAGGAAGCCGCCATCCGGGAGACCCTGCGCCCCTGGCGCGAACGGCTGCAGGGCCGCCGGGCGGTGCTCTACACCGGCGGCGTGAAGTCCTGGTCGGTGGTCTCGGCACTGCAGGATCTGGGCGTGGAAGTGTTGGCCACCGGCACCCGCAAGTCCACCGAGTCGGACAAGGATCGGGTGCGCGAACTGATGGGGGAGGATGCCGACATGCTCGACGCCGGCGGGCCCCGTCAGCTGCTGGACACCGTTGCCGCCCACCGCGCCGATCTGCTGATCGCCGGTGGCCGCAACATGTACACCGCGCTCAAGGCGCGCATTCCGTTCCTGGACATCAACCAGGAGCGGGAATACGGCTATGCCGGCTACGCCGGCATGGTGAACCTCGCAAGGGAGCTGGTGCGCACCCTGGACTGCCCGGTCTGGGCGCAGGTGCGCCAGCCGGCGCCGTGGCGGCGCAAGGAGGCGGTTCATGGCTGAGCTGCTGCCCCGGGGCAAGGCCCTGGCGGTAAACCCCCTCAAGGCCAGCCAGACCCTCGGTGCCGCGCTGGCCTTCCTGGGCATGCGGGACTGCATGCCGCTGCTGCATGGCGCCCAGGGCTGCACTGCCTTCGCCAAGGTATTCCTGGTGCGCCACTTCCGCGAGCCCATCCCCCTGCAGACCTCCGCCATGGATCAGGTGGCGGCGGTCATGGGCGCCGACGGCAATCTCCGTGAGGCCCTGGACACCATCTGCTCCAGGTTGAAGCCCGCGGTGGTGGGGGTGCTGACCACTTCGCTGGCGGAGACCGAAGGCGCGGACGTGAAGCGGGTGGTGCGCGAGTTCCGCGCCGAATTCCCGCAGCACTCGGCTACCGCGGTGGTGCCGGTATCGGCGCCGGACTACTCCGGTTCCCTGGAGACGGGCTTCGCCATCGCCCTGGAGTCGATCATCGAGGCCCTGGTGCCCTGGGCCTCCGAGGCGGGCAGCTGTCCGGGGCGCGAGCCGCTGCGGGTGAACGTGCTGGCCGGCGCCGACCTGACACCAGGGGATCTGGAGCACCTGCGGGAGATGGTGGAGGCCTTCGGGCTGGAGCCGGTGCTGGTGCCGGATCTGTCCGCGTCCCTGGACGGCGCCCTTACCGACCGGGATTTCACGCCCCTGACCGTCGATGGCACGCCCGTGGCGGAGCTGGCCCGCCTGGGGGACTCGGCAGCCACCCTGGTGGTGGGCGACTCCCTGCACCCGGTGGCCGACTGCCTGCATGCCCGCACCGGGGTGCCGGACTATCGCCTCCCTGGGCTCATGGGCCTCGGGCCCGTCGATGCCCTGATGATGGCCCTCACCGAGATCAGCGGCTGCCCGGTACCGGGCCGGCTGGAACGCCAGCGCGCCCAGCTCGAGGACGCCATGGTGGACACCCATTTCATGCTGTCCGGCGCGCCGGTGGCGATGGCCGGGGAGCCGGATATGCTCACCGCCTGGAGTGCCCTGCTGGGCAGTCTGGGGGCGGACCTGTGCGGCACTGTGAGCACGGTACGCAGCCCGGCTCTTCAGGATCTCCCTGGCACTGACATCAAGGTCGGCGATCTGGAAGACCTGGAGGACCGGGCGCGCCAGGCCGGGGCCCGGCTGCTGGTGGGGAACTCCCACCTGGCCGGGGCTGCCCGGCGCCTGGATCTGCCAGTGTTGCGGGCAGGCTTCCCGGTGCACGATCAGCTGGGCGCGCACCTGCGCTGCCGCATCGGCTATCGCGGCAGCCGGGAGACGCTGTTCGAGCTGGCCAATCTCCTGGGCGCGGATCCGGCGGGGGAAACCCCGCCCTACCGCTCCATCTTTGAAACCGCCGACCGGGAGGATCGCCGCCATGGCCAAGATCCGCAGCATGCACGCGGTTGAGAGCCCTGCGGATACTCAGCCGGGGGCGATCCGGCTGGCCTTCGCCAGTGGGGACCGGCGCACCGTGGACCAGCATTTCGGTTCCGCCACCCAGCTGGTGATCTACCGGATCGATGCCGCGGGCAGCCGGCTGGTGGGGGTGGCCCAGTTCGGCTCGCCGGCCCAGGACGGCAACGAGGACAAACTCCAGGCCAAGCTCGGCGAGCTCGCCGGTTGTGCCGGGGTCTACTGCCAGGCCGTGGGTCCCAGCGCTGTGCGCCAGCTGCTGGCCGACGGAATCCAGCCCCTGCGGGTCGATCCCGGCAGCAGCATCTGCGGGCTGCTGGCGGAGACCCGGGCACTGCTGTGCGGTCCACGGCCGCCGCGCTGGATCGCCCGCCACCTGGATCCCGAGAGCGCGCGCCTGGAGCGGTTTCGGGCCATGGTCGGCCGGGGCTGGGAGGAGGGCTGAGCGTCAGTCGCCCAGCCGAAGATTCCGGATGCGGCGCGGGCGCGCCAGGACACCACGGGCCCGTAGGCTGGATAAGCGCAGCGCATCCGCCACGGCGGCGCCGCTCTTTGCGCGGGTTCCATATCCACCGCCGACCGGCACGAGCAGCAGCCCCTCGGCCCGACATCGACCCCCTGTCGCAACCCCGACAAGCAGCGCACCTCTGCACGACAAGCGACTCCGCGGTACCTTCCGGAGCGCAAGAAACAGTTATCAGCACAACAGCTTACCGGATTCCCTTGGCGTGGCACGGAGTTTGCTGAGCTGATTCCAGGAAACCGGAACCCCCCGGGAACCGACACCGAACAGCCAGGCCGGAGGATCACCGTCATGTGGGATTACACCGAGAAGGTCAAGGAGCACTTCTTCAACCCTCGCAACGCCGGAGAACTCTCCGACGCGAACGCCGTGGGCGACGTCGGGTCGATCTCCTGCGGCGACGCCCTGCGGCTGATGCTGAAAGTGGATGCCGACAGCGACACCATCCTGGACGCCGGCTTCCAGACCTTCGGCTGCGGCTCGGCCATCGCCTCGTCCTCGGCGCTCACCGAGATCGTCAAGGGCATGACCCTGGAACAGGCCCGGGCGGTCACCAACCAGGACATCGCCGACTACCTGGACGGCCTGCCACCGGAAAAAATGCACTGCTCGGTGATGGGCCGGGAGGCGCTGCACGCCGCCATCGCCAACTTTCGTGGCGAGGCTGCCGACAGCCACGACGAGGACGAGGGGGCCCTGGTGTGCAAGTGCTTCGGCATCCACGCCGGCCTGGTGGAGGAGGTGGTGCGCGATCACGGGCTGCGTACTCTTCAGGACGTCACCAACTACACCAAGGCCGGCGGCAGCTGCGGCTGCTGCCACGAGGCCATCGAGGATCTGCTTCTGAGCCTGAACGCTGCTGCCCCCGAGGCACCGCAACCGGTCCCGGTGCAGACTGCCGCCAGCGCGGCGCCGGCCATGAGCCAGCTGCAGCGGGTGCGGGCCATCGAGACGGTGATTGCCGAGATGCGCCCAATGGTGCAACGCGACGGCGGTGACCTGGAGCTGGTGGACGTGGACGACGCAACCGTGTTCGTGCGCCTGCTGGGGGCCTGCACCGGCTGCCACCTGGCAAGCAGCACCCTGAGCGCCCTGCAGCAGCGGCTCATGGAACGCCTGGGCGGTTTCGTGCGGCTGCGCACCGTGGAGGCCGCTCCCCTGGCCGCCGGCATGGAGGGCTGACCCGTGGAGCCGGTCTATCTGGACAACAACGCCACCACCCGCTGCGATCCCCGGGTCGTCGAGTCCATGCTGCCGTACTTCACCGAGCAGTTCGGCAACCCGTCCTCCATGCACGCCTTCGGCCAGGGTGTGGCCGGCGCCATCGCCCAGGCGCGGGAGCAGCTCCAGGCGCTGCTGGGGGCGTCCCACGCCAGCGAGATCGTGTTCACCTCCGGCGGCACCGAGGCCGACTCCACGGCGCTGCTCTCGGCGGTGCGTGCCTTCCCAGAGCGCCGCGAGATCATCACCACCGCCGTGGAGCACCCGGCCGTGCTCAGTGTCTGCGAGGCTCTTGAGAAAGACGGCTACACGATCCACCGAATGGGAGTGGACGGACGCGGACGCCTCGATCTGGACCAGTACCGGGCCCTGCTCTCCGAGCGGGTGGCGGTGGTTAGCGTCATGTGGGCCAACAATGAGACCGGGACACTGTTTCCAGTGCTGGAAATGGCAGAGATGGCCCGCGCGACCGGCGTGCTGTTCCACACCGACGCCGTCCAGGCGGTGGGCAAGATCCCCATCAACCTGGCCGACAGCAGCATCGACATGTTGTCCCTGTCCGGCCACAAGCTGCACGGCCCCAAGGGCACGGGCGCCCTCTACCTGCGCCGGGGCGGACGGTTCCGGGCGCTGTTGCGGGGCGGCCACCAGGAGCGGGGCCGGCGCGCCGGCACCGAGAACACCCCTGGCATCGTCGGG
Source organism: uncultured Ectothiorhodospiraceae bacterium (assembly GCA_964487155.1). GTDB lineage: Bacteria > Pseudomonadota > Gammaproteobacteria > Nitrococcales > Nitrococcaceae > CAZAQB01. The sequence goes on from CAZAQB010000092.1 coordinate 6,286, forward strand.
CTGGGTACGGCGGCTGGCCTGGCCAAGGAGCACATGGCGGCGGACAGCCGGGCCATGGCGCTGCTGCGCGACCGCCTGGAGCAGGGCCTGCTGGCGGCGGTGGACCACTGCTTCGTCACCGGCGACCCGGACAACCGCCTGCCCAACACCTGCAACATCGCCTTTGAGTACATCGAAGGCGAGGCCATCCTGCTGCTGCTGAACAGGGAAGGCATCGCCGCCTCCAGCGGCTCGGCCTGCACCTCCGGCTCCCTGGAGCCATCGCACGTGATGCGCGCCATGGACATCCCGTACACCGCCGCCCACGGCAGCGTGCGCTTCTCGTTGTCCCGCCACAGCCGTCAGGATGAAGTGGATCACGTGGTGGCGACCCTGCCGGCCATCGTGGAACGGCTGCGGGCGCTCTCGCCCTACTGGGGTGCGGACGGCCCGGTGGCGGACCCGGCGGCGGCCTTCGCGCCGGCCTTCGGGTGACGCCATGACCACTCCCCTGGTGATCGACGACACCACGCTGCGCGACGGCGAGCAGTCCGCCGGCGTCGCCTTCAGTCTTGACGAGCGCCTGGCCATCGCCCGGGCGCTGGACGCCGCCGGCGTCGAGGAGCTGGAGGTGGGCATCCCCGCCATGGGCCCGGAGGAATGCGACGAGATCGGGGCGGTAGCGGCCCTGGGCCTGCGGGCACGGCTGCTGGTGTGGAGCCGCATGCGCGCCGACGACCTGGCGGTCTGTGGCGGGCTCGGCGTCGCCATGGTGGACCTGTCCATCCCGGTGTCCGAGCAGATGATTCGCCGCAAGCTGGGCCGGGACCGCCGCTGGGTGCTTGACTGCATCGGGCGCCACGTGGCGGCGGCCCGGGAGCTGGGCCTGGAGGTCGGAGTCGGCGGCGAGGACGCCTCCCGGGCCGACCCCGATTTTCTGCTGCGGGTGGCGGAGGTCGCCCAGGCCGCCGGCGCCAGGCGCCTGCGCATCGCCGACACCGTGGGCGTCATGGAGCCCTTCGGCGTGGCGGAGTTGTTCCGCCGGCTGCGTGCCGGCTGCGACCTGGAACTGGAGATGCACGCCCATGACGACCTGGGGCTCGCCACGGCCAACACCCTGGCGGCCGCGGTCTCCGGCGCCACCCACCTGAACACCACGGTGAACGGGCTCGGCGAGCGCGCCGGCAACGCCGCCCTGGAGGAAGTGGTGATGGGCCTGCGCCGGCTGCACGGCATCGACACCGGCGTGCGCAGCGCCGCCCTGCCGGCGCTGAGCCAGCTGGTGGCTGCGGCCTCGGGCCGCCCGCTGTCCTGGCACAAGAGCCTGGTGGGGGAAGGGGTCTTCACCCACGAGGCGGGGATTCACGTGGACGGGCTGATCAAGGACCCGGCCAACTACCAGGGGGTGGACCCGGCGGACCTGGGCCGCCGCCACAGCATGGTGCTGGGCAAGCACAGCGGGCCCCGGGCGCTGGTGCGGGCGTTCCGCGCCCTGGGCGTGGAGCTGGACCCCCAGCGCATCCGGGACACCCTGACCCTGCTGCGCCGCTTCGTGGTCCGTCACAAGCGCACGCCGCAACCGGCGGAGCTGCTGGCCCTGGCCGGCGCCCTGATGCCGGCGGCGGCGGATGGGCCCGATGTGGCGGGCGCCCGGGTGGAGGACTGACCCATGGCTGAAAACAGCAATCTGCACGACGCGGAGCCGGAGAGCGCCGAGGCCATCCTGGAGCACTACGGCGTGGCCTACGACCCGGAGCTGGTGCGCAGCCGGCGGCTGCACATTCTGCGCCGCTTCCACGACCTGCTGCGCCAGGCCGGGGTAGCGGATCCCGACCAGAGGGAACCCGCCTTCGGCGCCGGCCTGCTGCAGCAGGCCTACCGCGAGGTGGCCTCGGGCCAGATCGGTGCCGCCGACCTCATCAACCGGGCGGCCGCGCCGTCGGCAGAGCAGCCCCTGCAGTTCGGCGGCCGGCGAAGGGTGGAGACCGATCATGATGGTTGAGGCCGACGAAGTGCACTTCGAGTACGGCGCGGCAGTCCGCGTGCGCCGCCCCATCCGCAACGACGGCACCTTTCCCGGCGAGCCAACCGGCGCGCTGCTGGTGCGCCGGGGCAGCGTGGGTTATGTGGTGGACCGCGGCCTGTTCCTGCAGGATCAGGTGATCTATACGGTGCATTTCCCCGCCGACGGCCGCCGGGTGGGCTGCCGAGCTGAGGAACTCCAGCCGGCGGCGGACCCCTGGGTACCGACGCGCTTCGACCGGCGGGACCGGGTGCGCTGCACCCGCCACCTGGCTGTAGCCGGAGAAATCGTGGCCCCACTCGGATCGGAGGGGAAGGTGCTGGAAGTGCACACGGAGCAGCCCGGCGAAACGCGCTACACAGTGAGCTTCAACGGCCGTGTCCTGGAGCTGCCGGAGACGGCACTGGAGTTGGCAGAGCCCGGCACGGCCAGCGGAGATCTGGTGGCCGAAGGTCAGACCCCGGATGAACACAGATAAGCAAACAGGCGCAGGGGGCTCGAACGCGCGGGTGCCTCAGCTGCAGAACTGGTGCAGCAGCAGCCCGCGCAGGGCCTGCAGGCCCTGGTAGCCATGGCGCTCGGTCACGGCAAGGGGGGGCTGGCCGCCGAAGGCATCGCTGGGTGTGGTGAGCCAGAGTCGCTGGTGCTGCTCGGACTCGGGATGCAGGCGCCGCAGCAGCCCATCGATTTCCAGAAGCAGAACGGCCCGTTGCAGGCACTGCTCGTCGCACGGCAGGGGTTCGCCCCGGCGGTGGGCCTCCAGGCGGTGCGGGGCCAGCCCCAGCAGGGCGGCCCGCTCGGTATCGGACAGCTTCCAGCGATCAAGGACTCCCAGCACCAGCGGGCCGGCACTGCGCAGCGATGCCTGGGCCTCGGCAGGGGGCATGATGGATGACGGGTTGTGGTGCGTGCGCTGCAAAGCGTCCTCGCAGGCGGTCATGACAGAGTTGTGACGCAATCCACCAAGTATGCATGTTGGCGGTGAGGATGCCAGCAGACGCCGTGCGTGGAATATCCGTCAAATCGGATCGACCCGCTGCCGGCAGCCTCGGCGGACCCGATTGGCACCGGCTCTCTCAGAGGGTGTTTACAAAAAAACCGGGGCCTCATGGTCCGGCGTCCGCCTACGAGGCGCTGCCCCGCCGGTGCTCTGGGTCTCGGCACGGCCTTGGGCAGGCCCGCCGTAGCCCCACGTTGCGAAGAAACGTGGGGGTCGGGGTATCAAAGGCCACCCTGTTCAGGGTCCAGCCTCCTGGCTGACCCAGGCTTGGCGGGCTGTGCCACCGCCCAATGGCACGTTTCTTCGCAACCTGCCCTACGGCGGGCTTCGACCGTCGGCCGGTGGGGTTATCGGTGGCGCAGGTCGAGGGGGTTGTTTTGTAAACACCCTCTCAGAAGCGGTAGCGGAAACCGGCGGAGAGCACGGGCGTGTAGCTCATGCCTTCGAAGAAGCTGCCCAGGCGTCCATCCAGGGTGCCGGAGGCATTTGCCGGGCCGTCCGTGGTTTCTCCGGCGTCACCCGCCGGTAGCGCCTCGAACGCCAGGCCGAGGTCCAGCTGCAGCCCGAACCGGCCCTCACTGCCGAACTCGTTGCTGAGGCCCAGCCCGAAGTACGGGGAGACGCTCTGCTGCTCCTCCAGCATGCGCTCGCGGGGCCGGGCGGAGTCGGACGCTTCCACGTCACGGTAGCTGCTGTCGACCCCGTAGAGTGCACCGCCGGTCAAGCGCAGCCCCCAGGGACTGAACGACCAGTCAACGAGGGCGCTGGCGGAGAACTCCTCGGCCCAGGATTCCGATACCAGGGGCTGGCCCCGGAGGTGCTGGTGGTGCGCGTGGCCGGAAGCGATGCCGAAGCGAAGATTGAGGCGGTCAGTGAGGTGGCGCACCAGCTCGAGGCGGTTGCGGAAGGGCGAATCCTCGCCGTGGAGGTCCAACAGGTCGCCGGCACGGGCGGTTGCCGGCACCCCCAGGGTGGAGCCCAGCAACAGTAGCAGAAATACAACCCGCCAAGTCATCACGTCGTTCCGCTCGACTCGCAGTCCCAGGATTTCAACGGGTTGCCACTCGCTGGTGATTTGGCTTCCCGCCACAATCGAAAGACTATCATCGGTAGCCGCAAATTGTGAGGGGTCCAAAGACGTTTCCGCTATGGGGCAGGCAGGACCCGACCAGCGGTAGATATACTGGCGCCATGAGCGAGTCGAATGGAGTTCCGGCAACGGACCCGCAGACCGTTGTCGAGCGGCTGCGCCACGGTGGCTGGCAGAATCGATGCACCGACGAGTTGGGTGGCGAACCGCTGGTGCCGGCGGCGGTGCTGGTCCCTTTGGTGGAGCGCCCGGACGGGTTGCGCGTGGTACTCACCCGGCGCACCGACCATCTGCGCCTGCACGCCGGACAGATCAGCTTCCCGGGCGGCCGCATCGAAGCGGGGGATGCCTGCGCCCGGGCGGCCGCCCTGCGCGAGGCGGAGGAGGAAATCGGCCTCGCGCCCTCCCAGGTGGAGGTGCTGGCGACCCTGCCCCGCTACCGCACCGGCACCGGCTTCGTGATCACGCCGCTGGCCGGGCTGGTGGCCACCGGCGCGGTGTTCCGTGCGGACCCGTTCGAGGTGGCCGAGGTGTTCGAGGTGCCCCTCGCGTTCGCCCTGGACCCAGCCAACCATCGGCCCATGGAGCACGCGGCAAGGGGGCGTAGATACCTATTGCATTCAATACCGTATAGACACTACTTCATCTGGGGTGCAACTGCGGGCATGCTCCGGGATCTGAGCCGGCTGCTGGCGGGCCTGCCGGTGGAGCCTCAGGAGGCGCGTGTGCTTGCGCCCCGGCGACGCGGCGGCGGCGGCTCGTGAACCGGAAACGGCGGAGGTCGGCTCGTGTGTGAACTGCTCGGCATGAGCGCCAACACGCCCACCGATATCTGCTTCAGCTTTACCGGGCTGATGCAGCGCGGCGGGCGCACCGGGCCGCACCGCGACGGCTGGGGCATTGCCTTCTACGAGGACCGGGGCTGCCGCATGTTCCACGACCCCCGATCCAGCGTGGACTCGGAGATCGCCCGGCTGATCCAGCGCTACTCCATCAAGAGTTGCGCGGTGCTCTGCCACATCCGCAAGGCGACTCACGGCAGAGTGGCGCTGGAGAACACTCACCCGTTTCAGCGGGAGCTCTGGGGCCGGCCGTGGACCTTCGCCCACAACGGCCGCCTGACGGGCATCAAGAAGTATCCCCTGGCCCACTATCACCCCTACGGCACCACCGACAGCGAGTACGCCTTCTGCTGGCTGCTGGACCGGCTGCGGCAACGTTTCGCCCGGCGCCCCGCAAGACCCGGCACCCTGTGGCGCTTCGTTGCCACGCTGACCCGTGAACTCCACTCCCTCGGCAGCTTCAATATGCTGATGAGCGACGGCCGGCACCTGTACGCTTTCTGCAGCACCCAGCTCCACTGGCTGACCCGCTGCGCGCCGTTCGGCGAGGCGGCCCTGCTGGACGCGGAGATGCAGGTGGACTTCTCCCAGCTCACCACCCCGCAGGACGTCGTCACGGTGATCGCCACCCGCCCGCTGACCACCAACGAGCAGTGGAATCCGATCCCGGTGGGATCGCTGGTGGTGTTCGACCACGGTTTCCCCACTGAAGTGACCCTGGACAACCGGCTGGTGGAGCTGCCGGTGCGCCATCCCCGGCTGGGCACACCGGTGCCACGCCGTTCGAGCGCCGGGCGTTCGCAGGGGCCGCATGAATCGGCCGCAGATGAACACGGATGAACTGGATGAGAGAGCCAGGGGCGGCCGGCAAGGCGGTGAGCGATGCTGTCCGCATCAGCCTGTCAAAGGCGGGCTGATGCAGCAAGTTCCCCTACGGTTCTATTTGGCCTCGGGGCCTTCCCGCATATCTGAGTGAATCTGCGTTCATCTGCGGCCCCAGTTTCGCGGCGCCGGTCCGCCGCTCACCCATCGGCCAGCAGCTTGCGCAGGTCGATGAGGGCGGCGTTGGCCCGGGCGATGTAGGAAGCCATGATCAGTGAGTGGTTGGCGAAGATCCCGAAGCCGCTGCCGTTCAGCACCAGAGGGCTCCACAGGGGGCGCTGGGACTGCTCCAGTTCGCGGATGATCTGTTGCAGGCTGATCAGGGCGTTCTTGTCTTCCAGCACCTCACGGAAATCGCTCTCCACGGCCTTCAGGAAATGCACGATGGCCCAGGTGGAACCCCGGGCCTCGAAGAACACGTCGTCGATCTCAAGCCACGGAGTCTGGGTGTAGACCTCGCCGCTGTTCGCCGTGGCCTGCCGTCCCTGGGGTTCGCCGGCCAGATCGATGTTCAGGCGCACTTCGTCAACACTGGCGCTCAGCCGTTGGGACAGGCTGCCCATGCGCTTGTTCACCAGGTCCAGCCAGTCGGCCAGGTTGTCCGCCCGGGCATAGAATTGAGTGTTCTGATTGGCCGGGTCGGCCAGCCGGCCCAGGTAGGACTCCAGCGCGGCGATGCCCTTGCGGTACTCGCGCTCGGTAGGCGGAAACAGCCAGGATTCGCTGTTGAAGCTGAACTGGGGGTCCGCCACCGCCAGGTCGGGGTCCTCGGTGGACTGGGAGCGGGATCGGCTCATGTCATTGCGCAGTGAGCGGGCCAGATCCCGGGCCTGCACCAGCACTCCGAATTCCCAGTTGGGCATGTTGTCGAGGAACACCGACGGCGGCAGCACGTCATTGCTCAGGTAGCCGCCCGGTTTCTCCAGCAGCGTTTCCATCACTTCGATGAGCGTCGCCGTGGTCGCGTAGCCTGGCACCTGGTCCGGCTGCACGTCCTCACCGGAGCGGGCGCGCGCGGCCTCCACCGGATTGAACAGGTCCGGGGTGCGGCTCCAGTAGAAGCCCACGCCCCAGGCCGCGAGCAGCACCAGCACCAGCAGGCCGAGGAGAGCCTTGCGGGGGATGCCGCTCCCAGCCCGGGCGGCCTCAGGGTCGGCGTAGGCGTCAATCTCGGGTTCAGCGCCGCGACGGCGCAGCAGGTTCTTTATTCGGGCCAGGGGATTCATCGGCGTGGCTCCGTCGGGGATGGCGGGCATGGCGGCGGCCCCGCCGGCCGCCGGGTGCCAACAGTCAGCCGTGGACGATGCGATTGCGGAGCGTACCGACCCGCTCCACGGTGCATTCCACGACGTCGCCCGGCGCCAGAAACTCCGGCGGCCGGCGCGCGAAACCGACACCCTCGGGCGTGCCGGTGGCGATGATGTCGCCCGGCTCAAGGGTCTGGGGGAGGGAGATGTCCTCGATCACCCGGGGGATGCGGAAGATCTGGTCGGAAGTGTGCCCCTGTTGCTTGACCACCCCGTTCACAGTGCAGCTGAGCGCCAGGTCGTGGGGGTCGGGGATCTCGTCGGCGGTGATGATCCACGGGCCCATGGGGCAGCCGCCGTCCAGGCTCTTGCCCAGGAAGAACTGCTTGTGCCGGAACTGCAGATCCCG
>CAZAQB010000093.1:0-13748 GCA_964487155.1 uncultured Ectothiorhodospiraceae bacterium
TTTTCTCAGTCGGCCGTACTCACCGATACGCCGCTCCTTCGAAAAGTCCCTTGTCAAACGAATATCCTACGCGATATCAGCACAAATTCATGAAATCTTCGGGTTAGAATGACTGGCATCTGGACAGACGGGGCAGGCCCCGCCATCCAGCGCATCCAATTCAGGAGGACAAACATGAACATCCAGCTGACTCCCCGGGCCGTGGAACATGTGCGCCGGCGGCTGCAGGGCCAGGAGCAGGCAGTTGGCCTGCGTCTGGGGGTGCGCACCTCCGGCTGTTCCGGCTTTTCGTATACGGTGGGCGTGGCCGAGGCGGTGGGGGCCGATGACCAGGCGTTCCAGGTGGAGGATCTCACCGTGGTGGTGGACCGCCAGAGCCTGCCTTTCCTGGAGGGCATGGAGGTGGACTTCGTGCGGGAAGGGCTCAACGAGCGCCTGACATTCCGCAATCCCAACGTCAAGGAGCAGTGCGGCTGCGGCGAGAGCTTCGCCGTCTGACCCATTGCCGCGGGGCGCGCCCCGGCGCCCCGCGGCGCCCCGTTTGCCGGTAACCCCGCCCCACGGTAGACTGCGTTGCGCTGCGACCCGGCAGCCCCGGGGAGCCGCAGGACGCGGCCCCGATCCCACACTCTCCGAGCCACCAACCTGATTGCAGAGGGAATCTTCACCGATGGCCCTGGAACGCACCTTTTCCATCGTCAAGCCCGATGCCGTTGCCGCCAACCGCATCGGCGAGATCGTCGGCCGCTTCGAGAAGGCCGGCCTCAAACTGGTGGCCTCGCGCCTCACCCGGCTGAGCCGCGAGCAGGCCGAGGGCTTCTACGCGGTGCACCGGGAACGCCCCTTTTTCAACGACCTGGTGAGCTACATGATCTCCGGGCCGGTGATGCTGCAGGTGCTGGAGGGGGAGGACGCCATCCGCAAGAACCGCGAGATCATGGGCGCCACCAACCCGGCCGAGGCCGCTGCCGGCACCATCCGCCACGATCTTGCCGAGAGCATCGAGGCCAACGCCGTCCACGGTTCCGACGCTCCGGAGACCGCGCGCACGGAGATCGCGTTCTTCTTCCGCGACGATGAGATCCACAGCCGGCCCTGAGGGCCTCACCCGGGCAGCATCGGATCGGGTCAACCTGCTGGGGCTCGATCGGGAAGCCCTGCGCCAGTACCTGGAGGGCATCGGGGAACGACCCTTCCGGGCCACCCAGCTGCTGAAGTGGCTGCACCAGCGGGGTGTGGCCGACTTCGACGCCATGACCGACCTCGGCAAGGGCCTTCGCGCGCGGCTGCGGGACGCCACCGCCCTGGACCTGCCCCCGGTGGTGTTCGACCGGCGCAGTCGCGACGGCACCCGCAAGTGGCTGCTGGCGGTGGACGGCGGCAATGCCGTGGAGACCGTCTACATCCCGGAGGCCGACCGGGGCACGCTGTGCATCTCCTCACAGGTCGGCTGCGCCCTCGACTGCGCCTTCTGCTCCACCGGCCGCCAGGGGTTCAACCGCAACCTCTCGGCCGCGGAGATCGTCGGTCAGCTGCGCCTGGCGATGGACGCCCTGGACGCGGAGGGGCAGGGGCGGCGGGTGACCAACGTGGTGCTGATGGGCATGGGCGAGCCGCTCGCCAACTTCCGCAGCGTGGTCCAGGCCACCCGGCTGATGGTGGATCCGGACGCCTACGGCCTGTCCCGCCGCCGGGTCACCCTGAGCACCTCCGGCCTGGTGCCGGCTCTGCGCCGGCTGGCCCGGGTAAGCGACATCAGTCTGGCTGTGTCCCTGCACGCCCCTGACGACGCCCTGCGCGACCGGCTGGTGCCTATCAACCGCAAGTACCCCCTGGCCCGGCTGCTGGACGCCTGCGCCGGGTACGTGCAGCGCAGTCCGCACCGCAACATCACCTGGGAATACGTGATGCTGGACGGCGTCAACGACAGCGACGCCCAGGCCCGGGCCCTGGGCCGGCTGCTGCGTGACATCCCGTCCAAGATCAACCTGATTCCATTCAATCCCTTCCCCGGCGCCGGGGACTTGCGCTGCTCCCCGGCCGGGCGTATCGAGCGCTTCGCGGAGCTGCTGCGCCAGCAGCGCTATACGGTCACGGTGCGCCGCACCCGGGGGGCGGATATCGACGGTGCCTGCGGCCAGCTGGTGGGCAACGTGCTGGATCGGCGCCGGCCGGCCGCCGGGACCGCACCGTGATGGCCCGGCTGCTGGTCCCGTTGCTGGCCCTGGCGCTGCTGGCCGGCTGCGCCGCCACCGGGCGGGGAGGTACCACCGCCGCCGAGGAAGCCGCCCGCACCAACACCCAGCTGGGGGTCTACTACCTGCGCCAGGGCAATCTCAGCCAGGCCATGGTGAAGCTGCGCAAGGCCCTGGAGCAGGATTCGCGCTACGCCGACGCCCACATGTCCATGGCACTGGTCTACGAGCGCATGAACGAGCCCCGGCGGGCGGAGCAGCGCTACCGCCGGGCCATCGCCCTGGAGCCGGACAACTCCGAGGCGCGCAACAATTTCGGCCGGTTCCTGTGCGGCGAGGGCCGCCTGGACGAGGCCCTGGAGCAGTTCCAGACCGCCGCCGCCAACCCGGTGTATGATCGCCCGGCGCTGGCACTGACCAACGCCGGTCTTTGCAGCCGCCAGGCCGGCGAGCTTCTCAAGGCAGAGGACTTCTTCCTCTCCGCCCTGCAGACCAACGGGCGCTTCGCGCCGGCGCTGCTCAACATGGCGGAACTGCGCTACGCCAACGGCGAATACCTCTCCGCCCGGGGCTTCTACCAGCGCTACCTCGAGGTGGCGGCGGGACAGACGCCGGCCTCGCTGTGGCTGGGGGTGCGCATCGAGACCGCCCTCGGGAATTCTGACGAGGCGGCCAGCTACAGCCTGGTGTTGAAATCCAAGTATCCGGAGTCGCCCCAGACCCGGAGCCTGCTCGACTGGGAAAAAGATGGCCGTCAGTGATGTCCGCCTGTTGAGGGAGTCCGCCGGGGAAGGAGCCGGCCGGCGTGCGGGCGCCCAGCTGCGGCGGGCCCGGGAGCGCCGGGGCATGTCCGCCGCGGACGTGGCCGCCGGCCTGCATCTGGATCAGCGCACCGTCTCAGCGGTGGAACGCGACGCCTGGGACGAGCTCCCGCCGGCCACCTTTGCCCGCGGCTATTACCGCGCCTACGCCCGCTTCATGGAACTGCCCGAGGAGAGCGTGCTGGAGGCACTCGACGGCGACGGCCTGGAGGGCGAGAGGCGGCCGCTCCAGGCCCGCATCGGCGGGCTGGCGGGTTCCCGCCGGGGCAGCTGGTTCCCCGGCGCCATGCTGGTCCTGCTGGCAGCGGGAGTGATCGGTTCGACCCTCTGGTACCGTCAGCAGCTGGAGTCCTACGAGTCAGCGGGCGGGCCGCCGGCGGCGGCCGGCCAGGCGGTATCGGAGGGATCCGACGCCGGCGCCGGAAACGCCACCGCCGAATCCCCGTCCGGCGCCCCGGCAGGTGGTTCCGAGCCGTCCACCGCGGCCAGCCCCGAGGCGGCGGCCACGTCGCCGCCGGAGCCGGTGTCGCCGTCAGCCGGCGTCCCGGTGATCAGTGACCCATTGCCGTCAGCCGGCGCCCGGACGTCCACCGGCCGGGTGGAGTCGCCGCGGCCGGCGGCCACCGACGTTGACCCAAGGATCCCGGGGGCCTCCGCGGCAACCGCCCCACCCGCCGCGGCGCAGGCACCGGCGTCGGACGCCGGCGACCGGACCACCACGGAGAGGGGGTCTGCGACCGATGCTTCCGGCTCCGAGCCCGCATCGGATGAGCCCTCGGCGGAGGTCGAGGCCCCGGCAGCAAGTCCCTCCGTGGCGTCCGAAACCGCTCCAACAGCGTCCGGCGAGGACCCGGAGCCTGCTGGTGCCCGATCACCGCTGCCCGCCGCCGAACCGCTGCGCAGTTCGCCGCTGGCGACCCAGCCCCTGGAGTTGCGCCTGGCCGGCCCCTCCTGGGTGGAGGTGGTGGATGCCCGGGGAGAGCGGCTGATCTACGGGTTGCTGTCCGGCGGCAGCCGGCGGACGGTCTCCGGCGTGCCCCCCATCAGCGTGGTGATCGGCGACGCCGCGGTGGCGGAACTGCGCTACCGCGGGGATCAGCTGCCGCTGCAGGACCACACCCGCGGCAAGGTGGCAAGGCTGACGCTGGGCCAGGAGCGCAGCCGGTGAGGCGGCGGGTGGGCCGGAGGCGACGGCCATGAGTCGCGGCATTCGCAGCGTGCGCGGCTTCGCCGACGTGCTGCCCGCCGCCGCGCCGCTTTGGCGCCGGGTGGAAGGCACCTTCCGGGACGTGCTGGAGGGCTACGGCTACCGGGAAATCCGCCTGCCCCTGCTGGAGCGCACCGAGCTGTTCGCCCGCTCCATCGGCGAGGTCACCGACATCGTCGAGAAGGAGATGTACACTTTCCAGGACCGCAACGGCGACAGCCTGACCCTGCGGCCCGAGGCCACCGCCGGCTGCGTGCGCGCCTGCATCGAGCACGGCCTGCTGCACGGCGCCCAGCCCCGGCTCTGGTATGCCGGTCCCATGTTCCGCCACGAACGGCCCCAGAAGGGCCGCTACCGGCAGTTCCACCAGGTGGGGGCAGAGGTGTTCGGGCTGCCGGGGCCGGACATCGACGCCGAGATGATCCTGATGACGGCCCGGGTGCTGCGCCGGCTGGGCCTGTCCGACGTGCGCCTGGAGATCAACTCGCTGGGGACCGCCGAGGCCCGCCAGGCCCACCGCCAGCTGCTGGTGGACTACCTCTGCGCCCACCGCGAGGCTCTGGACGAGGACAGCCTGCGGCGGCTGGACACCAACCCCCTGCGCATCCTGGACAGCAAGAACCCGGCCCTGCAGGATCTGCTGACCGAGGCGCCGCGGCTGCTGGACCACCTGGATTCGGAGTCCCGGGAGCACTTCGAGGCGGTGCAGGAGGTGCTGGCCGGCGCCGGCGTCCGCGCCGAGGTAAATCCGCGCCTGGTGCGGGGCCTCGACTACTACGGCCGCACGGTGTTCGAGTGGATCACCGACCGGCTGGGCGCCCAGGGCACGGTGCTGGCCGGCGGCCGATACGACGGACTGGTGGAGCAGATCGGCGGCCGGCCGACGCCGGCCATCGGTTTCGCCGCCGGCGTGGAGCGCCTCGCCTCGCTGCTGGAGGAGTCCGGCCTGGCGCCGGAGGCGCCGGCGCCCCATGCCTGCATGGTGGTGGCCGGCGAGGCGGCCGCCGCCCCCGCCCTGCAGCTGGGCGAGGAGCTGCGCGACGCGCTGCCCGGCCTGCGCCTGGAGGTCAACGCCGGGGGCGGCTCGTTCAAGAGCCAGTTCCGCCGGGCGGACCGCAGCGGTGCCCGCGTGGCCCTGGTGCTGGGGGAGGCGGAGCTTGCCCGCGGCGAGGTGGGGTACAAGGACCTGCGCTCCGAGGCGCCCCAGGAGCGACTCGGCCGCGCCGCCGCCGTGGAGCGGCTGGACGCGCTCCTGGCGGCGGACCGGGACCAGGCCTGAGGCGCTGCGGCGCGAAGCCGGGCTAGCCCATTCGACACAACCAAGACGAGGAATCGGCGGTGGCGCTACACGAGTCGGAACGCGAGCAGGTCGAGGCGCTGCAGCGCTGGTGGCGGGAGAACGGCCGCTCGGTGCTGCTGGGCGTGGTGGTGGCGCTCGCCCTGGTGGTGGGCTGGCAGCAGTGGGGCGCCTACCAGGAGCGCACCGCGGAGGACGCCGCAACCGCCTATCAGGCATTCCAGGCGGAACTGGACAGCGGTGACCTGGCCGCGGCAGCCGCCCTGCTGGAGAGCCTGCGCACCGAGCACGGGTCCAGCACGTACCCGGTGCTGGCGTCCCTGGACATGGCGGCCCGCCGCGCGGAGGCCGGCGAGCTGGAGGCGGCCGAGCAGGATCTGGTCTGGGCCCGGCAGCAGGCCACCACCGAGCCCCTGACGCGTCTGGCGCGGCTGCACCTGGCCCGGGTGCGCCTGGCGCGCGACGACCCTGGCGGTGCCCTCAGTGTGCTGGAGCCGGTGCCCGACGGCGCCTACGGCGGCGCCTTCCAGGAGCTCCGCGGCGACGCCCTGGCCGCCAGCGGGGACGCCTCAGCCGCCGTCGAGGCCTACGACGCGGCCCTGGCCGCGGCGGACCTGCCCTCCAGCTGGCGGGACGTGATCCGCATGAAGCGGGACACCCTGACCTCCGGCACGGCGCTTCCGGCCTCGTGATCCGCCGCCGCGCCGTCGTGGCGGCCGCTCTGGCCGGCGGCCTGCTGGCCGGCTGCGCCGGCCCGGGAGGTCGGCAGGCGGTGGCGCCGCCGGCCGACCTCCAGCTCACTCCCGAGTTGTCCGTGGAGCGGCTCTGGCGCCGGGATGTCGGCTCGGGGGGTCTGCCCAACCACCGGCTGCGCCCGGTCCGGTTCGGCGACCGGCTGCTGGCGGCGGGCGCCAACGGCCAGTTGCTGTCCCTGTCGCCGGAGCGCGGCGAAATCGGCTGGAAGGTGGATCTGGACCAGGCTCTGGGGGCCGGGCCGGCGGCAGGGGAGGGCCTGCTGGCGGTGGGGACTCGCGACGGCGAGGTGGTGGCGCTGGATCCGGCGGACGGTTCCATCCGCTGGACCTCCGGTCTGACCAGCGAGGTGCTGGCGCCTGCGGCTATCGGCCAGGGGCTGGTAGTGGCGCGCAGCAACGACGGGCGGGTGTTCGCCCTGGAGCAGGACAGTGGCGAGCGCCGCTGGCTCTACGACCGCAACGTCCCCAGCCTGTCGGTGCGCGGCTACAGCGCCCCGGTGCTCCTTCCCGGCGGCGTCCTGGTGGGCTTCGACAACGGCCGCCTGGAGGCCCTTGACCTGCGCGACGGCACCGTGGCCTGGGAGGCCTCCATCGCCGTGCCCAGCGGCCGCTCGGAGCTGGAGCGCATGGTGGACATCGACGCCGATCCGCAGGTGGATGGCGGCGAGGTGTTCGCCGCCAGCTACCAGGGCCGCGCGGCGGCGGTATCCCTGCGCAGCGGCCGCATCCAGTGGGCCCGGGAGATGTCAGTGGTGGCCGGCCTGGCGGTGGATTCGAGCTTCGTCTACCTGGTGGACGCCGAGGGCAGCGTCTGGTGCCTGGACCGCTTCAGCGGCGCCTCGGTGTGGCGCCAGCAGGCCCTGCAGGGCACCGAGCCCACGGCGCCGGTCCTGCAGGGGGACTGGCTGGTGGTGGGCGCGGCCGACGGCCACCTCAGCTGGCTGTCCACCGAGGACGGCCGCCTGCTGCAGCGGGCTGGCGTGGGGTCGACACGCATCGCCGTGCCGCCGGTGGTGGACGGCGACCGGGTCTACGTCCAGGACCTCTCTGGCCGCGTCGCGGCCTGGCGCGTCAGCCCCCGGTGAGCCGGGCCGGCCCCGCGACGCATGTGCCTGATCCTCATCGCCTACCGTTGCTGCCCCGGCTATCCGCTGGTACTGGCGGCCAACCGGGACGAGTTCCACCGGCGCCCCACCGCGCCGGCCCACTGGTGGGAGCAGCCGCCGATCCTCGCGGGTCGCGATCTGCGCTCGGGCGGCACCTGGCTGGCGGTGGACCGCCGTGCCCGGCTCGCCGCCATCACCAATTTCCGTGACCCCTCTCCGCCCGGCGCCGGGGAGCGCTCCCGGGGAGAGCTGCCGGTGGGGTTTTTGGAGGCCGCCGACGAACTGGCCTTCGCCCGGCGGCTGCAGCAGGATGCGGGCCGCTACGACGGCTACAACCTGATCACCCTGGGGGTGTCCGGCCTGCGGTTCCACTCCAACCGGGTCGCGCCCCGCTTGGGTCTGGAGCCGGGCATCCACGGCATGAGCAACGGTGACCTGGATGCGCCCTGGCCCAAGGTGCGGCGCGGGCGGGCCCTGCTTGAGGCGGCCCTGCAAGGGAGTCCGCCCCAGCCGGACGACCTGCTGGCGGTGCTGGCGGACCGCAGCCAGCCGGCCGACGAGGCCCTGCCGGACACCGGCGTGCCGCTGCCCTGGGAACGCATCCTGGCCCCCATGTTCATCGTCAGCGAAGGCTATGGCACCCGCAGCTCCACTGTCGTGACGGTCGCCGACGACGGCCACGTGGCGTTCGTGGAGCGTCGCTTCGATACTGATGGCAACCCCCAGGGCGAGGTGCGGGAGCACTTCCAGGCGCCGGCGTTGCGAGAGGGCCTGCCCAAGCCGTGACCTGGATCGTGGTTTGTCCGGAGTGTCCCCGTTACCTTGCATTCAGAGGCTCCCCCGAGACAGACCATGGCCATTCCTGACCGAATCCAGCGCTACCTCCATGCCCGGGGCGTAAGTTCCCAGGCGTTGCCGCATCCCGCCACGGCCCGTATCCAGCGGGCCGCCCGGCTGGCCGGGGTGGATCCGGAGCACATGGCACGCGGCGTGCTGCTGACGAGCCCGGCCGGCTACCGGCTGGCGGTGCTGCCCAGCGACCGGCTGCTGGATTTCTGCCGGGTGGAATCGCATCTGGGCGAGAAGGTCGAGCTGGCAGCGCCGGCGGATGCCCGTCGCCTGTTCGCCGACTGCACCCCCCGCACCACGCCCAGCCTGGGGCCGGCCTACGGACTGCGGACCCTGGTGGACGCGGACCTGGACCGGGCAAAGCAGGTGTTCCTGGCGGCGGGCCGGGACGACCTGCTGCTGCGGGTGGACGCCGTCGGCTTTCGTCGCCTGTTCATCGACTGCGAGCGGGCCGCCATCTCCGCCGCCTGCAGCGCCCCGGTGGAGGAGGCCGCCGACCGGCGCGCCCAGCGGGAGGCGGAATTCATGCCCGACCCCCGCACCCGGGACTGCCTGGAGCGGCTCTATGCGCTGCCGGCCCTGCCCCGAGTCGCGTCAGCCCTGCTGGAGCTGCGCAACGACCCCAACGCCACGCCGGCCCGGCTGGCGGAACTGGTGGCTGTGGATCCGTCGCTGTCCGCCCAGATCCTGCGCTACGCGCGCTCCGCCTATTTCGGCTACCGGGGTGAGGTCAAGGATCTCACCGACGCCATCCACCGGGTGCTGGGATTCGACCTGGTGCTGAACATCGCCCTGGGCCTGGCGGCCGGGCGCACCTTCAACAACCCCGAGGGCGGGCCCCTGGGGCTGCGGGCGTTCTGGCGCCACTCCGCCATGGCCGCCAGCCTGTGCCGCTCCCTGGCCCAGGCCATGCCCCGGGAACAGCGTCCCAACCCCGGAATCGCCTACCTGGCCGGGCTGCTGCACGACTTCGGCATCCTGGTGCTGGGGCACCTGTTCCGTCCCGAGTTCACCATGCTGAATCGCCTGGCGGCCGCCCATCCGGGGGTGCCGGTAGTGGCGCTGGAGCAGCGGCTGATGTCCATGGGGGAGGCTCGCCACGTGGTCGGCATGGGCCACGCCCGCCTGGGCGCCTGGCTGATGCGCCGCTGGGAGTTGCCCGAGGAACTGGAGATCACCCTCGCCCAGCACCACAACCCGGACTATGAAGGGCCCCACGCGGCCTATCCGCTGCTGGTGCTGCTCAGCAACCACCTCATCGAGCAGCTGGCGCCGCCACCGGGCATGGAGCCCGGCCGGCTTCCCACGGAGCTCATGGAGCGCCTGGCGATCTCGGAGCAGGCGGTGGCGCGGGTGCTGGAGCGGGCCCGGGACAACCGCGAGGACATCGAGGCGTCGGTGCGGCCGCCTGCGGCCTGAGTGGGCCCAGTGGATCGGTGAATCAGTGAATTGGTCGATTGGTTGATCAGGCGGCGCCTCCCGATTAACGGATCAACGGATCAACGAATCACCAACCTCACAAACACTCGCCCACGGATTCCGGCCGGCAGCGCCGCCGGTCGGTCCAGATGACGTTGCCCAGCAGCGCGCCGGCGAGCCGCACGTCGGTGAGATCCGCCCGGTGCAGGTCGGCGCCTCGCAGATCCGCCTCGCGCAGGTCGGCGCCGAACAGCGTCGCACCCCGCAGATCCGCCCCCGCCAGTGTCGCCCCCTGCAGCCGCGCATCCTCCAGGTTGGCAAGCCGCAGCTCGGCGTCGCTGAGATCCGCGCCAGAGAAGTCCGCCCCCGGGGCCGTCACCTCTGACAGGTTGGCCCCCGCCAGGCTCGCCCCCGCCAGCCGGGCGTCCGCCAGGCGGGCGCCGGCCAGGTTGGCGCCGCCGGCCCGCGCCCGCTCCAGCACCGCGCCGCTGAGGTCGGCCCTGGACAGGCTGGCGCGGCGGAGATCGGCACCCCGCAGCGATGCCCCCGCCAGCTTCGCGGATGCCAGGCTTGCGTTGCGCAACTCGGCGCCATCCAGCACCGCCCCCTCCAGCTCGGCGGAACTGAGATCGGCATCGCGCAGTGAGGTCCCGGAGAGGTCGGCGCCGTTCAGCCGGCTGCGGTAGAGGCTGGCCCCCCGCAGGTCGACCCCGGCCAGATCGGCGCCTTCCAGGTCACAGGCATACCAGGTGACCCCCGGCGCGGGGGCTTCGTTGCAGTCGGCCAGGGCCGGTGCTAGGCTGCCGGCGACCAGTGCGCCGGCGGTCAGGATCTGCAGCGCAATGCGCGGCGCGCTGCCCCCTCCGGCCGGTCTTCGGCCACCGGTTTCCTCGGGACCCCGCCTGTCGCGGGGCTCGTCCTTCCCTGGTGAAGGAGATTGCTCCACCGCGGGCGCCTGGACGGCCGCCACCGTTGGCCGCCGTCGTCGGGGATGAACCATACAATTCAGAAAGCATCGATATGAGGAGAGAGCCGGCATGCGCATCATTCTATTGGGCCCCCCGGGGGCAGGAAAGGGTACCCAGGCCGCCGGGATCTGCGAGCGTTTCTCCATTCCGCAGATCTCAACCGGGGATATGCTGCGGGCCGCGGTGAAGGAGGGAACGCCCCTCGGGTTGGAAGCCAAGAAGGTGATGGACTCCGGCGGGCTGGTTTCCGACGACATTATCATGGGCCTGGTGAAGGAGCGCATCGCCAAGCCGGACTGCGCCAACGGCTTCCTGTTCGACGGCTTCCCCCGCACCATCGCCCAGGCCGACGGCCTCAAGGACGAGGGCATCAAGCTGGATTTCGTGGTGGAGCTGCAGGTGCCCGACGAGGACATCGTCGAGCGCATGGCTGGCCGGCGGGTGCATCCAGGCTCGGGGCGAGTGTATCACGTGACCCATAATCCGCCGCGGCGCGAGGGGCTCGACGACGACACCGGTGAGCCCCTGGTGCAGCGGGACGACGACGACGAAGCCACCGTGCGCAAGCGCCTGGAGGTCTACCACGACCAGACCCGGCCCCTGGTGGAGTACTACAGTCGCTGGGCCGCCAGTGGTGACGCAGCGGCACCCCGTTACGTGGCGGTGGATGGGCGCGGCAGCCTGGACGAGGTGCAGGGGCGGGTGTTCGCTGCCCTGGAGGCCTAGTCTCCGGACTGTGCCGGTGTGCCGGAAGGGGCCCCCAACGGGGCCCCTTCGTCGTATCCTGGACCGGATACTCAAACCTGGAGCGCAGCCATGATGCGCCGGATGCTCCGGCTGATGCTGCTGGCCCTGGCCTGGCCTGCGGCAGGGGCCGCCGCCGAGGCCCTGGTGCTGGACGTGGAGGGGCCCATCGGCCCGGCCACCTCGGGCTACCTAAAGTCCGGCCTGGAGACGGCGGCGGAGCGGGGCTCGGCGGTGGTGGTGCTGCGCATGGACACCCCCGGCGGGCTTGACAGCGCCATGCGCGACATCATCCGGGCCATCATCGCCTCGCCCGTCCCCGTGGCCACCTACGTTGCCCCCGGTGGTGCCCGGGCCGCCAGCGCCGGCACCTACATCCTCTACGCCTCCCACGTCGCCGCCATGGCCCCCGGCACCAACCTGGGGGCGGCCACGCCGGTGCAGATCGGCGGCGGTGGGCCGCCGGGCATCCCCTCGCCGCAGCCTGAGGGCGGCTCGGGCTCCGAGGACGGCGAAGACGGCGAGGACAGCGAGGGCGGCGGCTCGGAGGGCGACGGCGATACCGGTGCCCCGGCCCAGGGCGGGACCGCCATGGAGCGCAAGCTGGTGAACGACGCCGTGGCCTACATCCGTTCGCTGGCGGAGCTGCGCGGCCGCAACGCCGACTGGGCCGAGATGGCCGTGCGCCAGGCGGCCAGCCTGCCGGCGGCGGAGGCCGTGGAGAAGGGCGTGGCGGACCTGGTGGCCACCGGCCTGCAGGACCTGTTGCAGCAGATGGACGGCCGCCAGGTCGAGCTACAGTCGGGTCAGGTGACCCTGGACACCGCCGAGGCCACGCTGCACCGGCAGCCACCGGACTGGCGCCACCAGCTGCTGGCGGTGATCACCAATCCCAACGTCGCCTATGTGCTGATGCTGGTGGGGATCTACGGCCTGATCTTCGAACTGGCCAATCCCGGCGCCATCGTGCCGGGGGTGATCGGCGGCATCGCCCTGCTGCTGGCGCTATTCGCCTTCCAGGCGCTGCCGGTGAATTACGCCGGGCTCGGCCTGATCCTGCTGGGCGCGATCTTCATGGTGGGGGAGGCCTTCGTGCCGAGCTTCGGGGCCCTGGGGCTGGGAGGCATGATCGCTTTCGTGATCGGCTCCATCATGTTGCTGGACACCGACGCCCCCGGCTTCGAGCTCTCCATGCTGCTGGTGGCGGGCGTGGCCCTGGCCAGCCTGTTCGTGCTGATGGGGACCGCCAGCCTGGCGCTGCGGGCCCATCGCCGGCCGGTGGTCTCCGGCGCCGCGGAGCTGGTGGGGGCGGAGGCCCGGGTGCTGGACGCCACCGAGCGGGGCTACCGGGTGCATATCCACGGCGAGACCTGGCAGGCCCGCTGCGAGCAGTCCCTGGAGCCGGGGCAGCGCGTCCGGGTCCGGTCGGTGGACGGCCTGGTTCTGGAGGTGGAGCCCTAGCCCGAAGATTTCACAAATTTGCACCGATCTCGCTTGTCTCTTGGCCCCACAAGGGATCTTTTCTCAGTCGGCCGTACTCACCGATACGCCGCTCCTTCGAAAAGTCCCTTGTGAAACCAATATCCTACGCGATATCAGCACAAATTCATGACAAATTCATGAAATCTTTGGGCTAGGAAAGCTGCTGAAACCCGTCCCCCGATGCCGACCCGGGGCAGTCCAACCGTATCCAAGTTAGCAGGATCGACCCACCCATGGACCGCTACTTTGAGGCCATTTCCCGGTTTCAGGCCCTCCTGGACCGGGCCCGGAGCACCGACATTCCCGAACCCACCGCGTTCACCCTGGCCACCTGCGGCGACGATGGCCGCCCCACGGCGCGGGTGCTGCTGCTCAAGCAGGTGAGCGCCGAGGGCTTCGTGTTCTATACCAACGCCCTGAGCCGCAAGGGCCGTCAGCTGGCGGAGAATCCCCGGGCCGCCATGTGCTTCCACTGGCAGCCCCTGGTGGAGCAGGTGCTGGTGGAGGGCAGCGTTTCCCTGGTGGACCCGGAGGAGGCGGATGCCTACTGGGCCTCGCGGCCCCGTCTCAGCCAGCTCGGCGGTGCCGCCTCGCGGCAGTCTCAGCCCCTGGCAAGCCGGGCGGAGCTGGAGGCCCGGGTGGAGGCTCTGGAACGGCAGTACCGGGACCGGCCCGTGCCCCGGCCGGCCCACTGGACCGGCTACCGCCTGGAGCCGGATTTCATCGAGTTCTGGGCCGGCCGCGAAGGCCGGCTCCACGACCGCGACCGCTACTGGTGGGAGGACGGCGCCTGGCGCCACACGCTGGTGAATCCGTGAGCCCGCGGGCCGGGGCCTGGTCGAAGGGCGTTGGCCGGATAAGGCAAGCGCATCCGACGATACGGTGGTATGCCGCCGCCGCGGGTT
>CAZAQB010000094.1:0-13693 GCA_964487155.1 uncultured Ectothiorhodospiraceae bacterium
CGCAGCGCCCACTCCGGCGCATGGGCCCGTTTCCACTCGCCGGCGGCGAACTTGTTGGCTTCCGCCAGGGTGGGGTAGATGTGGATGGTGCCGAGGATCTTGTTGAGCCCCAGGCCGTGCTTCATGGCGGCGACGAACTCGGCGATCAGGTCGCCGGCGTGCTCGCCGGCGATGGTCACGCCCAGGATGCGGTCCTTGCCGGGCACGGTGAGCACCTTGACCAGGCCGTGGGCCTCGCCCTCGGTGATGGCCCGGTCGAGGTCATCGATGCCGTAGGTGGTGACCTCGTAGCGGATGCCCTGCTCTTTCGCTTCCTGCTCGTTCAAGCCCACCCGGGCCACCTCCGGATCGGTGAAAGTGGCCCAGGGAATCACCGAGTAGTCCACCTTGAAGCGCTTGAACGTCCCGAACAGGGAGTTCACCGCGGCGAACCAGGCCATGTGGGCGGCGGTATGGGTGAACTGGTAGGGCCCGGCCACATCGCCCACCGCATAGATGTTGGGGTAGCGGGTCTGCAGGTACTCGTTCACCTCCACCGTGCGCCGGTCGGTGACCGGGATGCCCAGTTCCTCCAGGCCGTAGCCGCTGGTGTTGGCCACCCGGCCCACCGCCACCAGGATCCGGTCGAACTCGATCTCGGAGTTCTCGCCGTCGTGCTCCACCACCAGGCGCGGGCTGCCGTCGTCGCCGATCCGGACCTCCTTGGCCTTGGTGGCGGTGCGCACGTCCACTCCCTCGGCGGTGAGCCGGGCGCGCACCATCTCCGAGAACTCTTCGTCCTCCCGGGGCAGGATGCGCGGCAGCATCTCCACCTGGGTCACCCGGCTGCCCAGCCGCGCGAAGGCCTGGGTCAGCTCCGAGCCGATGGGCCCGCCGCCCAGCACCACCAGCCGCCGCGGCAGCTCGCGCAGGTCCCAGAGGGTGTCGGACGTAAGGTAGCCGGCCTCCTCAAGCCCCGGTATGGGCGGGACGGCGGGACGGGCGCCGGCGGCGATGACGATGTTGCGGGTGGTAAGCGTGCGGCCGTTCACCTGCACGGTGTAGGGCGAGGTGATGTGCGCCTCGCCCTGGATGACGTCCACGCCAAGCCCCTCGTAACGCTCTACGGAGTCGTGGGGCGCCACCTCGGCCACGACCCGGCGCACCCGGTCCATGACGTCGGCGAAGTCGAACTCAATGGTGGCCGACTTCATGCCGAATTCCTCGGCCCGGCGCGCCTGGGCGACGAACTTCGCCGAGCGCAGCAGCGCCTTGGAGGGCACGCAGCCGGTGTTCAGGCAGTCGCCGCCCATGCGGTGCTTCTCGATGAGCGACACGCTCGCTTTCACAGCGGCGCCGATGTAGGCGCTCACCAGGCCGCCGGAGCCGGCGCCGATCACCACGATGTCCCGGTCGAAGTGGCGCGGCCGTTCCGACTTGGGCAGGTCCCGGCGGGCCTTGACCCACTGCAGCAGCTTCTTCGCCACCAGCGGGAAGATGCCCAGCAGGGTGAACGACAGGATCAGGTCGGCGGAGAGCAGGTCCCCCAGGGCGCGCACCTCCGCGAGCTGCGTGCCGGCGTTCACGTACACCAGGGTGCCGGGCAGCATGCCGACCTGGCTCACCCAGTAGTAGGTGGCGGTGCGGATCGGGGTCAGCGCCATGGCCAGGTTGATGACGAAGAACGGGAACGCCGGCACCAGCCGCAGTCCGAACAGGTAGAACGCCCCGTCCCTTTCCACGCCCCGGTTGAGCTTGGCGAGGCTCTCGCCGAAGCGCCGCTGCACCGCGTCCCGGAACAGCAACCGGGCCACCAGGAAGGCGAGCGTGGCGCCGATGGTGGAGGCGAACGACACCAGCACCGTGCCGGTCACCAGCCCGAACAGCGCGCCGGCGGCCAGGGTCATCACCGCGGCCCCCGGCAGCGACAGGCCGGTCACCAGGACGTACAGCGCGAAGAACGCGCCCCCCGCCAGCCATGGATTGGCGTCCACCAGCGTCTGCAGCGCCTCCTTGCGCTCGCGCAGGTAGTCGAGGCTGAGGTACTGGCCGAGATCGAGGAGGAAGAACGCGGCCAACAGCGCCACGACCAGGCCGGCGAACAACAGCTTGCGTTTGCTCATATGATTGAGGTCCTGTCCCGTTACGATCATCTTGCAGGCCGTGCCGACTCTAGCTCTCAGTCCGGCTTGCGGCCCATCCGGAAAAGCACGGGTGCCCAATCCCGTTGCCTCTTGCCCGGTTGGTCGGTGTGGGCGGCGGAACCTTACACTCGGCAGCCGGCAGCACCGTGTCCCACCGGGCGGGCGCCGCCAGCGCCGGGGGTCCGCACGCAGGCGCGGGATACGTATGATTGCGCATGGTGTCCCCGCAGGCAGGCACACGCCGGCGCGCGGGCGAAGGCCGCGGCCCGCCGGTCCCGGTACGGTCCCTCCCCATCCAGCCCTGGAGACTGACGTGAAGCTCGAAACCCTGGCCATCCACGGCGGCTACAGCCCGGAGCCCACCACCCGCGCGGTGGCGGTGCCCATCTACCAGACTACCTCCTACGCCTTCGATGACACCCAGCACGGGGCGGATCTGTTCGACCTGAAGGTGGAGGGCAACATCTACAGCCGCATCATGAACCCGACCTGCGCGGTGCTGGAGCAGCGGGTGGCGGAGATGGAGGGGGGCGTCGCCGGGCTGGCCCTGGCCTCCGGCATGGCGGCCATCGCCTACAGCCTGCAGACCATCTGCCGGGCCGGCGACAACATCGTCACCACCAGCCAGCTCTACGGCGGCACCTACAACCTGTTCGCCCACGGGCTGTCCGCGATGGGGCTGGCGGCCCGCTTCGCCAGCGCCGACGATCCGGTGGACCTGGCCGCCCGCATCGACGGCCGCACCCGGGCCATCTTCTGCGAGACGGTGGGCAACCCCAACGGCAATATCGTCGACATCGAGCGCCTGGCGGACATCGCCCACGACGCCGGCGTGCCGCTGATTGTGGACAACACCGTGCCGACCCCCTACCTGTGGCGGCCCATCGACCACGGCGCCGACATCGTGGTGCACTCCCTGACCAAGTACATGGGCGGCCACGGCACCACCATCGGCGGCGTGATCGTGGACTCCGGCCGTTTCCCCTGGGCGGAGCACCCCGAGAACTTCCCCATGATGGTGGAGCCCGACCCGTCCTATCACGGGGTGGTGTACACCGAGGCCGAGGGGCCGAGGGCGTTCATCTGCCGGGCGCGCATGGTGCCGCTGCGCAACATGGGTGCCGCCCTATCGCCGTTCAACGCCTTCCAGCTGCTGCAGGGCATCGAGACCCTGGCGTTGCGCATGGACCGCCACTGCGAGAACGCCGTGGCCGTGGCGAGCCACCTGGAAGGCCATCGCCAGGTGAAGTGGGTGAAGTACGCCGGGCTGCCCACCAGCCGCTACTACCCCCTGGCGGAGAAGTACATGGGTGGGCGCGCCGCCGGCATCCTGAGCTTCGGCATCGACGGCGGCCAGGAGGCCGGCGTGAAGTTCATCGACGCGCTGAAACTGGTCACCCGGCTGGTGAATATCGGCGACGCCAAGTCCCTGGCCTGCCATCCGGCCACCACCACCCACCGCCAGTTGAACGACGAGGAGCTGGAAACCGCCGGCGTCACCCGCGATATGGTGCGCCTGTCGGTGGGCATCGAGCACGTCGACGACATCCTGGAAGACGTCGATCAGGCCCTTGCGGCGGCGCGCTGAGCGGCACCGTGGCGGGTCCGCAGGCCTGCGGCTCAACACCTCCCGCGCCGGATGCGCTGCGCTTATCCGGCCTACGCGGGCGTCGGTCCAACCTCGCGGCGCGGCGAAGGGCGTAGGCCGGATAAGGCGCGCAGCGCCGCATCCGGCGTCTCCGGGCGGGGGGTGCCGGTGATCGCGCCGGCACCCCCCGCCCCCTTGATCGCAATCAAGGGCAACGCTCCCGGGCGCCGGCTAGCCTGAAACGGTGATGCCCGCTTGGGCCTGGCGGGCCGGCCTTCCCCGACCCCTGGCCCCCGGCCCGGCGGGCAGCACGGCTCCCCGTCCTGTTGGAGGTTTCCATGGCCCAGCCCCATGCCGCCGCGCCGGCTCCCGCCGGCGTCTTCTACCAGCCCCGGGCCGACGAGATCCCGCTGGCGGAACAGGCCGCCCGGCTGGGGCTGCCGCTGCTGCTGAAAGGGCCCACCGGCTGCGGCAAGACCCGCTTCGTGGAGCACCTGGCCGAGCGCCTGGGGCGCTCCCTGTACACCGTGGCCTGCCACGATGACCTGACTGCCGCGGACCTGGTGGGTCGCCACCTGATCGGGGCCGATGGCACCTTCTGGCAGGATGGCCCCCTCACCCGGGCGGTCCGGGAGGGCGCGATCTGCTATCTCGACGAAATCATCGAGGCCCGCAAGGACACCACCGTGGTGCTGCATCCCCTGGCGGACCACCGCCGGGTGCTGCCGCTGGACGCCACTGGAGAGCTGGTTTCGGCGGCGCCCGGCTTCATGCTGGTGGTGTCCTACAACCCCGGCTACCGGAATCTCATGAAGGGGCTCAAGCCGAGCACCCGGCAACGCTTCGTGGCCCTGGAGTTCGACTATCCGGACGAGGCGGCGGAGACGCGGGTGGTGGCCCGCGAGGCCGGCGTGGACGAGGCGCTTGCCGGCCGCCTGGTGCAGCTTGGCCGCTCCCTGCGCGCCCTGACCGAGCACGAGCTGGAGGAGGCCGCCTCCACCCGGCTGCTGATCTATGCGGGCAGCCTGATGGCGGCCGGCGTCGCGCCGCTGCGGGCCTGTGAGGCGGGCATCGTGCAGCCGCTGAGCGACGATCCGACCACCCTGGACGCTCTGATGGAGGTGGTTCGTGCGGTCTTCGACGACGGCTGAGCGGGGCCTGCAACGCCGCCTCGCCATCAAGGGCGAGGCCTGGTACCTGGTGAACCTGCTGCTGGCGCCGGGGATCGGCTTCGCGGTGCAGGTGCTGCTCTGGCGGCGCCACCGGCACTCCTCCCCGGGCGCGGGGCTGGAACGGCTGCGCCGGTCGTGGCTCACCTCGCTCGCCGCCGGCGCCGCCGTGGCCGGCGTCGCCTTCCTCGCCTGGCTGGCGTTCGGCTTCACCCCCGCGGGCTGGGCCGGCCTGCTGCTGGCGGTGATCTGTGTTCATACCGGCTTCGTGCTGCTGGGGCTGCTGCGCCTGGCCGAGGCCCTGAACCTGCGCGGCTGAATCAGGGTATTCCCTGCGGCTCCGGCGTCGGCCTCCCAGCCGCCGAGGCGCCAAGCCCTGGCACCCGGGCCCGCCCGGGGCGCATCCGCCGCCGCGTTCGCCGGCCACAGATGAACGCGGATGGTTACGGCGCCGGGGGTTCGCCCGGCGCCGGCCCTGCCCGCCGTAGCCCCACGTTGCGGAGAAACGTGGGTGTCGGCGTCCCAAACGTCGAGGCCCTGGGCCCTGGTGCCGGGCCCGCCCGCGGCCCGGGGTGGCACCGCCAACCCAGTCCTTAAACATGTATTCAAACTACTTGATTGTAATCAAGGCCCAGCGCCGGCCGCCGGCGACACAGTAGCCGCCACCGGGCCTCAGGACACCCGGAACCCGTGCGCCGGACAGAGGAAGACACCATGGCGGAGCGCTTCACCAAGGGCATGGCCCGCAACATCTACTACGGGGGCAGCGCGTTTTTCATCCTGCTGTTCCTCGCGCTGACCTTCGATACCACCCGGGTGCTGCCCGAGAGGGACAACCGCGACACGCTGACCGAGGCCGTGGTCAAGGGCAAGCACGTCTGGGAGAACTACAACTGCATCGGCTGCCACACCCTGATGGGGGAGGGCGCCTATTTCGCGCCCGAACTCGCCAATGTCTTCGACCGCCGCGGTGGCGGTAACGAGGCCCAGTTCCACGCCTACCTCAAGGCC
Source organism: uncultured Ectothiorhodospiraceae bacterium (assembly GCA_964487155.1). Lineage (GTDB taxonomy): Bacteria > Pseudomonadota > Gammaproteobacteria > Nitrococcales > Nitrococcaceae > CAZAQB01. The sequence goes on from CAZAQB010000094.1 coordinate 5,892, forward strand.
TGGATGAACGCCCAGCCCACCCGGGCTCCGGGCCGGCGCCAGATGCCCCAGTTCAATCTCAGCGACGAGCAGATCTCGAACCTCGCGGAGTTCCTGATCTACACCTCGCGCATCGACGACAACGACTGGCCGCCGAACATCGAAGGCTGAGGAGGAAAACCCAATGAAATTCAAATCCCAGGCGGTCGCGAAGCCCTATTTCGTGTTCGCCATCATCCTGTTCGTCGGCCAGATCGTATTCGGCCTGGTGCTGGGCACCCAGTACGTGATCGGCGATTTCCTGTTCCCGGAAATCCCCTTCAACGTGGCCCGCATGGTCCATACCAACCTGCTCATCGTCTGGCTGCTGTTCGGCTTCATGGGGGCCGCCTACTACCTGGTGCCCGAGGAATCCGAGCGCGAGCTGCACAGCCCGCTGCTGGCAAAGGTGCTGTTCTGGGTGTTCGCCGCGGCCGGCACCCTGACCATCCTGGGATACCTGTTCGTGCCCTATGCGGCCCTGGCGGAAATGACCGGCAACGAATTGCTGCCCACCATGGGCCGCGAATTCCTCGAACAACCCACCATCACCAAGGTGGGCATCGTCGTGGTGGCCCTGGGCTTTCTCTACAACGTCGGCATGACGGTGCTGAAGGGCCGCAAGACCGTGGTCAACATGGTGCTGCTCACCGGTCTGCTGGGCCTGGCGGTGCTGTTCCTGTTCAGCTTCTACAACCCCAGCGAGATCACCCTGGACAAGTACTACTGGTGGTGGGTGGTGCATCTCTGGGTGGAGGGCGTCTGGGAGCTGATCATGGGCGCCATCCTGGCGTTCGTGCTGATCAAGCTCACCGGCGTGGACCGCGAGGTGATCGAGAAGTGGCTGTACGTGATCATCGCCATGGCGCTGATCACCGGCATCCTGGGCACCGGCCACCACTACTTCTGGATCGGCACGCCGGGGTACTGGCTGTGGGTGGGCTCGGTGTTCTCGGCGCTGGAGCCGCTGCCGTTTTTCATGATGACGGTGTTCGCCTTCAACATCGTCAACCGCCGGCGCCGCAACCACCCCAACAAGGCGGCCACCCTGTGGGCGCTCGGCACCGCGGTGATGGCCTTTCTGGGGGCCGGCGTGTGGGGCTTCCTGCACACGCTGGCGCCGGTGAACTTCTACACCCACGGCAGCCAGATCACCGCCGCCCACGGCCACATGGCCTTCTACGGGGCCTACGTGCTGATCGTGCTGACCATCATCTCCTACGCCATGCCCAAGCTGCGGGGCCGGGAGGCGCCGCCGGAGGCGGCCCAGCAGTTGGAGATGTGGTCCTTCTGGCTGATGACCGTGTCCATGGTGTTCATCACCCTGTTCCTGACCGGCGCCGGCATCCTGCAGATCTGGCTGCAGCGCATCCCGGAAGACGCCCAGGCCATGTCCTTCATGATGTCCCAGGACCGCATTGCCATCTTCTACTGGATGCGGCTGGTGGCTGGGGGCGTGTTCCTGGTCGGGGTGATCTGCTACGTGGCGAGTTTCTTCGTCGGCGGCAAAGCGCCGGCGGAAGGCGATCTCAACGCCACCACCGTCGAGCCTCTGTAGTGGCGCAGGCGCCGGGGCCCGGCCCCGGCGCCGCACCCCGGAGCTGTCCATGGATACCCAGAACTACCGCCGCTTCACCCGCAGCGCCTTCTTCACGCTGTTCCTGCTGGCGCCGGTGCTGGACATCTTCCGGCTTGACCTGAACCAGGGCCATTTCATCCTGCTCGGCCTGGACTGGACCCTGGGCGTCGACCCGGGCACCCAGGCGGACGCGATGGGCCTGGCCGCCCAGGTGATGCTGCGGGTGTTCCTGCCCGGGATGGCCCTGTTGGCCGCCGGCATCTGGCTGGTGTGGCGTTACGGCCGGCTCTACTGCGGCTGGCTCTGCCCCCACTTCTCGGTGGTGGAGGGGCTCGATGCCCTGATGCAGCGCTGCCTGGGGCGGCGCTCGGTGTGGGAGCGGCTGCGCGGCGAGGGCCGCGGGCGCGCCGCCGCCGGCCGGGTCACCTTCGCGACCGCCTGCCTGGCCGTGGCCTTCCTGTGGGCCCTGACCCTGCTCACCTACCTGGTGACCCCCAGCCAGGTGTACACCGGCCTGGCCGCCCTGGAACTGCCGCGCTGGCAGGGCATTTTCCTGACCGCGGCCACCACCGTCTTCGCCGTGGACTTCGTTCTGGCCCGGCATTTCTTCTGCAAATACGGCTGCGCCGTGGGCGTGTTCCAGAGCCTGATCTGGATGGGCAACCCGCGGGGGCTGGTGGTGCGCTTCGATGCCCACCGGGCCCGTGACTGCCGGGACTGCAACGCCTGCGACCTGGCCTGCCCCATGCGCCTGCCGCCCCGTGGCATGAAGCGCGCCAAGTTCACCTGCACCCAGTGCCTGGAATGCGTGAGCGCCTGCGCCGACGTACAGCGGGACAACCCCCGTGGGCCGCTGCTGCACTGGGTCGCCGGCGAGGCTGCCCGGGCGGTGGACCGCCAGCCCCGGCAGGGGCCGGCCACACCCCGGGTGGTCCGGCCCGCAGAACTGTAGAGGCGCCCCATGGAGGAACTGGTCGGCCTCAAGTGGCACCGCCTGGTCACCGTACTGGCGCGCCGGGACCACCCGGGGGCCCGGGTGGAGCTGGCCGGCGAGCGCCCCTCGCTGGGGCTCGTGTTCCGTGCCCTGGGCGGCGACCCGGCGCTGCGCATCGAGCCGGCCACGCCGCGCAGCCTGGGCTGCCGGCGCAGCCTGCTGCAGCGCCTGGCGGGCACCGGCACCCAGGCCGAGCTGGCCTGGCGGGACGGCGACGTGCTCCGGCTGCCGCCGTCCCTGGCGGTGCTGCCCCGGCGCGAACTCAACCGCGATCTCTACCTGTGGCTGGCGGCGCTCGCCTCGCAGGCGCCGCGGCTGGTCCCCGAGGGCTGGTTCGCCGCCAACCAGACCCTGGTGCGCCGCACCCTGCGCCGGCTGCCGGGGCTGCAGGGGCGCTACGCCCGGCTGCTGGAGGCGGTGCTCGCCCAGCGCCCGCCGCCGGAGTCGCTGCCCGCGCGGGAGGCCGCTGCCGAGCGGGCGTTGCGCCGGGCCCTGCGCCAGCCGGGCAGCATCTCGGAGCTGCCGCCGGCGACCCATGCCCCCGACCCGGTCCATCTCTGGCTTTACCCCGCCCTGGACCCGGAGGCGGGCCCCCCCGCCGGGGACGGCGACGACCCGGACGAGCCCGAGCCCGCCGACTCGCCGCAACCCTCCGGCCTGCGCCGCCGGGCCCACCGGGTGGAGGACCCGGACGGCCACGACGGGCTGCTGGCATTCCGCCTGGAGAGCCTGTTCTCCTGGAGCGAATACGTTCCCGTGGACCGCACCACTGACGAGGACGACGACCCGGACGCGGCCCAGGTGGCCGAAGACCTGGACTCCATCAGCCTGGGCCGCGAACGCACGCCGCTGCGCTCGCGGCTGCGCCTGGATCTGGACCTGCCCGCCGCCGAGGAGGACGACCTGCGCCTGGGGCCCGGCATCCGCCTGCCGGAGTGGGACTTCCGCCGCCAGGACTATCTTCCGGACCATGTCGCGCTGCTGCCCATGGTGGCCCGGGAGGCGGCGCCGGCCCCCTTGCCGGCCCACCTCGCCCCCACCGCCGCGCGCCTGCGCCGCGCCTTCCAGGCCCTGCGCCCGGAGCGGGAGTGGCGCCGGCGCCAGCCCCAGGGCCCCGAGCTGGATCTGGATGCCTGTGTGGACTTCTGGACCGACCGGCGCCGGGGCCGCGCCCGGGCCGATGCCTCGCTGCACCGCCGGCTGCTCGAAGGTCACCGGGATCTGGCCTGCCTGGTGCTGGCGGACCTCTCCCTGTCCACCGACAGCTCGGTCAACGACCACGCCCAGGTAATCGACGTCATCCGCGACAGCCTGCTGCTGCTCGGTGAGGCGCTGGCGGCCAGCGGCGACCGTTTTGCCCTGTACGGGTTCTCGTCCCGGCGCCGGGCGCATGTGCGCTTCAACATGCTGAAGAACTTCGCAGAGCCCCTCGGCGATGCGGTGCGCGGCCGGCTGCAGGCGATCCGGCCCGGTTTCTACACCCGCATGGGGGCGGCGCTGCGCCAGGCAACGCGGGTGCTCCAGGACCAGCCGGCCGCCCAGCGCCTGCTGCTGCTGCTCACCGACGGCAAGCCCAACGACCTGGACCTCTACGAGGGCCGCTACGGCGTGGAAGACACCCGCATGGCGCTGGCCGAAGCGCGCCGCGCCGGCGTTCGGCCGTTCTGCGTCACCATCGACCAGCAGGCCGAGGACTACCTGCCCTACCTGTTCGGGGCCCGCAACTTCACGCTCATGCGCGAGCCCGAGCGCCTGCCGGAACTGCTGCCCCGGCTCTACCTGCTGCTCACCGAGGGGGAGCGATGAGCGCGGCAGAGCTCGCCCTGGAGCGCCGGCAGCTGCCCGGCGATCTCGCCATGTGGTTCTTCATCCTGGCGGAGCTTGCGGTATTCGCGCTGCTGTTCCTGGGACTGATGGTCACCCGGGTGCGCCTGCCGGAGCTGTTCGCCGAGGGCCAGCCGCAGCTGCATCCCTGGGCCGGCATGGCCAACACCCTCGCGCTGCTCACCGGCAGCCTGTTCGTGGCCCGCGGCGTTGACGCGGTGGCCCGGGGCGCCGTTGGCCGGGCCCGCCTGGGCCTCGCCGCGGGCATCGCTTGCGGCGCGGTCTACCTGGCGGTGAAGGGCTGGGAGTACGCCGGGCTGATCGGGGCCGGCTACAACCTGCGCACCGACACCTTCTGGATGTTCTATTTCTTCGCCACCTTCTTCCACCTGATGCACGTGGTGCTGGGCATGGTCATCCTCGCCATCGCCCTGGCCCACTGCGCCCGGGTGGCCGGCGACCCGCAGCAGCGCTCGGGCATCGAGAGCGCCGGATCGTACTGGCACATGGTCGACCTGGTGTGGCTCGTTCTGTTTCCGCTGTTCTACGTGCTGCCGTGAGGACCCCGCCCGTGGCCATGGACCGCCTCAACCTGACCTGGATCGCCCTGGTGGCCCTGACCGTGGCCTCGGCGCTGCTGGGCCGGCTGGCCCAGGACAGCCTGCTGCCGCTGCTGGGCCTGCTGCTGGCGGGCGTCAAGGGCCAGCTGGTGGTGGACGTGTTCATGGGCCTGCGCCGGGCGCCACGGCTGTGGCGCGGCCTGCTGTCAGGCTACCTGGCGCTGCTGGTGACGGCGCTGGCGGCCCTCTACCTGCTGGCGGAGGCCGGGTGAGCGCCGGCGCCGCCCATCGCCGCGCCGCCGGCCGGCTGCCCGCGGCTGTGCTCACGCTGCTGGCCGCCGGGTCGGCGGCCGCTGCGGCCGACTGGCGGGCGGTGGTCCCTGAGCTGTTCCCCGAGGCGACTCTGGTGGGCGAGATGAGCGGCGAACCGCCGGTCGCGGAGGTGCGGGCCGGCGCCGAGGTGGTGGGCCACGTGGCGCTCACCGACCGGGTGGCGCCGGTACCGGCGTACTCGGGCGAGCCCATCTCCGCGCTGCTGGGCATCGGCGCCGGCGGCCGGCTGCGCGGCGTGCGCATCGTGGCCCACCAGGAACCCATCCTGGCGGCGGGAGTGTCCGACCGGCAGCTCGCGGAGTTCGTCGCCCAGTACCGGGGCCTGCCGGCGGACGTGCGCATCCAGGTGGGCGGTGGCGCCCGCGAGGGCTACACCGTCATCGACGGGCTCTCCGGCGCCACCATCACTGCCATGTCCGTGGACGCCTCGATCCAGGCCACCGCCCGCCAGAGCGCGGCGGCGCTGGGCCTGACCGGGGCGGCCGAGGCCGTGGAGCCGGTGTGGAAACGCAACTGGCGCGAGCGGCGCTGGGAGATCGCCGTGCTGCTCGCTGCCCTGGGTCTGCTGACCACGGTGCTGGTATTCCAGGACGCCTTCGCCCGCCGCCCGCGGCTGGTCACCGCCATCCGCCGCGGCTTCCTGGTGTTCACCCTGGGCTTCATCGGCTGGTACGCCCTGGCCCAGCTCTCGGTGGTCAACGTGTTCACCTTCCTGCACGCGGCGACCGGCGAGTTCCGCTGGGAGACCTTCCTGGTGGACCCCTTGCTGTTCCTGCTGTGGGGTTTCGTGGCGGTGGCCATGCTGCTCTGGGGGCGCGGCGTCTACTGCGGCTGGCTGTGCCCCTACGGCGCCCTGCAGGAACTCGCCAGCCTGCTCGGGCGGCGCCTGGGGCTGCCCCAGTGGCGCTTCCCCACCGCCGTCCACGACCGGCTCTGGGCGCTGAAGTACGTGCTGTTCCTGGGGCTGTTCGGGCTGGCGCTGCAGTCGCTGGTGACCGTGCAGCCCTACCTGGAGGTGGAACCGTTCAAGACCGCCATCACCCTGCGCTTCCAGCGCGAGTGGCCGTTCGTCGCCTATGCCGCGCTGTTCGTGTTGGTCTCGATGTTCAACCCGAAGTTCTACTGCAAGTACGTCTGTCCGCTGGGGGCGGCGCTCGCCATTCCGGCCCGGCTGCGGCTGCTGGACTGGCTGCGCCGGCGCAAGGAGTGCGGCCGCCCCTGCCAGGTCTGCGCCGTGGAATGCGACGTGCAGGCGATCCGCGCCACCGGCGAGATCAACGTCAACGAGTGCCACCACTGCCTGGACTGCCAGCTCCTCTACTACGACGACCATCGCTGCCCGCCGCTCGCCGAGCGCCGCCGCCGCCGGGAGAAGAGCCGCGAAGCCTGGGAGAAGGTGCGCGCGTCGGTGCCAGCGCAGCGCACTGGTGACGATTGATTGCAATCAAGGCCCTCCCAGGTACCGGGGGGAGAACATTTCCAGAGGCGTCTGAACCGACGCGCCCGGAGGGGCCGTCACCTGCCAAGACGAGGGAGAGAGAGCGATGCGACCGAGACACACCTGTACCCAGATGCTGGGCGGGCTGCTGGCGGTGGGCTTCATGGCCACGCCGGCCCTGGCCGCCGACGAAGCCGCCGAGGGCTCCGGTCACCCGGATACCACCCAGGGCGAGATGAGCTACATGGGCACCCCCCAGGGCACCCCAGACACCGAGATGGTCACCGCCCCCGGGGCGCCCGACCTCACCACTGCCGAGTACCAGCGGGCCAAGCAGCTCTACTTCGAGCGCTGTGCCGGCTGCCACGGCGCCCTGCGCAAGGGGGCGACCGGCAAGCCCCTGACCCCCGACATCACCATGGAGCGGGGCACTGCCTACCTGAAGACCTTCATCAACTACGGCTCGCCGGCGGGCATGCCCAACTGGGGCACCTCGGGCGAGATGACCGATGAAGAGATCGACATCATGGCCCGCTTCCTCCAGCACCCGGCGCCGGTGCCGCCGGAGTTCTCCCTGGCGGACATCAAGGCCACCTGGAATGTGCTGGTGCCGCCGGAGGATCGCCCCGCCCGGCAGATGAACGACATCAACCTGGACAACCTGTTCTCGGTCACCCTGCGCGATGCCGGCGAGGTGGCGCTGATCGACGGCGACACCAAGGAGCTGGTGACCACCATCCGCACCGGCTACGCCGTGCACATCTCGCGGCTGTCGGCCTCGGGGCGCTACGTCTACGTCATCGGCCGCGACGCCAAGGTGGACCTCATCGACCTGTGGATGGACCCGCCCGCCAAGGTGGCGGAGATCGACACCGGCCTGGAGGCCCGCTCGGTGGAGACCTCCAAGTTCAAGGGCTGGGAGGACAAGCTCGCCATCGCCGGCACCTACTGGCCGCCGCAGTTCGTGGTCATGGAGGGCGACACCCTGGAGCCGCTGAAGATCGTCTCCACCCGCGGCGTCACCGTGGACACCCAGGAGTACCATCCCGAGCCCCG
>CAZAQB010000095.1:0-9002 GCA_964487155.1 uncultured Ectothiorhodospiraceae bacterium
AGACAAGCGAGATCGGTGCAAATTTGTGAAATCTTCGGGCTAGCAGCCCTCCGACAGGTCCTGCCCAGAGAGCGGGCATCGGTTGCTATCGGGGACCGGCACGCCGCCAGACCGTGTCGCCCTCCGATACGCAGCTGTCGGCTGCCATGAGCAGCCGACCTACCGGCTGGCTTGAACGGGCCGTCACAGCGGTGGGCGGTAGCGAGCTGGCAGGCGCCGCCCCCACGTTTCTTCGCGACGCGGATCTACGCGAGTACCGCCACCGGGCGGGGCTCGGGCCGCGCAGGCGGTGGCCTGCCGAGCGCCCGTACCAGGGCTGCGAGGCCCGCCAAGCCATCCGATCCATCCGCGTCCATCTGTGGCTAACCGCCCGGACTCTCACCCGAACCGGTGTCCGGCTCGCTGCCGTCGTGGGGAAGCTCCTTGGCTGCAGGCTCCCAGCGCCGCACCTGGGCCACCACGCCCAGGGCCGGGTGGTCCAGGTAGTGCAGCTCGCCGCTGCGCATGCGGCGGCGCTCCGTGAGCTGGTAGAGAGGGCCGCTGGCCGGCAGCGACGCAGCCCAGGACTCGGCCACCGCCTGGGGCTGGTAGCGCAGGTCCGCCTCCAGGTGCAGGTAGCGGCTGCGGATCAGCCTGAGGGTGCCGTACAGCTCCTGCCCCGCAGGCCGCAGGGCGAAGGGCGACACGGCCACCTTCTCGCCCGCCAGCTCCACGGCCGCCGGCAGGTTGACCGCCGGCGATCTCCAGCCGGGAGGAACCGCCACCGCCGGTGCCTGCTCCGGCGGCAGGCCTGCCTGGCGCCAGCCCAGGTGCGCGAGCACGTCGTACTGACCCGCCTCGGCCAGGCGCTCCGCCACCGGGGTGAGTTGCATCTGCGTCTCCGGCAGGCGCTGAAGGGGTTGAGCGCCGGCCTGTGCGGGCGGCCGTTCAGTAGCCGGCGCCGCTGCGGCGAGCGTCACCGGCGCCGGCGGTGCCACCTGTTCCGGGTCCGGCCAGAACTCCCGGTCGGGGCCGCCGGCCTGCCACTGGCGGAACACCACGACCTCCACTTCGTACCACTGCGTTGGCGGCTGGCGCTCGGCGTCATCCTGCGCCCGGGCCGGAGCCCCAGGGACCAGGGTCAGGGCAATAAAGGCGAGCAGCGCGGGGGGGGCGAATCTCATCGGGGCTTCCTGTGACTGAGGGGGACTAGCAGCCTGTCGGACTTAACCCGAAGGTTTCACAAATTTGCACCGATCTCGCTTGTCTCTTGGTCTCACAAGGAATCTCTTCTCAGTCGGCCGTACTCACCGATACGCCACTCGTTCGAAAAGCCCCTTGTAAAACCAATATCCTGCGCGATATCAGCACAAATTCATGAAATCTTCGGGTTAAGGCTCCTACTCGGCTCGCGACGGGCACCTGGGTCCGACAGGCTGCCAGGCTGCGGGCTTCAGGCAGCCGCCGGGGCGCCCAGGCGTTCCAGCAGCCGGTCGGCCGCCTGCAGGCGCTGTTCGGCCTCTGGCAGAGGCTCCCGGAAGCGTAGCCGGTGCTGGCCCTCCAGCCGGTACACCTCCGGCCGGCTCTGAATCAGGCCCACCAGTCGCTCCGGCTCCACCCGGGCCGCCTCGCCAAAGGCCACCACGCCGCCGCCGGGACCGGCCTCCAGCTTGCTGACGCCCAGATGCTCCGCCCGCAGGCGCAGGGCTGCAAGCCGGAACAGGTTCTTCGCGGCGTCGGGCAGCAGGCCGAAACGATCAATCATCTCCACCTGCAGTTCTCTCAGCGCCTCGGGGCTGGCGGCGCTGGCGATGCGCTTGTAGAGCACCAGCCGGGCGTGGATGTCCGGCAGGTAGTCGGCGGGCAGCAGGGCGGGCACGGAGAGATCCACGTCGGTGCCCGAGTCCAGCGTCGCCTCCGGGTCCGGCACCCGGCCGGCCTTGAGGTCGCGCACCGCCCGCTCCAGTAGCTCGCTGTACAGGGAGAATCCTACCTCCTGGATCTGGCCGCTCTGGTCCTCGCCCAGCAGTTCGCCGGCGCCGCGGATCTCCAGGTCGTGGCTGGCCAGCGCGAAGCCTACACCCAGGTCCTCCAGGGCGGCGATGGCCTCCAGGCGTTTCTCGGCGTCCGCCGTGAGCAGGGCTTTCTCGGGCGCGATCAGGTAAGCGTAGGCACGGTGGTGGGAGCGCCCCACCCGGCCCCGCAGCTGGTGCAGCTGGGCGAGGCCCAGGCGATCCGCCCGGTTGATGATGATGGTGTTGGCGCTGGGAACGTCGATGCCGCTCTCGATGATGGTGGAGCACACCAGGATGCTGAAGCGCTGGTGGTAGAAGTCCAGCATCACCCGCTCCAGATCCCGCTCCCGCATCTGGCCGTGGGCCACCCGCAGCCGGGCTTCGGGCACCAGTTCCTCCAGCGCCCGGGCGATGCGCTCGATGCTCTCCACCTGGTTGTGCAGGAAATACACCTGGCCGCCGCGGTGCAGCTCCCGCAGGCAGGCCTCCCGGATCAGGCCGTCGTTCCACTGGTTGACGAAGGTCTTGACCGCCAGGCGCCGGGCGGGCGGCGTGGCGATGATGGACAGGTCGCGCAGCCCGGACAGGGACATGTTCAGCGTGCGCGGAATCGGCGTGGCGGTGAGGGTGAGCACGTCGACGTTGGCGCGCAGTGCCTTGAGGCGCTCCTTCTGGCGCACCCCGAAGCGGTGCTCCTCGTCGATGATGAGCAGCCCCAGGTTGTCGAAGCGCACCCCGCTCTGCAGCAGCTTGTGGGTGCCGATGACGATGTCCACCTGGCCCTCGGCCAGCTGCTTCATGACCGCATCCTGCTCTTTCTTGGTGCGGAAGCGGGACAGCAGCTCGATGCGCACCGGCCAGTCGGCGAACCGGTCCTTGAAGTTCTGGTAGTGCTGCTGGGCCAGCAGGGTGGTGGGCACCAGTACCGCCACCTGGCGGCCGGCGTCCACGCCGGCGAAGGCCCCGCGCATCGCCACTTCGGTCTTGCCGAAACCCACGTCGCCGCAAACCACCCGGTCCATGGGCTTGTCCGAGGCCAGGTCGGAGAGCACGGCGTCGATGGCGGAGCGCTGGTCCGGCGTCTCCTCGAAGGGAAAGGCGGCGGCGAAACGCTGGTAGTCCTCCTGGGAGAAGCGCAGGGCGTGCCCCTGGGCGGCTTCCCGGCGGGCGTAGATCTGCAGCAGCTCGGCGGCCACGTCCCGGGCCTGGCGGGCGGCCCGGCGCCGGGCCCGCTCCCACTGCTCGCCGCCGAGACGGTGCAGCGGGGCGTGGTCCACGTCCGGCCCGGCGTAGCGGCTTACCCGGTGCAGGGAGGCCACCGGCACGTAGAGCCGGTCGCCGCCGGCGTATTCCAGGGTCAGGAACTCGGTCGGCACGCCGCCGGCATCCAGGGTCTGCAGGCCCTGGTAGCGGCCCACGCCATGGTCTTCATGGACCACCGGCGCGCCGATGGCCAGATCGGAGAGATCCCGGATGATGGCTTCCGGGTCCCGTGCCGCACCCTTGCGGCGCCGCGCGGCCGCCGCCGGCCGGGCGTGGAACGCGGCCTCGGGAATCAGCGCGAGCGGCGGCGACTGGAGCTGGAAACCCTGCTCAGGGGCGCCGACCGTGAGGGCGATGCCGGCGTCGCCGGCCAGGAACTCCTGCCAGCCGGCCACGTCCGTGGGGGTCACGCCGGACTCCGCCAGCCGCTCCCGCAATGTCTCGCGGCGGCCGGCAGTCTCGGCAACCAGCAGTGCCCGCCCCGGCTGCCCGGCCAGGAATTCGGTGAGCGCGTCCAGCGGGCGGGCATCGTGGGCCCCGGGCGCCAGGGGCGGCAGGGGTTGGGCATCGGCCAGGGGGCCCTGGGCGGCATCCGCCGGCGCACAGATGACCTGGGCCTGCTGATTGAGGGATGCGCGAACCTGGTCCGGCGGCAGGTAGAGCCGGCCGGGCGGCAGCAGCGGGCGCTCCCGGTCGTGGCGGCGCTGCTCGTAGCGCTCGGCGATGGTATCCCAGGCCCGGTCGAGCGCCGCATCGGCGTCCTCGGTGCGCAGCGCCAGGTAGTCGCCGGGCAGGTAATCGAACAAAGTGGCCGTAGCCTCGAAAAACAGGGGCAGGTAGTACTCGATGCCGTTGGGCAGCCGACCCTCGGTGACCTCCCGGTACACCAGGCTGTCGGAGGGATTGCCCTCGAAGGTCGCCCGGTGGCCCTGGCGGAAGCGGGCGATCGCCGCCTCGTCGGTGGGAAACTCCCGGGCCGGCAGCAGCTCCACGTGCTTGAGGCGGCCGGCACTGCGCTGGGTTTCGGGGTCGAACACCCGGATGCTGTCCACCTCGTCGTCCAGCAGGTCCACCCGCAGAGGCTGCTCGCTGCCCATGGGAAACAGGTCGAGCAGCGAGCCGCGCACCGCGAACTCGCCGTGTTCCAGCACCTCGGTCACCCGCCTATAGCCGGCCGCGGCCAGGCTGCTGGCCATGGATTCCAGGTCCATGGGATCGCCGGCCGAGACCACCAGCGCCTGGCGCTCCAGGTGGCCGCGGGGCGGCAGCCGCTGCATCAGGGTCTCGGCGGGCACCACCAGCACCCCGCGGTTCCAGCGGGGCAGCCGATAGAGGGTGGCGAGGCGCTCGGAGATGATGTCCTGATGGGGAGAGAAGACGTCGTAGGGCAGCGTCTCCCAGTCGGGCATCATCGCGGCTTCGACGTCACTGCCGCGCAGGAAGAACTGGATCTCGGCCCACAGCGCCTGCGCCTCGTGGCTGTCGCCGGCGACCACCAGCAGCGGGGCGCTCCAGCTTCGCGCGGCGCGGGAGATGGCCAGCGCCCGGGCGGCGCCGGGCAGTCCGCGCCAGTGCAGGCGGGCAGCGGGCGCCGGCAGAGGCGGGTCCAGGGGCGGGAAGGAGGCTAGGGCCATGGACGCAGCAGTTTCGCGTGGGGTTCGAGGCAGCCGTGGCAGACCGACAGTCTACGGCATCCCGCCGTGGCTTGGGTCCGGTTGCGCTCAGGCCTCCCAGCGCTGGAACACCAGAGTACCGTTGGTGCCGCCGAAGCCGAAGCTGTTGGACATCACGGTGCGCAGCCCGGCACCGTCGCGGCGCTCACGGACCACGCTCATGCCCTCGGCCTGGGGGTCCAGATCCTGGATGTGGGCGGATGCCGCGATGAAGTCGCCATGCAGCATGAGCAGGGAGTAGATGGCCTCCTGGACTCCGGCTGCGCCCAGGGAATGCCCGGTGAGCGCCTTGGTGGAGCTCACCGGCGGCATGGCGTCCGGCCCGCCGAACACCTCGGCGACGGCCTGCAACTCGACGATGTCCCCGGCCGGGGTGCTGGTGCCGTGGGCATTGATGTAGTCCACCGGCCCGTCCACCGTCGCCAGGGCCTGCTGCATGCAGCGCACCGCACCCTCACCGGAGGGGGCCACCATGTCCACGCCGTCGGAGGTGGCGCCGTAGCCCACCAGCTCCGCCAGGATGGGCGCGCCCCGGGCCTGGGCGTGCTCGAGGGCTTCCAGCACCAGCATGCCTGCACCGCCGGCGATGACGAAACCGTCCCGACCCGCGTCATAGGGGCGGGAGGCCACCTCCGGGGTGTCATTGTAGCGGCTGGACAGAGCGCCCATGGCATCGAACATCATGGTCATCGTCCAGTGTTCTTCCTCGCCGCCGCCGGCGAAGATGATGTCCTGCTTGCCGCTGGCGATCAGCTCCGCCCCGTTGCCGATGCAGTGAGCACTGGTGGCGCAGGCGGAGGTGATGGAGTAGTTGACCCCTCGAATGCCGAACGGCGTGGCCAGGCAGGCGGAGACGGTGCTGCTCATGACCTTCGGCACGGCGAAGGCGCCGATCCGGCGCACGCCCTTGGTGCGGAGGATGTCGGCACCCTCCAGCAGGGTGGAGGTGGAGCCGCCGCCGGAGCCGGCGATAAGCCCGGTGCGGGGGTTGGAGACGTGATCGGGACTGAGGCCGGCCTGGGCGATGGCGTCCTCCAGCGCAATGTAGGCGTAGGCGCCGGCCCCGGCCATGAAACGCCGGTCGCGCCGGGGCACGCGGCCCTCGACGTCCACGTCCACCATGCCCGCCACCTGGCTGCGCAAGCCCAGCTCTTGGTAGACCGGCTGCCGGCGGATGCCGGATCGCCCCTGCCGCAGGTGCTGCGTCACCGTCTCGGGATCATTGCCGAGACAGGAGACGATGCCCATTCCCGTCACGACTACGCGACGCACGTTGCCAGACCTCGTGCCATTTGTTCTCCCCCTGCCGCTCCAGGCAACCGCCACGGACTGGGCCGCTGGTGGTGCCGGACTCGGCCCCTCGGCGCCATGGCAGCGCCGGCTCCCGCGAGCCTCGGCCCCGTGCGCCTCAAAGTGCGGCGCTGGGATCCCGGAACAGGCCCACCTTCAGGTCGCCGGCCTGGTAGATGCGCTGGCCGTCCTTGAGCACCTCCGCATCGGCAATACCCATCACCAGGGAGCGGCGAATCACCCGCTTAATGTCAAGCCGGTAGGTTACGAGCCGGTTGTCCGGCAGCACCTGCCCGGTGAACTTCACTTCTCCGCAGCCCAGAGCCCGGCCGCGGCCGATGCCGCCGATCCATCCCAGGTAGAAGCCTAGCAGTTGCCACAGGGCATCGAGCCCCAGGCAGCCGGGCATGACGGGATCGCCGGGGAAATGACAGTGGAAGAACCAGAGCTCCGGGTCGACGTCCAGTTCCGCCTCCACATGGCCCTTGCCGTGGCTGCCGCCTTCCGCGCTGATCTGGGTGATGCGGTCGAACATCAGCATGTTCGGAATCGGCAGCTGCGGGTTGCCAGGCCCAAACAGACGTCCGTAACCGCAGTCCAGAAGTTCTTCGTAGTTGTAGCTGGCTTTCGGGTTCATGGACACGGTCTGCCGAGCCTGTCGAGGCAGTTCTCCATCACGGTGGCGGAAGCCCAGGTGGGTGGATCTGCGGAAGCCCGGTAGGCTCCCACGACCGGCTGCGGGCGTCAACCGCCGGCCCGGGCCCATATTGACGCTGAACAAGGCGCAGCCCGGGTGCCTGGCGTTAGGCTGCCGGGCGCCCGCCGAGATGGAGACGCCTGATGTCCCACGGACCGTCCCTGCCCCCGGTGCTGCGCGCCCCGCTGGCGCTGCTGGGCAGCCCGTTGCTGCAAGCCGGGGCCGGAGCGCTGCAAGGCGCGCTGGCCGCCATGGTGCAGCGCGCCCTGGTCAAGTCCGGTCTGGAGCAGGATCTGCAACTGCTGGAGGGCCGCTGCCTGGCAGTGCGGGTGGACGACCTGGGACTTGGCTTGCGATTCACTGCCGGCCCCCAGGGGCTGGCCGCGGCCCCGCCGGAGCTTGCGGCGGACGCCACCATCGCCGGGGACAGCGCCGCCTTCCTGCTGCTGGCCTCGCGCCGGGAAGATCCGGACACACTGTTCTTCCGGCGCCGGCTGGTGATCTCCGGCGATACGGCGCTGGGGCTTGGCGTGAAGAACCTGCTGGACGCCCTGGAGCCGGAATCACTGCCCTGGCCGGCGCGCCGGCTGCTGCAGGACCTGGCCTGGCTGCAACAGCGCCTGGCGGGGCCTGCAGCCTGATTCAGCAGCCGCCGGCCATACCGGGTCCGCCCCGCCAGTAGCCGTCAGAACCGCCCTCGGCCGCCAGCCCAGGCGGCAGCGACGCGCCAGGGCCGGCATCCAGCGCCTCCCGCAGGGCCCACACCCTGGCGGCTGTGTCGTCTCCGGTGGGACTCAGCCGCAGCAGATCGACACCCAGGCGCTGGATCGCGGCCCACTCACCCAGCAGGTTGCAGGGGGCGGCGGACAGGGTCTGGATGCCGTTCAGGGTCAGAAACGGCCGGCCCTCGCGAGTGTGCAGCGGCAGCCCGTCCGGGTGGTCCAGGCAGCGGAAGCCGCACTCGTCCTTGGGCAGATTGTAGTGGCGGGCGGTGTAGCACCGGGCCGAGTAGGCCAGCGGCAGGCGCCCGTAGGCGAACAGCTCGGTTTCAAGCGCAGGGCCGGCAGCCGCCGCCAGTGTCGCGATGGCCTCCTGTCCCAGATCCACCGGCGGCACCCAGCGGATCATCCCCTGGCGGCGCAGCACTTCCAGGCTGCGGGGGTTGTAGATGTTGAGCGTGCTGCCGCCCACGAACGGCCGGCCGAGCGCCGCCAGGTGCTGAGCGGCGGCCAGGTCGTTGGCCTCGACCGGCAGATCGCCGTTCTCACACAGCCGGCGCAGGGCGGCCAGTTCCGAGGCCGCCTCCACCAGGGTGAGGGTGCAGAGCACCACTTCCTTGCCGCTCGCCAGCAATTCCCCGGCCAGGGCGAGCCAGTCGCGGGAGGAGAGCTCGCGGCGCTTGGAGCAGACCGTCTCCCCCAGGTACACCACGTCCAGGGGCAGGTCTGCCACGCTCCGGTAGAAGGCCAGCACCCGTTCCCGGGGCCAGAAGTAGAGCAGGGGGCCGAGACTGATACGCATGGAAGATTCTCCGGTCGGGCGGTCTCACTGCCAGGGGCGGTGGTAGGCCCCCAGGGTGGTCTGGCTGCCCTCCGAGACGGCTGCCAGCGCCTGCATCCATTCCTGCCGCGGCCGAAAGCCCTGAGGGTCCGAGGCCAGGGCGTCCAGTGCAGCGCGCCACACCCGGGTCACCTGGGCTACATAGGCCGGGCTGCGCTGGCGCCCCTCGATCTTGACGGCGGCGACGCCGGCGGCCACCAGTTGCGGAAGCAGCTCCAGGGTATTGAGGCTGGTGGGCTCTTCGATGGCGTGGTAGACGGCGTCCCCGACCCGGAAGCGGCCCTTGCACAGCGTGGGGTAACCGGCATTCTCGCCGGCACCGAAGCGGTCGATAAGCATTCCGTTGAGCCGCGACTCCAGCTCGCTGCCACGCTGTTCCCAGCGCACATGGGCGGCGGGGGAGCAGACCCCGTGGCTGTTGGGCGATTCCCCGGTGACGTAGGACGACAGCAGACAGCGGCCCTCCACCATTACACACAGGGAGCCGAAGCCGAACACCTCCAGTGGCACCGGGCTGGCCTCCGC
>CAZAQB010000095.1:9102-13330 GCA_964487155.1 uncultured Ectothiorhodospiraceae bacterium
CTGGAGGACGTGGCCGAGCGCTATGGAGACCAGATCAAGGTCGTGAAGGTGGATGTGGACAACAGCGGCGATCTGCCCGCCACCTATCGGGTCCGGGGTATCCCCACCCTGATGATGTTCAAGGGTGGCGAGGTTGCGGAAACCAAGGTCGGCGCGCTGGGCCGATCTGATCTGGAGGACTGGGTCCGCGCCCACGTGGCGTGACCCGCGGCTGCCCCGGCGGGCTCCCGGCGGGGCAGCCGCATACCGATGGTTCAGAGGTCGCGGTCCAGGTCGTCCCGAACCCGGTCCTCGATCGCCTCGGCTCCCAGCCGATCCTCGGGCGTGACCCGGCCACGCACCGACACGCCGCGGCGGTGCACCGACTCCGGATCGCCGCTGACCAGCGGGTGCCAGTCCGCCAGGCCGCGGCCCTCCGCCAGCCGGCGGTAGGCGCAGCTGCGCGGCAGCCAGGTGTAGCGGGCCACGTCGGCGGGCGTCAGTGCGATGCAGTCCGGCACCTGCAACTGGCGGTTGGGGTAGTCGCGGCAGCGGGCGGTGAGCGGATGCAGCAGCCGGCAGGACACGTCGGTGTAGAACAGCTCCCCGGTATCCTCGTCCTCGATCTTGTGGACGCAGCACTTGCCGCAGCCGTCGCAAAGCAGCTCCCACTCTGGTGGACTCATGGCCTCCAGGGGCTTGCGCTCCCAGAACGGCGCCAGCCCGCCCGGGGTCACAGCCGGCGGCGCCCCATGGCGGGTGTCGGAGGCGGCTGGCTCCGGTATACTGCGCGCCCTGCGCCTGCTCACTATTGACGTCTCCGAAGAGCACCCATGCCCGATCTCGCCAGCGAAGTCGCCCGCCGGCGCACCTTCGCGATTATTTCACACCCGGACGCCGGCAAGACCACCCTCACCGAAAAGCTGCTGCTGTTCGGCGGCGCCATTCAGCTCGCCGGCACGGTGAAAGGCCGCAAGTCGGCGCGCCATGCCACCTCGGACTGGATGGAGCTGGAGAAGCAGCGGGGGATCTCGGTGACCTCCTCGGTGATGCAGTTCCCGTTCCGGGACCGGGTGGTTAACCTGCTGGACACCCCGGGCCACGAGGACTTCTCCGAGGACACCTACCGCACTCTCACGGCGGTGGACTCGGCGCTGATGGTGATCGACTCAGCCAAGGGCGTCGAGGAGCGCACCATCAAGCTGATGGATGTCTGCCGGCTGCGCTCCACCCCCATCATGACCTTCATGAACAAGCTGGACCGGGAAGGCCGGGACCCGATGGAGCTGATGGACGAGGTGGAGCGCATCCTGCGCATCCGCTGCGCCCCGGTGACCTGGCCGATCGGCATGGGGGCCGCCTTCAAGGGGGTCTACCACCTGGTGGAGGACCGCATCCGGCTCTACGGGCGGGGCGAGGGCCCGGACGGCAGCGGCGAGCTGCTGGAGGGGCTGGACAACCCGCGTCTGGACGAGATCCTCGGCCACCATGCCCAGACCCTGCGCGACGAGGTGGAACTGGTGCGGGAGGCCGGCAACGAGTTCGATCTGGAGGCTTACCTGGCCGGCGAGCTGACCCCGGTGTTCTTCGGCTCGGCGGTCAACAACTTCGGGGTGCGGGAACTGCTGGAGAGCTTCGTCGCCCACGCGCCGCCGCCACAGCCCCGCGACGCCGGAGAGCGCAGCGTGGCGCCGGAGGAGGAGGCCTTCACTGGCTTCGTGTTCAAAATCCAGGCGAACATGGACCCCCAGCACCGGGATCGCGTGGCCTTCCTGCGGGTCTGCTCCGGGGTGTTCCAGCCGGGCATGAAGCTGCGCCAGGTCCGCACCGGGCGGGACATGAAGATTCCCCAGGCCATCACCTTCCTGGCCAGTGAGCGGGAGCACGCCGAGACCGCCTGGCCCGGCGACATCATCGGTGTGCACAACCACGGCACCATTCAGATCGGCGACACCTTCACCGAGGGAGAGCCGCTCAAGTTCACCGGCATTCCCAGCTTCGCCCCGGAGCTGTTCCGGCGGGCGGTGCTGCGCGATCCCATGCGCTTGAAGGCCCTGCAGAAAGGCATCGCCCAGCTCTGCGAGGAGGGCGCCTCGCAGATGCTGCGCCCGTTGCGCAGCAACGACATCATCGTCGGCGCCGTCGGCGCGCTGCAGTTTGACGTGGTGGCCTTCCGGCTGCGCTCGGAGTACGGCGTGGACTGCCACTTCGAGCCGGTGAACGTGGCCACGGCGCGCTGGGTATCGGCGGACGATCCCCGGCGCCTGGAGGAGTTCCGCCACAAGAACGAGGACAACCTGGCCCTGGACGGAGCCGGCAGCCTTACCTACGTGGCGCCGTCGCGGGTCAACCTGCAGCTCACCGAGGAGCGCTGGCCCGATATACGCTTCCACGCCACCCGGGAGATCTGAGAGGGCACTTCGCGGAAAACAGGGAAGTCCGGTCGGTCGCCACGCCCGCTTGGAGCGCGATTCGCGGTCGGGGCCCGCGCCTGGCCCAACCGGAGGCATCGACGCCACCGCTCGCTGGCACGTTTGTTCGTAACGTACCCTGCTGGCAGCCCCCTCTCAGCGCGCCTCCCGCTCGCGCCACGCCGCCAACAGCCGCTCGGCATCAAGCTGGCGCAGCCGGTCCACCGCCAGTTCCCAGCGGCCCTCCTGGCAGAGGCCGCTGATGCCGGCCTGCTCGTGGGCGGCCAGCGCCTCGGCGATGCAGGCATCCCGCACCGCCAGCGCCAGCCGGCGGTCGCGCTCGGCGCCTGCCGTCACGCCGCGCTCTCGCCGCCGGCCAAGGCCTGGGCCAGAAAGTAGAGCCGATCCTGTCCCCAGAACAGCTCCCCCCGGTAGACATAGGTGGGCACCCCGAAGACGCCGAGGCGGATCGCATCCCGGGTGTTTTCCTCCAGGCGCTGGCGAACCTCTGGCTCGTCGGCGGCGGAGAATAGCGGTTCCGGCGGCAGGCCCGCCCGGCGCATCAGCTCGGCCAGGGCATCGGCATCGGCCAGATTGGCATCCTCCAGCCACAGTGCCCCCATGAAAGTGCGTGCCAGGGCCGCGGCGTCGTCCTCGCGGGCCTCCGCGGCCAGCACCAGGCGGGTGGCCAGGCCGGCGTCGAAGGGGTGGTGGGCGGGCTGCAGGATCAGGTCGAGACCGCGATGCCGCGACCAGCGCCGCAACTCGGTCAGACGGTAAGCCTGTTTCTCGGGGGACTTCTTGCCCCCGGGCTGGCCGCCGTTGGCCTTGAACACCCGCGGCAGGTCGACGAAGCGGTGGCGCACCGGCACGCCCGCGTCATCGCAGATCTGCTCCAGGCCCTCCCAGCCCATGAGCACCCAGGGCGAGAGCAGGGAGCAGAAATGATGCACTTCTCCGGACATGGGCGATCCTCGGTTGGGACGCCGGCTTCAGGCCGTGCCGGCTGCCGACTCCACGATTTCCACGCCGGCCTCCCTCAGGGCCGCCGCGACGCTGTCGTCGGCACCGGAATCCACCGGGCGGGTGAGATCCCAGAGCATGATGGTACGGAAACCCTCGGTGGCGGCGTCCTCGGCGGTCCACTGGACGCAGTAGTCTCGCGCCAGCCCGCACACCTGCACTTCGGTGATGCCCCGTTCCCTCAGGTAGCCCGCCAGGCCCGTGGGCGGGCGCTCGCCATCGACGTTCCAGTTGTTCCGGAAGCCACTGTAGCTGTCCACGGCGGGGTTGTCCCCCTTGCGGATGATGGCCGAAACCCGATTCAGCGGCAGATCTTCGTGCAGAGCGGCGTTGTCGGAGCCCTGCACGCAGTGATCGGGCCACAGCACCTGCTCGTGGCCGTAGAGATCGATGGTCTGGAAGGGCTCGGCGCCGTCGTGACTGCTGGCAAAGGAAATGTGGCCGGCGGGATGCCAGTCCTGGGTGGTTACTACCGCGGCGTAGGACTGATCGTTCATCAGCCGGGCGATAGGCTCTACCACCTCGCTGCCGCGCTCGGCGGCCAGCGCGCCGCCTTCCATGAAATCGGGCTGCACATCCACCACGATCAGGGCGGTGCGCGCGTGGGTCGTGCTCATGATGTTACCTCCGCTGGCTGTCGCGACCCCCTGATGGGGCCCACTAGTCCAGATGGCGGCGAAGCGGCGCCGTCACAAGGTGGGGCGGGGGGCGTCGGATTCCGGTGAGCCCCCGTTGGCGGGGTTCAGCCGGTTTGGCTGTCACTAGCCTGAAGATTTCATGAATTTGTGCTGATATCGCGTAGGATATTGGTTTCA
>CAZAQB010000096.1:0-13246 GCA_964487155.1 uncultured Ectothiorhodospiraceae bacterium
CCGCGTCTCCGAGGAAGAGGAAATGGAGGGCGTCGATGTGGGCGAGTGCGGGCTGCAGGCCTATCCGGAGTTCACCAGCGGGCGGGAACCGCGGGGCAAGAGCGGCGGCGACGGCCCGGACAAGCTGCAGCCGGAGCCGGCGGGCAGCGGGGCGCAGCTGCCGAGCGGCGCCTGACGGGCCCGGGCGCCGAGGGATCGGCGCCCGCGCGCCAGACGGGGGCGGCCGGATTGCCGGCCGCCCCTTTCTGGTGGAACACTCAGATGTGCCAGCTCCAGGGAAGGGCTGTCAGCCCGTCACGCTGGGGGTAGAGGATGATCCTGCGGTCCATCAGGCCGGATTCGGTGCGGCGCCGGCCGGTATAGCCCACGGCGCCGGGGGCCACCGGCCGCGGGCTCAGGGCCGGCAGTTGATCGGACTGGCGCAGTGCCACCGCCAGCGCACCCGGGTCGTCACGGCTCATCACGTCTCCTCCCCAGATCTGCGGAACCGTCCATGCCGCCGGGGCTTCACCCCGGCAGGGAACCATGGGTATAGACCATCGGCGACGCCGCAACGTCGCGACAGGCTTCGGCGGCCGCAGAAATCGCCCTCCGGGTCTCAGCGCCGGTCGACCACCTGGCCGGTGCTGGGGTCGATGCTCACCGTGGGCAGGCCGGCCTCCCGCCACGCCTTGAGGCCGCCGGTGACGTGGGCCGCCGCCGGCCGGCCGGCGGCCAGGCAGCGCTGGGCGGCGTCCAGGGAGCGCTTGCCGGTGCCGCAGTGGAACACCAGCTCCCGCTCTTCGTCACCGGGGAGAGCGGACGGGTCGAAGGTCTTCAGGGGGAACAGCAGGGCACCGTGGATGCGCTCGGCCTGATACTCGTGGGGCTCGCGCACGTCCACCAGCAGGATGCGGCCTGCATCCAGCTGGCGCTTGGCCTCCTCAGGAGTGATCTCACGGACTGTATTCTGGCTCATGGGCAGCTCCTCGCCACAGGGATGAGGTAACCGGCAGCTGGCCCGGCCGACAGCCGGGCGGATCATGCCTTTGCGTCGCCCCGGAGTGGGAGCGGGCCTGTCCGGGGAGGTGCATTTCAGCAGAGCTGGCGGCTCGTTGCGAGCCCGACGCCCCGCCTCAAGCGTGGATCGGCCGGGGCACGTGTCCGCAGTAAAGCCGGTGGAGGGCCTCCAGCAGGTAACGCACCCGCTCGCTGTCCAGAGCGTAATACACCGCCTGGGCCTGCCGCCGCGTGGATACCAGGCGCTCGGCCCGCAGCCGTGCCAGGTGCTGGGACAGGGCCGGCTGGCTGAGCCCCACCCGCTCAGTGAGCTCCGAAACGGAATGCTCACGTTCGTACAGCAGGCAAAGAATCTGCAGGCGCGCCTCGCTGGCCATCGCCTTGAGCAGACGGGACACCTCATCCGACATCGAGATGAGGGCCTCGGGATAGACCTCCTGATCCATGCTTGGGTACTCCGCTGACTGATCGCAGCATTATATTATAACTATACAAAACTTCTACCCTGCCCTTCCCGGGCTGCGGCGCGCTACCATTGGCGGATGAAAGCCCCGGCCCCGCCGGCCGGGGTTGCGGTCCACCTGGCCGGTTGGGGTGAGCAGATGGAAGAGCTGGATCCGGCGCTGCTGCGGCGCCTGCTGGACGAGTCCGTGGACGGCATCGTGGTCGCCGAGCAGGAAGGCGACGACACCATCCTGATCTACGTCAACGCAGCCTTCGAGCGCCTCAGCGGCTACGCCGCCGACGAAATCCTCTACCGGGACTGCCGTTTCCTGCAGGGCAGCGACCGGGACCAGCCCGCCCGCCACCGCGTCCGGGAGGCGATCCGCCAAGGCCGACCGTGCCGCGAGGTGCTGCGCAACTACCGCAAGGACGGCACCCTGTTCTGGAACGAACTGAGCCTCACGCCGGTCTACAACGACCAGGACGAACTGACCTACTACATCGGCATCCAGAAGGACATCACCGCCCGGGTGGAGGCCGAGCAGCAGCGCGACGAACTGCTGGCCGAGTTGAACCGCCTGCGCGCCGGCGGCGGCCGGCGGACCTGAATGGCCCCTGCCCACGGCGCCACTGCCGGGAGGATCTGTCCATGAAGCGTCTATGGATCGCGGTCGCCACCCTGCCCCTGCTGCTGGCCGGCGGCGTCGCCGGGGCCTGCAGTGACGTGCTGGACCACACCCTGCGCCGGCTCGGCGCGGACACCCGGGAACACCTCTGCCAGGCCTACCAGGGGCAGGTGCTGCTGGTGGTGAACACGGCGAGCCGCTGCGGATTCACGCCCCAGTACGACGGCCTGGAGACGCTCCACGACCGCTACTCCGGGCGCGGCTTCGCGGTGCTGGGCTTCCCGTCCAACGATTTCGCCGGCCAGGAGCCGGGCACCGAGGACCAGATCAAGAAGTTCTGCCGCACCACCTACGGGGTGCGGTTCCCCATGTTCGAGAAGGTCTCGGTGGTGGGCCCACAGGCCGCGCCCCTGTACCAGGATCTCGCCCGCGCCGGCGGCGGAGCGCCGGGCTGGAATTTCCACAAGTACCTGCTGGACCACCGCGGCCGGGTGGTGGCGAGTTTTCCGTCCCGCGTCGAGCCGGCCGATCTGGCGCCGCGCATCGAGGCGCTGCTTGAAGAGCGGGCATCAGTCGGGGACGGTTGAGGCTTGCGGCGCGGCGTTGCGCTCTCTTGAAAAGGCACCACCCGTCCGGTTGTGGGAATCGGGCACGGCTTAGCCCCCAGCCCAGAGCAGTAGCATCGCGATGACGGTCAGAGCCAGAGCGACCCCCACCCATGGGCGCAGGGCCCGCCAGCGCAATCCCGCCAGGTGTCGCTCCAGGATTTCGGGGTTGCGCTCCAGATAGTGCCCGAGGTACCAGCGAAGGTAGCCCGGCAGTTCGCCGCTGCGCTGGAAGCGGAGGAAGTCGGCCCGCAGCTCGTCGTCCCGCGCCGGGGGAGTCGCCTTGCGGGCCGCCCGCCGGAACAGTTCGTACTCGTCGCAGCCCTCGGCGGCTGCCACCTGGCTCAGCCGGGCCCGGTCCAGCGGTGCCTGGCCGCCATCCGCGACGGTCATCATGGCGGCTTGGTCCCTCGCCCTGCCGACGCTAAGGAGCGCAAGCATAGCCGAGCCCCCGGGTTTCGCCACGCCGGCGCCCTTGCCCGGGTACCCGCGGGTGTATACGCTCCCGACAGGACATCCAAACCGGGAGATCCGCCATGCCCCGTCTTCTGATTTTGAGCCTGGCCCTGGCGCTTGGCTGCGGCGCCGCTGCTGCCGAGCCCAGCGCCAACGGCCCCCTGGAGCCGATGCGCCGCACCGCCGCCGAGCTCGCCGGGGGCCTCAAGAGCCAGCTCCAGCAGGCCCTGAAGGAGCGCGGGGTGGCCGGCGCCATCCCGGTGTGCAGCGAGATTGCGCCGGCGATCGCCGGGCGGCTGTCCCGGGAGACCGGCTGGCGAGTCACACGGGTGGGCACCCGGGTGCGCAATCCCCTGCTGGGCACCCCGGACGCCTACGAGCAGCGGGTGCTGGCGGACTTCCAGCAGCGCCTGGCCGCCGGCGAGGAGGCCGCCACCATGGAGCACCTGCAGGCGGCGGACGAACCTGGCGGACGCTATCTGCGCTACCTCAAGCCCCTGGTGGTCCAGCCCCCCTGCCTCGGCTGTCATGGCCCCCGGGAATCGCTCGACCCGCAGGTCACGGAAGTGCTGGACAACAACTATCCCCACGACCAGGCGGTAGGCTACCGGCTGGGAGAACTGCGCGGAGCGGTCAGCATCAAGCGCCCCCTGGACGCCGAGTGACCGCCCCCCGAAGTGCCGGGCCTGGGGAAGGCGTCCACGGCCGCCGGCCGGGGCAAACTGCACGACACCCGCGGGGGTGGCGCACGGTTACACTGGCTAGAGGCCATACTGGAGGTTTCTTATGTCCGAGACTCCCGCCGACCAGACCCACATCGAGACGGCGACCCTGGGCGGCGGCTGCTTCTGGTGCCTGGAAGCCATGTTCCAGCGCCTGGAGGGCGTGCTCGAAGTACGCTCCGGATACGCCGGCGGCCACGTGCCCAACCCCGACTATCACCACGTGTGCACCGGCAGCACCGGGCATGCCGAGGTGGTGCAGGTGCGTTTCGACCCCCAGCGGCTGGCCTTCGAGCAGCTGCTGGAGGTGTTCTTCGCGGTGCACGACCCCACCACCCGCGACCGCCAGGGCGCCGACGTCGGGCCCCAGTACCGCTCCATCGTGCTCTACCACGACCAGACCCAGGCCGACAGCGCCCGGGAGGCGATCCGCCGGCTGGAGGCCGCACGGGTCCACCGCGACCCGGTGGTCACTCAGGTCGAGCCCCTGGAGGCCTTCTACCCGGCCGAGGACGGCCACCAGGACTACTTCAACAGGAACTTCGGCCAGCCCTACTGTCAGGTGGTGATCGCCCCCAAGCTCGACAAGCTGAACCGGTTGTTCCCGCGGCAGCTGGCGCCCTGAGCACCAACGTCCGGCTCCGGCCAGGGGCGGGCGTCCGACCCGCGGCGTTGCCCGCCCCCCGCCCCATGACCGATACTCTACGCGGCGTCCGCCGCGTGGCCGGGCGCGGGCGACCGGCCGTCCTGCCAGGTAAGGCGCCAGTGCCGGCATTCGAGGAGGAGTTGCCGCCCCGGCGCGCGGCGCTTCGGCACGCATTTCAAGACAGGCGGGGACCAACATGAATCGCAAGCTCGAGGCCTGGGTACGCCAGGTAGCCGACCTGTGCCAGCCCGAGGCCGTCCACTGGTGCGACGGCACTCCCGAGGAGTTCCGGAGCCTGTGCGACCTGATGGTGCAGGCGGGAACGGCGCGGCCCCTGAACGAGGCGAAGCGGCCCAACAGCTACCTGATCCTGTCCGATCCGGAGGACACCGCCCGGGTCGAGGATCGCACCTTCATCTGCTCCCGCCGCCGGGAGGATGCCGGCCCTACCAACAACTGGCATGAGCCGGACACCATGCGCGAGACCCTGACCGGGCTGTTCCGGGGCGCCATGCGCGGGCGCACCCTGTACGTGATCCCGTTCAGCATGGGGCCGGTGGGCTCGCCCATCGCCCAGATCGGCGTGCAGGTCACCGACTCCCCCTACGTGGCGGCCAGCATGCACGTCATGGCCCGGGTGGGGCGCCAGGTGCTGGAGGTGCTGGGCGAGAACGACTTCGTACCCTGCCTGCACTCGGTGGGCGCCCCGCTGAAGCCCGGCGAGGAAGACGTCGCCTGGCCCTGCAACTCCGAGAACAAGTACATCGTGCACTTCCCCGAGACCCGGGAAATCTGGTCCTTCGGCTCCGGCTACGGGGGTAACGCCCTGCTGGGAAAGAAGTGCTTCGCCCTGCGCATCGCCTCGGTGATGGCCCGGGACGAGGGCTGGCTCGCCGAGCACATGCTGATCCTCAAGCTCACCTCGCCGGAGGGAGAGTCCCGCTACGTATGCGCCGCCTTCCCCAGCGCCTGCGGCAAGACCAACCTGGCGATGATGCGCCCCGCCCTGCCCGGCTGGAAGGTCGAGACCATCGGCGACGACATCGCCTGGATGAAATTCGGCGCCGACGGCCAGCTCTACGCCATCAACCCGGAGGCGGGCTTCTTCGGCGTGGCGCCGGGCACCAGTTATGCCTCCAACCCCCACGCCATGGACACCCTGCAGCGGGACGTCTTCTTCACCAACTGCGCCCTGACCCCGGAAGGGGACGTGTGGTGGGAGGAAATGACCCCGGAGAAGCCGGAGCAGCTCACCGACTGGCGCGGCAACGACTGGACCCCCGACCACGGCACCCCGGCGGCCCACCCCAACGCGCGTTTCACGGCGCCGGCCCACCAGTGCCCGGTAATCGCCCCGGAGTGGGACGACCCCGCCGGCGTGCCGATCAGCGCCATCCTGTTCGGCGGCCGGCGCGCCACCACGGTGCCGCTGGTGAACGAGGCCCGGGACTGGCGCCAGGGCACCTTCTTCGGCTCCATAATCGGCAGCGAGAAGACCGCCGCGGCCACCGGCAAGGTGGGCGTGCTGCGCCGGGATCCCATGGCCATGCTGCCGTTCTGCGGCTACAACATGGCCGACTACTGGGCCCACTGGCTCGCCATCGGCGAGCGCGAGGGGGCAAAGCTGCCGCGCATCTACCAGGTCAACTGGTTCCGCAAGGGCGCCGACGGCCGCTTCCTGTGGCCGGGCTTCGGCGAAAACAGCCGGGTGCTGGAATGGATCTTCCAGCGCTGCGCCGGCCAGGCCCAGGCTATCGAAACACCGATCGGCCGGCTGCCGTCCCGGGATGACCTGGACCTCACCGGCCTGCACCTCCCTGAAGCCGACCTGGACGTGCTGCTGGGGGTGGACGTGGACGGCTGGCTGGATGAGATCCCCATGATCCGGGAGTTCTACGCAAAATTCGGCGACCATCTGCCCACCGGCCTGAGCGAGCAACTGGACGCCCTGGAGCAGCGCCTGCACGAGGCCGGGGGCGCCAGCCCGGCGAGCCGCGCGGCGCGGGGCGGCTGAGGCGGACGCGGCGGCACTGAGTACAGAAAAGGCCCGCCCAGCGAGGCGCCGGGTTAGCGCAGTTGTAGACCCACGTTGCGAAGAAACGTGGGGGCCAGCGTAGCAAACGCCAAGGTGCCCATCGCCGGGCCCGCGTGCCCGAACCGATCCGCGGTACCGATGCCATCGCCCGATGGCAGGTTTCTCCGCAACCTGCCCTGCGGCGGGCTTCGCTCGGCGCTGGGTACGACGTACTGGGTACGGGCAAGGCCCGCCAAGGGGCGTGGCGCCCGAGCCCGCCGCCTACGCGGCAGTCGCAGCGGTGGCGCCGGTACTGGGTACGAAGGAAGCGGGTGCTGGGATTGCGCCGCGCTTCATCCCAGCCTACGTGTTGCGTTGTAGCTGGCGTAGCCGCCGTGGGCTGAGTTGAGCGGAGCGAAACCGGGCAGCCAGCCCCCCGGGTCATCCGCGCGGCCGGCGGATCACCATCACCGAGACGTGGGCGTGCTCCACCACCCGGGCGGCGCAGGAGCCCAGCAGGACCCGGTCCAGTTGCGGGGCGTCCTGACTCTGAATCACCACCAGGTCCGCACCCACCCGGGTCACCTCCTCCAGAATCTCCCGGTAGGGCGTACCCTCGCGGACCGCCGAAGTCGCCTCCAGATCTTCCGGAATCTTCTCCCGGAGGTACTGCTGGAGGCGCTGCTCCAGCGACTGGCGAGCCTTCTGCAAGGCGTCGCGGGGGAAGTAGGTCGCCACCCAGGGCAGCCCGAACCCCGGCAGCACGGACATCACGTGCAGCTTGGCACCGTGGTTGCGGGCCTCTTGAATGGCCGCTTGCAGCGCGTCCTCGGATGCCGAGGGCTCGCTGAGATCCACCGGAAACAGGACTTTCCTGAACATGCTGCCTCCCCGGCTCCTCAGCCGGCGACCGGAACCGCCGCGCCGCGTCCCCGGCGCCGGACCTGCATCCAGCCCACCAGGCCCAGCAGGGCCAGAGCCGGCAGGAAAACCAGTTCCTTGGGAGGCCGGGGGTTGGCCACCCGCACCGCCGTGATCTCCCAGTCGAAATCGAGCCCCAGCTGTTCTGCGGGACTGCCGAAGTCAAGCCGGTCGATGACTACCGTGCCGTTCTCCCGGCGCAGGTACAGCCCGGCATTGGCGAGCCGCTGCTCCCCCTCCGCGGGCTGGCCCAGGGGCAGAGTCACGGTCTTCACCACATACTCGCCCTCGATGGTCTCGCCCTCCCCCACCAGGATCAGGCTGCGATTGGGCGGCACTTCCTCGGCCAATTGCTCGATCTGGGTGGGATCTGCACTCTGGTAGGGCGGGTAGATCCGATCCCACCAGAAGCCGGGCCGGAACAGGCTGAACGCCACCAGCAGCAGCACCGCGGTCTCCCAGAGCCGGGTCCGGGTCAGCCAGTAGCCCTGGGTTGCGGCGGCGAACACCAGAATGGCCGTCACGGCCGAGAGCACGGTGATGACCAAATCCACCCAGCCGGTGAGGCCGATCAGCAGCAGCTGGTTGTTGAAGATGAACATGAACGGCAGCACCGCCGTGCGAATGTCGTAGATGAAGCCCTGGATGCCGGTGCGGATGGGATCGGCGCCGGAGATGGCCGCGGCGGCGAACGCCGCCAGGCCCACCGGTGGTGTATCGTCGGCCAGGATGCCGAAGTAGAACACGAACAGGTGCACCGCGATCAGCGGCACCACCAGGCCGTGTTCCGCGCCCAGGTTAACGATCACCGGCGCCATCAGGGTAGCCACCACGATGTAGTTGGCGGTGGTGGGCAGGCCCATGCCCAGCAGCAGGCTGATGACCGCAGTGAACAGCAGCATCAGCATCAGGCTGCCGCCGGAGATGAACTCCACGAACTCGGTCATCACCAGCCCCACGCCGGTGAGGGTGACGGTGCCCACCACGATGCCCGCGGTGGCGGTGGCCACACCGATGCCGATCATGTTGCGGGCACCGTTGATCAGCCCCCAGACCAGCTCCCAGCCGCCGCGGCGGGCGGCGGCCAGGGCCGGCTGGTCGCGCCGCATCACGGCCAGCAGGGGCCGGTGCGTGAGCGCAATGGCGATCAGGAACACCAGCGCCCAGTAAGCCGCCAGCCCCGGGGAGAAACGCTCCACCATCAGGCACCACACCAGCACCACCACCGGCAGCAGGTAGTACAGGCCGGCCTTGACGGTGGGCCCCACCGGCGGCACCTCGGTGATGTCCGCAGCGGACAGCGCCTCGATGGTGGGCTGACGGGAGGCGATCCACAGCAGCCCCAGGTACACGGCGATCAGACCGCCGCCGACCAGCCAGGTGGCTGCGGCACCGAATACATCCTTGGTCCAGCCAATGCCGTAATAGACCGCGGCGCTCAGCAGCATGATGCCGAGGAAGCTCCCCAGCCCTGCCGCCAGCCGTTGCACGACGCTCGCCTGGCCGCGGCGCGGCAGCCCTTCCATGCCCGCCTTCACCGCCTCCAGGTGGACGATGTAGATCAGAGCGATGTAGGAGATCAGCGCCGGCAGCAGGGCGTGCTTGATCACCTCCAAATAGGAGATGCCCACGTATTCCACCATCAGGAAGGCCGCCGCACCCATGATGGGCGGGGTGAGCTGGCCGTTGGTGGAAGCGGCCACCTCCACGGCGCCGGCCTTGGTGCCGGGGAAGCCCACCTTCTTCATCAGCGGGATGGTGAAGGTGCCGGTGGTCACCACATTGGCGATAGAGGAGCCGGAGATGATCCCCGACAGCCCGGATGCCACCACCGCGGCCTTGGCCGGGCCACCGCGGAAATGCCCCAGCATGGAAAACGCCACCTTGATGAAATAGTTGCCCGCCCCGGCCTGTTCCAGCAGCGCGCCGAACAGCACGAACAGGAACACGAAACTGGTGGACACCCCCAGGGCGACGCCGAACACGCCCTCGGTGGACAGCCAGAAGTGGGACATGGCCTTGGTAAGGCTCGCCCCCTTGTGGGCGATGACATCGGGCATGTAGGGCCCGAAGAAGGTGTAGGTGAGAAACACCAGGGCGACGATGGTCAGCGGCGGCCCCAGGGCCCGCCGGGTCGCCTCCAGCAGCAGCAGCATGCCCACCACGCCCACCCCCAGGTCGAGGGTGGTGGGATTGCCGGGCCGGGCGGAGAGCTCCTCGTAGAACAGGAACAGGTAGGCGGCGGCGAAGGCCCCCACCAAGGCGAACACCCAGTCCTGCAGGGGGATGCGATCCCGGGGCGAGCGCTTCAGGGCGGGAAAGCCGGTGTAGGCCAGAAAGATGGCGAAGGCCAGATGAATGGAGCGGGCCTCGGTGCTGTTGAACACGCCGAATTCCAGCACGAAGGGCAGCGGCGAGGCATACCAGATCTGGAACAGCGACCACAGCAGGGGTACCCCGAGCAGCACCATTCCGGGCAACCCCTTGGGCTGCCGGGCGCCGGTCTCGTTGTGCAGCATCTCCTCGACGCCGCGTTGCCCGCCAGGGCCTTGCCCGCGTTCCTCGGCCTCGGTCATGGGGCCCTCACTCCTCGTCGGCGGCTGGCCTGATCACGCCCCTGGCCCGGGGCACGCGCCACGCTGAAAAGGCCCGTGGGAGACCGGCGTGGCGTTGCCGCCGCCGATCCCCCGCGGGCCGGCCGATCAGTCGATCAGCCCGGCCTCCCGGTAGTAGCGGGCGGCACCTTCGTGCAGCGGCGCACTGAGGGCCGCCTTCGCCATCTCCTTCTTGTCGAGTACCACGAACGCCGGGTGCAGAGAACGGTAGTCGTCGAAGTTCTCGAACACCGCCTTGGCCACCTGGTAGGCGGCGTCGGCGGAGACCCGGCTGGAGGACACCAGGGTGGCCCGCACACCGAAGGTGGTGGTGTCCGTGTCGGTGCCGCGGTACATGCCGCCAGGGATGGTGGCCATGGAGTAGTACGGGCGCTCCTCCACCAGCTTGCGGATGGTGGGGTTGTCCACGTTCACCAGCACCGTGTCGCAGGCGGTCGTGGCTTCCTTGATGGAGCCGCTGGGGTGACCGACCGTGAACACGAAGGCGTCGATCTTGTTGTCACACAGAGCCGCCGCCTGCTCCGCCGACTTGAGCTCGGAGGCCAGGGCGAAGTCGTCCCGGGTCCAGCCCATGGCCTCCATCACGACTTCCATGGTGCCCCGCTGCCCGGAGCCCGGGTTGCCGATGTTGACCCGCTTGCCCTTGAGATCGGTGAAGTTGCGAATGCCGGAACCGGCCCGCGCCACCACCGTGAAGGGCTCCGGGTGGTTGGAGAACATCGCCCGCAGTTCCTTGAACGGCTCCTGGTCGGAGAACCGGCTGGTGCCGTTATAGGCGTGGAACTGCCAGTCCGACTGGGCCACGCCGAAGTCCAGCTCGCCATCGCGCAGGGCGTTCAGGTTGTAGACCGAGCCGCCGGTGCTCTCCACCGAGCAGCGGATGCCGTGGTCCTTGCGACCCTTGTTCACCAGCCGGCAGATGGCCCCGCCGGTGGGATAGTAGACGCCGGTGACGCCGCCGGTGCCGATGGTGACGAACTCCTGTTGGGCGGAGGCAGCCGGGGCGCCTGCCAGCACCAGTGAGCCGCAGATCAGCGCCGCCAGTATGATCCTGTTCTTCAACATATTGTTCCTCCCGTCTCGGGGTTGGGGTGTGACTGGTACAAACCGGATTGGTGGGATACGTCCCCGGTATCTCCCGGGCCCGCGACCCGGGGCCAACCTTTCGAATAGGCCATAGACGCCCTCCGGTCAAATGGCCGCGGGTCGGCCGGGCGCCGAGCACTGTCAATCCGGCACGCAAATGCAGTGCATTACCTGCCGGAGTAATCGGCGGGCCAGGGATGGCCCGCCGCGGCCGCAGACCGCGTGAGCCCGGGGCGGACATGTGCCGGCCCCGGGTGCGCGCCGCCCGGGCGCGTACACTAACGGCGCAAGGCCGGCGAGGGAGGATCCAGGGGTGTCGATCACCGTGGAGGACGTAAGGCGGGCGGCGGCAGCCATCTCCGGCAGCGTGGTGACCACCCCCTGCATGGAATCCCGCACCCTCTCCCAAATCACCGGCGCGCGTATCCACCTGAAGCTGGAGAACCACCAGTTCACCGCCGCCTTCAAGGAGCGCGGAGCGCTCAACCGGCTGCTTACCCTGAACGCTCGGGAGCGCGCGCGCGGCGTGGTGGCCATGTCCGCCGGCAACCATGCCCAGGCGGTGGCCTGCCACGCCCAGCGCCTGGGCATCGACTCGGTCATCGTCATGCCCCGCCATACTCCATACGTGAAGGTGCGCAACACCCGCGCCTTCGGCGCCGACGTACGGCTGGAGGGCGACGGCGTGGCGCAGGCAGGCAGCCATGCACTGGAACTGGCGCAGCGGGAGAATCGGGTGTTCGTGCATCCCTACGACGATCCGCTGGTCATCGCCGGCCAGGGCACCGTGGCCCTGGAGATGCTGGAGCAGGCCCCGGGGATCGAGGTGCTGCTGGTCCCGGTGGGCGGTGGCGGGTTGATCGGCGGCTGCGCGGTTGCGGCGGCGGCGCTGCGGCCCGACCTGGAAATCCTCGGGGTGCAATCGGCCAACGCCCCCGGAGTGCTGGCAGCCCTGGCCGGCGAGGAGCCCCGCTGGGGCCCGCCCACCCTGGCCGAGGGCATCGCGGTCACGCAGCCGGGCCGGCATACCCTGCCCCTCATCCGCCGGCATGTGCGGGAGGTGCTGAGCGTGGAGGAACCCAGCATCGAGCAGGCCATCCTGTTGCTGCTGGACGTGGAAAAGACCGTGGCGGAAGGGGCCGGCGCCGTGGGTCTGGCGGCGGTGCTTGAGACGCCGGAACGCTTCCGCGACCGCCAGGTGGGCATCGTGGTGAGCGGCGGCAACATCGACCTGATGGCCCTGTCCCACGTCATCCAGCGGGCCCTGGCGCGCTCCGGGCGCATCGTCCGGCTGCGGGTGGCGGTGCCTGACGTGCCAGGTTCCCTGGCCCGCCTGACGGCGCTGCTGGCGGCCCAGGATGCCAATATCGTGCGCATCAGCCACCAGCGCACCTTCACCGAGCTGACCCTGCGCTCGGCCGAGGTTGAGGTGGTGCTGGAGACCCGGGACCACGATCATACCCGCGCCATCCGCCAGGCTCTGGAGCGCGAGGGCTATGCGCCGGTCGCCGATCCCCAGCATTGACCCGGCCGCAGAATTTTCTCCTAACTCTCATGCATGTCGGAGGTGAGGCACCCCCGATGATGAAAGGTGGGAACGGCCGCATTGCCGCTGCCGATCCTGATCTATGGCTCGGCGGGGCGATTGATCGAGGCGCTCCGGCGTCCCCAGCGCCAGGTCGCCCCGAGGGCGGGCCTCCCACAGGGGGCCTCGGCCAGGCGCCTGGGTACGACTCCTGTGGGAGCGGCGCCCTCGCCGCGATTCTTCAACCCCCGGCCGGCGTCGCCCTCGGCGCATCCCCGCTCGATCCAAACGATGGTTCTGTCACGTTAACCCTTGGGCTTGCTGGCTACCGATCAGAAACCATCCGTAGAGATATGCGGGCTAGAATGACGGAGCAGCGCGGTGACATCGGGCTGGCGAGGACGCCGATCCGAGGGAGGATCTTCATGCCAAGTCTTGGAATCGCCCTGGCCGCCGGGCTGGCGCTGCTGGCCAGCAGCCTTTCCACGGCCGGGGAGCGCCCGCTGGTCGTGGGCCTGTGCGCGGCTTTGAGCGGCCCCTCGGCGCCCGCCGGCGAGGCCATCCTGCGAGGCGCACGGCTGGCGCTC
>CAZAQB010000097.1:0-13102 GCA_964487155.1 uncultured Ectothiorhodospiraceae bacterium
CTCCTTCGAAAAGTCCCTTGTGAAACCAATATCCTACGCGATATCAGCACAAATTTATGAAACCTTCGGGCTAGAAAGGCGACTCAATCCAGGCTTACCTTCGGGGGTGTGGCCGCTTCCGAACGTCGCCTATCTGCGCCCATCGGTGTTCATCTGCGGCTAACTCATCTCACCAACGCTGGCGTCTCACCGAAACAGCTCGGAGATGCCGGCGATCTGGTCGAGGGATTCCGGGTTGGTCAGGGCCTCGCGGTTGGGCACCCGGTCGCCGCTCAGCACCCGGGTGACCGCCACTTCCACCTTCTTGCCGCTGCGCGTGTAGGGGATCTGGTCCACGGCCGCGATCTTGGCGGGGACATGCCGGGGGCTGGCCCCCTCCTTGATGCGCCGCCGAATCTCCGAGGTAAGCTCGGCGGTAAGCTGCTCGCCTTCGTTCATCACTACCAGCAGTACCACCCGCACGTCGCCCTTCCAGGGCTGGCCCACCACCAGGCTGTCGGCGATCTGCGGCAGGGTTT
This sequence comes from uncultured Ectothiorhodospiraceae bacterium, assembly GCA_964487155.1. GTDB lineage: Bacteria > Pseudomonadota > Gammaproteobacteria > Nitrococcales > Nitrococcaceae > CAZAQB01. The sequence goes on from CAZAQB010000097.1 coordinate 519, forward strand.
CCACCTGGCGGTAGATCTCGGCGGTGCCGATACGCACGCCGCCGGGATTGAGGGTGGCGTCGGAGCGGCCATGGATGACGCAACCGCCGTGCTCGTTGAAGCTGATGAAGTCGCCGTGGGCCCAGACACCGGGGAAGGTCTCGAAGTAGGCCTTGCGGTACTTGGCCATGTCCGGGTCATCCCAGAAGGCGACCGGCATGCAGGGTGCCGGCCGGGTGCAGACCAGTTCGCCCTTCGCTCCCACCACGTCCCGGCCCTGCTCGTCGAAGGCCTTCACGTCCATGCCCAGCATGGCGCACTGGATTTCGCCGCGGCGCACCGGAAGGATGGGACAGGCACCCACGAAACAAGACACGATGTCGGTGCCGCCGGAAATGGAGCCGAGCAGCACGTCGGCCTTGATGGCCTCGTAGACGTAGTCGAAGTCCTCTGGCAGTAGCGGCGAGCCGGTGGAGAAGATCACCTGCAGCGCGGAGAGGTCGTGGTCATCCCCGGGCCGCAGCCCCTTGTTGCGGCAGCCGCCGATGAACTTGGCGCTGGTGCCGAAATGGGTGAGCCCCTCGTCCTCGGCCAGCTGCCAGAGCACATCCAGGTCGGGGTAGGCGGGCGAGCCCTCGAACAGCACCACCCGGGCGCCGGTGAGCAGCCCCGATACCAGCCAGTTCCACATCATCCAGCCGGTGGTGGTGAAGTACAGGAAGCGGTCGCCGGGCTTGAGATCGCCGTGCAGGATCAGTTCCTTGCTGTGCTGCAGGAGGGTGCCGCCGGCGCCGTGGACGATGCACTTGGGGACGCCGGTGGTGCCGCTGGAGTAGAGGATGTAGACCGGATGGTCGAAGGGCAGCTGGGCGAACTCCGGCGCCTGGCCGGCGCCGGCGGCCAGGGCGTCTCCCCAGGCGGTGATGTGTTCGCCCTCGGGCCGCTCCAGCCCCGGCAGCAGGTCCACCACCACCACGTGCTCGATGGAGGGGATGCGCCGGCGCAGCTCGGGGATCTGCTCGCGCCGGTCAAAGCGCTTGCCGTTATAGCTGTAGCCGTTCACCGCCAGCAGCAACCGGGGTTCGATCTGGCCGAAACGGTCGCAGATGCCGTTCACGCCGAAGTCCGGAGAGGCCGACGACCAGATGGCGCCCAGGGCGGTGGTGGCCAGCATGGCCACCAGGGCCTCCTGGGTGTTGCCCACCACCGCCGCCACCCGGTCCCCCTGCTGGATCCCCTGCCGGCGCAGGAACGCCTGGAAGGCGCCCACCGCCTCAAGCAATTCGGCATGGCTCAGGCGCTCGGTATCCCGGGACTCGCTCACCGCGGTGACGGCCAGTTCCGCGCCGGCGCCGTCCAGGGCGCGGCGCAGCAGGTTCTCGGCGAAGTTCAGCCGGGCGCCAGGGAACCACTGCGCCCCCGGCATGCGGGCATCGGCCAGCACCCGCTCGTAGCCCTGGCTGGCGCGCACCCCGGTGTACTCCCAGACCCTGGCCCAGAAAGGCTCCAGCTCCTCGACGGACCAGCGGTGAAGGGCATGGTAGTCAGCAAAAGGCCCATGGCCGCGCTCCGCCAGCCAGGCCATGAACCGGGCCATGTTGCTGTTTTTCAGCTCGTAGGCTGAAGGCTCGCGGAGAATGGGGAATTGCCGGCTGTCGGTGGTCATGCTGGGTGTCCTGCGGGTGGGCGATGGCGCGCGGCTGGCGGGCGCCATTGCAGCGCTCCGAGTCTGGGCTTGACAGTAGTCGGCGCCCCCGGGAGCGTCAACCGGGGCGGCTTTCTGTGCAGCGATGCCGCGAGCCAGATCACCGGCACCTCGCTGCCGGTGGACAGCGGCTGGACCGCCCAGTAGCTGCCTGCGGCGCTCAGCCGCCCTGCAGGCGGGATTCGATGGCGGCGCGCAGGTCGATGATGCGCCGGGTGTTGGCTCCCAGGTCGCCGCGACCGGTCCGCGAGGCGGAACGCAGCTGCAGCCGGCTCGGGCCGCTCTCGGGGCCTTCCACCCGCAGCGTGACGTCATCCGCGAACCCCCATACAGGCGTGTGGGCGATGGCCTGCAGGCGCCGGGCCTGCCGGTCGAGGCGGGCGATCTCCCAGCCCCGCGCCCGGACCTCCAGCAGGGCGGCCTCCAGCACTCGCTCAGGGGGCACTTCGTGGACGCTGGGGCGACGTTCCGGGAATGGAGAGAAGCGTTCCGTCTCCACGCTGTTGCGCGTGAAATAGGTGGCGAGCCGGGTGGCGATGCCCGGCGGCTCCAGCAGCGGCGGATGGTTGGCTGCCAGGCCCGCCAGCACCAGGATCACAACCAGCAGGGCCAGGGCGCCGAGGGGCTTCAGCAGCCGGCCGGGCAGCTCTCTTAGCATCGCCGATCTACCATGGCTGGACCTCCCCCCGCCGCAGCAGGCGGCCGTTGGGGCCGTCTGCCGGCAGTTGCAGTGCCGCCACGACGTCCGCGGCCGCCTCGGCAGCCTCTCGCGGCGCCCGCGGGCCTCCCATGGAGGTTCTCACCCAGCCGGGATCCACGGCGTTTACCAGCATACCCTCGGGAGCGAGCTCCGCGGCCAGCTGGCAGGTGATGGCGTTGAGCAGCGCCTTGGACAGGCGATAGGCGGGGAAGCCCGCCTGGATGCGGGCGAGCTGGGCATAGCCGCTGGTGAGATTGACGATCCGGCCGTGGCCCTGGCGGCGCATCAGCGGCACCAGGGCCTGGCTGACCCGCAGCGCGCCCAGGGCATTGGTGTCCAGGTGGCGCTGCAGCTCGTTCATGGGCAGCGCCAGCAGCCCGGGCCCCTGTTGGCTCGCGGCGTGTTCCGGGAAAATGCCGGCGTTGTTTACCAGCGCGTCCAGACGCTCGAAGCGGCGCTCCAGGTAGTCCGCCAGCCGCTCCACGGCTTCCGGCCGGGTCACGTCCACCGGCTGGCAGCTCACCGCCAGGCCGTCGCTCTGCAACCGGTCGGCGGCGGCCTTGCCCGCCAGGGCGTCCCGGCTGGTGATCACCGCCTCGAAACCCTCCCGGGCCAGCGCGCGGGCCACCTCAAAGCCCAGTCCCCGATTGCCACCGGTGACCACGGCGACGGGCCGGGAGACAGGCACGACGCTGGCCTCAGGCCCCCGCCAGTTCGCGCAGGTAATAGCTGCGCTGGGGCGTGAGGTCGGTATCCAGCTCGTAGATCAGCGGCTCACCGGTGGGCACTTCCACCCCCGTGATGGCGTCATCGCCGATCCGGTCGAGATGCTTGATCAGGGCCCGCAGGCTGTTGCCGTGGGCGGAGATCAGCAGGGTGTCCACTTCCCGCAGCCGCGGCGCCACCGTGCTCTCCCAGTAGGGCAGTACCCGCTCCAGGGTAATGGCCAGCGACTCCGTGGCCGGCAGGGACGCCGTTGGCAGGCCCCGGTAGCGGGGATCGAAGCGGGGATGGCGGGGATCCTCCGGGTCCAGGGCCGGTGGCGGGGTGTCGAAGCTGCGCCGCCAGACATGCACCTGTTCGGCACCGTACTGCTCTGCGGTCTCGGCTTTGTTGAGACCGGTGAGGGCGCCATAGTGACGTTCGTTGAGACGCCAGTCCTTGGTCACCGGGATCCACATCTGGTCCATGGTGTCCAGAGTGATCCAGCAGGTGCGGATGGCCCGCTTCAGCACCGAGGTGAAAGCGCAGTCGAACCGATAGCCGTGTTCCGCCAGCAGCCGGCCGGCCGCCTCGGCCTCGGCCCGGCCGCGCTCGCTCAGATCCACGTCCTGCCAGCCGGTGAAGCGGTTCTCGAGGTTCCAGGTGCTCTGGCCGTGGCGCAGCAGGACGAGTCGTTTCATCGGGCTCCCCGGGTGGCTGGACGAAGGCGCCGTAGTGTAGCGCAGTCAGCGGCCCGGATCAGGGCCGGCGCAGCGCGCCGTGGCCCGGTGGGGAGGGGCCGTGCCGACACCTCCCGCGCCCGTGGACGGTTACTCGCATGCTCAGAGCTGGAAGTGCCGCACCCGCTGGTCCAGATCCTCGGCGAGGCGGGCCAGTTCGGTGCCGGCCTGCTCGGTCTCGTCGGCGGCGTGGACCTGGTCGGCGGCGATGTCCCGGATGCTGGACAGGTTGCGGGACATCTCCACGGCCACCTGGCTCTGCTGCTCGGTGGCACCGGCGATGCGGGTATTCAGGTCGTGGATCGTGCCGACCGCGCCGGTGATGGCCTCCAGCGCCGTGCCGGCGTGCTCTGCATCCGCCACCGACGCCCGCGCCAGCTCCGTGCTGGCCGACATGACCTCGACCGCGGAGCGGGTGCCGCCGCGCAGGCCCTCGATCATCTGCCGGATCTCCTCGGTAGAGTTCTGGGCCCGGGCGGCCAGGGTGCGCACCTCGTCGGCCACCACCGAGAAGCCCCGGCCATGGTCGCCGGCCCGGGCCGCCTCGATGGCCGCATTGAGCGCCAGCAGGTTGGTCTGCTCGGAAATATTGCCGATGACGTCGAGGATGGAGCCGATGTTGTGGCTCTCCGACTCGACCCGGTTGACGACCTCGGCAGCCCCTTCCATGCGCCGGGACAGCTCACCGATGGAGCCCTGCATCTTGCCCACCGCCTGGCGGACCTCCGAGCACTGGCGGTCCGCCTCTGCGGTGGCCGCGGCGGCCTCGCCGGCATGCCGCGCCACCTCCTGGACTGCCGTACCCATCTGCTCCATGGCGGAGGCCACCTGATCGGTCTCCTGCTGCTGGCGCCGGCTGCCCCCCGAGGTGCGCCGCGTGATGTCGGCGAGGGTGGAAGAGGCCCCGGTGAGCGCTTTGCTGGAGCCGTCAATGCCGCCGATCAGGGCCCGCGTGTTCTCGGCGAAACGGTTGAACGCATCCACCAGCACGGCGAACTCGGAGGCACCCTTGCGCGACAGCCGCTGCCCCAGGTCGCCGTCGGCTGCCGCGCTCAGGGCCCGGGTGACGTCCGCCAGCACGCCGGAGATGCGCCGCTGCAGGCTGAACACCAGTCCGCTGAACAGCAGCACCAGGGCACCGGCGGCGATGCCGCCCCCGATCAGCAGGGTGCGCGCCTCGGCCACCACCGCGGCCGAGGCGGCTGCGGCTTGGTCGGCCATGCCCGCCACCTCGCCGGAGGCCAGATCCAGAGCGTCGCGCAGGGCGGCCCGGGCGCCCGCTGCCCGCTCCAGCACTTCGGGCATTGCGGCGCGCTGGGCCAGCATGGCCTGGCGGAGCCCGAACACCGACTGGTCACCCTCCACCAGTAGCGCCACCAGACGGTTGCCGGCGTCTCCCAGGCCGGCCACGGCCTCGGTGAGCTTGGGGTGGGTGCGCCCGGCGGTGGTGAGTTCCTGCTGATACTGGTCCAGTTCGGCGATCAGCGGGGCGATGCGGTTGTGGCGCAGGCTGAGCAGCCTGTCCGGGGAGGTTTCCAGCATCATCTGCCGGCCGAGCCCGGTCAGGGCCAGGGCGTTGGCGCGCAGGGCGGTGCTGGCCTTCTGCACGGCGGTGAATTCGCTGTCCAGGCTGGCCGTGACCCGCTTGGCGAGCCGGTCGACTCCTTCAGCCTTGAAAGTTCCGGTCACAGGGTCGGGGCGCAGGCCTTTGAGCGCCATTCGAAGGCGGCGCTGTTCCAGCACGGCGCCGAATGCCAGCCGACCGGCGATGGCCTCGGCGTGGGTGCGGATCTCCTCGGTGGCCGCATCCAGCGCCTCGGCGGCGGGCCCCAGGCGCTCCGCCAGGGCGAGGCTTCGGGAGCGCGCCTGCAGCAGCGCGGAATCGGCGGCGCGCAGCTCGGCATAGGCTGCGTCCAGCCGCTCCAGAGCGCCACTGGCTCCGGGCTGACCGGCAATGCCGGCGGCCAGGGCGTCGCGCTGGGCGGCGAAGCGGCGCTCCAGGGCGCCACGTTCCGGCAGTTGCTCCAGGTCCGCTCTCTGCCGGGCAGCCAGCACATCGCTCTGCCGGCCGACGAAACCGCTCACCGCCAGTGCCAGGTTGCGGTTGGCGGCCTGGGCCGGCACCAGGTTCCCCAACAGTTGTTCCTCCTGGCTCGCCAGCCGCCCGGTGGAGGCAAGGCCCACCACCACCAGGCCGAGAATGGCGGCGCCGCCGACCACGACCCAGGTGGCCAGAACGCCGCGTATGGACAGTCGCAGTTTCATGTTCATTGCTCCCTGGCCGAGGGCCAACGTGGTGGGGTGCCCCGCCGGCGGCGGCTCAGAGCTGCGACCAGTCGAAGGGCAGCACCCGTCCGCCGCGGATGATGGTGGGCCAGATGCGATGGCTCGCCTGGTGGTCGCCGGGGCCGAGGGCCACCGGGCTGCCCAGACCCAGGTCAAGCTGGCCCAGGGATTCCAGGCCGTCGATCACCGCCTCCCGGTCCAGGCCGGTGCTGCGGCGCAGGCCCTCCACGTACAGCCGGGCCACCGCGTAGCCTTCCAGGGACACGAAGCCGGGCTCCAGGGAGGGGTCGTAGTCTGCCAGGGCGCGGCGGTACTCCTCGGTCAGGGGCAGGTCGGCTTGGTAGTGGGGGACCACCTGGGTGACGATAACGTTGTCTGCGTCGGGACCCAGGGCCTCCGCCAGGGCGTTGGTGCCCACGAAGGACACGTTCAGGAAGTAGGTCTCAGGCAGGAACTCCCGGGCCAGCTGGATGAACTCTGCGCAGGGCGCGTACGCGCCCACCATGATGATGGCCTTGGGCTCGCCGCCGCCCGCCAGCAGCGTGGCCAGCCCCTCCTCGATGTTCAGGGTGTTGCGTCGGTAGCGGCCGTGGGGCAGCTCCTCGGCGGCCTGGTAGCCGTGGGCCTTGAGAGCCGCCACCGCGCCCTCGTAGCCGGCGTCACCATAACCGTCGTTCTGGGTGAAGAATGCGATCTCCTCGGGCTTGATGCCGGCTGCCAGGAGGTTGTCGATCATGGTGGCGGTCTCCTCCGCGTAGGAGGCCCGGAAATTCATCACGTAGCGGTCCGGGGGATCCTTGCGCAGCACGCCGGCACCGGTGAAGGCGCCGAACAGCAGGGTGCGCTGCTCATTGGCGATGGGGACAGTGACGATGGCGGTGGGCGTGCCGACGTTGCCCAGCACCGAGAGCACCTGGTGCTCGCCGATCAGGCGGCGCATGTTGGGGGCGGCCCGGGCGGGCTCGTAGCCGTCGTCCAGGGCCACCAGGGACAGCGTCTGACCCTGCACTCCGCCGGCGGCGTTGACCTGCTTTAGGTAGGCCTCGATGCCCTGTTTCATGCCGTTGCCCAGGCGCGCCGCGGGCCCGGTCAGGGCGGCGGACATTCCCAGGCGGACTTCCGCCAGCGCCGGGCCCGTGGCCAGGGCGCCGCCGAGGGTGGACAGTAACAGCAGCATACGCATGGTGCGCCGAAGGCTCTGAGTCATTGTGGGATCTCCCCGAAGTCGCCGTCTATGGCCGCAGCCGGCCCCGGCTCGGGCCTGTGGTCCTGCGGCTGCTTGGGGGTGGTATCGGCCCTCGGCAGTGCCTCTTGAGCGCCGCTGGTCGGGGAGCAGCGGGCGGGCGCCGGGGTCGCGCCGGTGGCCGGGAGATGGAGATGCCGGAGTAGCCGTGTGCGGGGGGGCAGGTTGCCGAGGCGGCCTGCTTCAGGGGTCGCTGCGGGCGGCACCGGGCAGGGCAAAGAACCGGCCCTGCAGGGTCGCGCCGGGCACGGGCCCTGGCAGCACCTGGATCTCCAGGTCCACCCGGGCGCGGCCGCCGCCGGCGAGGGGCTCCAGGAACGCCGCCCGCTGGCCCTCAGCCAGGCCGGTCACCGCCAGCAGATCGTCCTCCACGGGCCGGTGGTAGCGTACCTGGGCATCCCCCAGCAGCAGCCTGTGGGTCAGTCCCGCCTCCCTTACCAGGTGGCGCAGATAGGCCCATCCGGTGAGCGCCCCCAGGCTGAACAGGCTGCCGGCGAAACCGGTGCCGGCATGGTTATGGTTCCGGTCCAGGGGAGCGGCCAGTTCCAGTGCATCGCAATCCAGGCTCACCACGCGGACCCCCATGGCTGCACTGAGCGGGACCAGGCGATGGATGTCACGCTCCAGGCGCAGCCGGGCCTGGGTGGCTGTGGCGTTCATCGCTGCGCTCCCTCGTGGGTGCGAGAGGTAGGGAGGCCGTGGCGGGTGGAACGGCGTTTCAAGGGTTCGTGCTCCCGAGAGAGGGTGTTTACAAATTGTATGGGCGTTGTCGCCGGTCGTGAGGCTGAGCGCAGCCCGCCGTAGGGCACGTTGCGCAGAAACGTGCCATCGGGCGGTGGGGTGGGCGCCTTGCTCGGTTTTGGAAGGGGGCCCGGGCAGAACCGCGTTGGCGCCTGCGAAGCTGGCACCCACGTTTCTTCGCAACGTGGGGCTACGGCGGGTGGCGTCTCGGGCCGTGCTGGGCCGGCGAGCTGTTTGGAGGGCACCTGAAGTTTTGTAACCAACCTCTGAGCCAGCCAGGGATTAATCAGCGCCTCCCTAATCGGTCATGATGTCTTCTGAGGATCTGCCCAGCCAGACTGGTTCGGTGAATTACCTTGGCACTGATTGCCGATAGTAGGCTAGGCGTCTGGGCCTTAGGAATCGGACCAGGTCGAAATGAGGCACTCGCCGTGGCACGGCCTTGGGCTGCAGGTTCCCGGGGCCGTTGGCGAGCGATATGTCCGGAGGGCCGCAATGGGCTGGGAGATCGAGCGCAAGTTCCTGGTGAGAGGTGACGCCTGGCGCGAGCAGGCCGGCCCCGGGGTGGCCATGCGCCAGGGGTACCTGGCCAGCGGCGGGCGCAGTTCCGTGCGCCTCCGCCTGGAGGGCGGCTCGGCCCGGCTGAACATCAAGGGGGCCACGCTGGGCATCCAGCGGCTGGAATTCGAGTATCCCATCCCGGCGGTGGACGCGACCCGTATGCTGGAAGAGCTGTGCGACGGGCCCCTGGTGGAAAAGACCCGCTATCCGGTCTCGGTGGGCAGCCATGTCTGGGAGGTGGACTGCTTCGGCGGCGCCAACAGCGGCCTGGTGGTGGCGGAGGTGGAACTGTCTAATCCGGATGAGCCCTTCGAGAGGCCCTCCTGGGCCGGTCCCGAGGTGTCCCACCTGCCGCGCTATTACAACGTGTCCCTGGTACGCCATCCCTACCGGGACTGGTCCGCCGCGGAGCGCCGCGGCGAGTGAGTAGCGGGTCCTCGCCGCGCCGGCCGCCAGCCGCGGACCAGCGCTGGCTGCACATCGATCTGGACGCCCAGCGCCTGGAGTTGCGCCAGGGCGATGCCGTTTGTGCCGGTTATCGGGTTTCCACCGCCGGGAACGGCCCGGGAGAGCTGCGCGGCAGCCAGTGCACGCCTCGCGGCTGGCATCAGGTACGGGCCCGCATCGGCGCCGGGCTGCCCCCCGGCGCGGTGCTCCGGGGGCGGCGTTTCACTGGCGAGATCTACTCGCCGGAGCTGGCAGCGCGCCATCCGGGGCGCGACTGGATCCTGAGCCGCATCCTCTGGCTGAGCGGTCTGGAGGCGGGCTTCAATCGGCTGGGAGAACGCGACACCATGCGCCGCTACATCTACCTCCACGGGACGCCGGACAGCGAACCCATGGGCATTGCCCGATCCCACGGCTGCGTGCGCATGCGCAATGCCGACGTCATTGACCTGTTCGATCAGGTCCCGCCCGGAACGCCGGTGTGGATCGGCGGCGCCCGGGGAGTATCCGCGTGACCCTGGGTCGCTTCATGGTGGGGCTCGCCGGGCCGCAACTGAGCGGCGCGGAACGCGAGCTGTTGCGCCGCCCCGGGGTCGGCGGCGTGCTGCTGTTCACCCGCAACTACACCGACATGCCGCAGCTGCGCGCACTGTGCCGGGAGGTCCATGCGCTGCGCAGCCCGCCGCTGCTGATCGCCGTGGACCAGGAGGGCGGGCCGGTGCAGCGTTTCCGGGAGCCTTTCACCGACCTGCCGCCGCTGGGAGCCCTGGGCCGCTGCTACGACCAGGATGCCGACCGGGCGCTTGGCCTGGCCCGCACCACCGGCTGGCTGATGGCGGCGGAACTGCGCTCGGTGGGGGTGGATCTCAGCTTCGCGCCAGTCGCCGATCTGGACCACGGGCTTTCCACCGTCATCGGCGAGCGGGCCTTCCACCGCGAGCCGGACGCGGTGACCCGGCTGGCCAGAGTCTATATCGAGGGCATGAGCGAGGCGGGCATGGCTGCGACGCTCAAGCACTTCCCTGGCCATGGCGCGGTGGCCGCGGACTCCCACCGGGAACTGCCGGTGGACGATCGGCGCTGGAGCCGCATCGAGCACACCGACCTGCTGCCTTTCGCGCGGCTGACCGGGGAGGGCGCCGGCGCCGTGATGGTCGCCCACGTGGTCTATGCCCGCTGTGACCCGGCACCGGCGGGTTTTTCCCACTACTGGATCCAGGACGTGCTGCGCCGGCGCCTGCGCTTCCAGGGTGTGGTATTCAGCGATGATCTTGGCATGGCTGCCGCCGCCCAGGCCGGGGATCTCGCCTCCCGGGCACGCACGGCCTTGCAGGCAGGCTGCGACATGGTGCTGGTGGGCAACGAGCTGGACGCGCTGCCGGCACTGCTGGAGCGGCTTCCGGCCAGCGATCCGGTCTCGGCGCTGCGCCTGGCACGCCTGCACGGAAGGGAGGCCCCGGACTGGGACGCCCTGCATCGCAGCCGGCGCTGGCGCGAGGCGCAGCGCAGCGTGCGCGGCTACGACCACGGCCGCTCCCTCGAACTGCCGGTGTGACCCCGGCGGGTTGATTCCCGAGGCCGATGCCCGGCAAGTCCGGCCACCGGGTGTTCCGAAGGCACGAAACAGCGGATTCATCCGACCCCCGGCCTGCGGCCCGGGGTAGTGACCGGCCCCCTTGGCCCCTATAATCCCGGGCTTCCGGGGGGGAATGGGTAACTGCAACGCCATGGCCAACAAGCTTCTGGTCGTCATGCTGAACACCGATCCGGCCCGGCCGTCGGAGCTTGGATCCCCGCTGTTGCAGGCGGCGGCGGCCGCTGCCATGGAGTACGACGTGGAAGTCATCCTCACCGGCGGCGCCGCGCGCCTGGGAGTGCGCGGAGTAGCCGAGAGCCTGCGCACTCATGAAGGCGCCCGCAAGACCATCTATGACCTGTTGCGGGAGGCCCACCAGGCAGGCGTGGTTTTCAAGGTCAGCACCAGCGCCGTGGAGATCTGGGGCAACGACCTGATTCCCGAGGTGGAGGAGACCGTGGGAGGCGCCTACATCATCAGCGAGGCCATGGACGAGGACACCGTGGTGCTGACCTACTGAACCCCGGCGCCGAGACAGCGCCGGCCGCTGCCGGGGGCTGTGCCGCGGCCACGACCCCCAATTCCCGGAAGGACGGTAAGCGACAGTGACCCCGGAACAACTGGAGGCCGTGTGGAGCGGCGCGGAGCTGGTGCACGACCAGCGGGCGGTGGATGCCGCACTGCGGCAAATGGCCGCCGACATCGAGCGCCAGCTCGGCGGCCGGCAACCGGTGGTGCTGGGCGTGATGCTCGGCGGCCTCGTGCCGCTGGTACAGCTGCTGCCGCTGATGCCGTTTCCCCTGGAGGTGGACTACGTGCACGCGACCCGCTACCGGCGCGGCACCCGCGGTGCAGATCTGGTGTGGCTGGCCCGCCCCCAGACGCCGCTGCGCGAGCGTACCGTGCTGGTGGTGGACGATATTCTGGACGAAGGACACACCCTGGCGGGCATCGTGGAAGACTGCTTCCAGCATGGAGCCCGGGATGTCTACACCGCCGTGCTGGTGAACAAGCGCCACGGGCGGCGCGCCGACGACCTGGAGGCGAGCTTCACCGGACTGGAGGTGCCGGACCGCTATGTGTTCGGCGCCGGCATGGACTACCACGGCTTTTTCCGCAACGTACACGGCATCTACGCCGTGCGACCGGAGGACGAGGACCTGTGACTCTGGCGATCATCGGCGGCACCGGGCTCACCACGCTGCGCGGCCTGGAGATTACCCACCGGGAGATGGTGCGTACCCCCTATGGCGAGCCCTCCGGGCCGGTCACCCACGGCGTGCTCCACGGCCGGAAGGTCATGTTCCTGGCGCGGCACGGCTACAACCACACCATCCCGCCTCACCGGGTCAACTACCGGGCCAACCTGTGGGCGCTGCACCACGCTGAGGCCAGCCGGCTGCTGGCCGTGGCGGCGGTTGGGGGCATCAGCGACGGCTTCCACCCCGGGCGGCTGGCTTTCCCGGACCAGATCATCGACTACACCTGGGGCCGTGACCACACCTACTTCGACGAGGATCTGAGGCAGGTGGTGCACGTGGATTTCACCGGGCCCTACGACCCGGAGTTGCGCCGGCTGCTGCTGGGTGCCGACGTGGAAGTCGGCCTGGACGCCATCCCCGAGGGCACGTACGCCGCCACCCAGGGCCCGCGGCTGGAGACTGCCGCCGAGATCCGGCGGCTGGCCCGGGACGGCTGCGACATGGTGGGGATGACTGGCATGCCCGAGGCGGTGCTGGCCCGGGAGCTGGAACTGCCGTACGCGGCCTGCGCGGTGGTGGCGAACTGGGCCGCCGGGCTCGGCGGCCGCGAGCAGGTGGCCATGTCGGAGATCGAGCAGAACCTGCGGCTGGGAATGGAGCGGGTCCGGGAACTGCTGGGGGCGTTGATCCCGCGCCTCTAGC
>CAZAQB010000098.1:0-6761 GCA_964487155.1 uncultured Ectothiorhodospiraceae bacterium
CTGCCGGCTCTGAGGGGCCAACGCGGCGGCGAGGAATTAATCAGCGCCTCCCTAAATCCGGTGATGAGTCTCGTTTTCTTGTTATAGGACTTATCGGCGCAAAACATTGGTCGGCCATCATCACTTACAGAAACGGAAAACTTCGGCTCATTTCTGTAAGGCGTTCTCGCAAGAAAGAGGTACATCTGTATGAAAGCTAAGGATTTTGACAAAAAGTTTGATCAAGGCGAGCAGGACGTCATTGATGATCTTGATCTGTCTACAGCGAGACGCGTCAATCAGGAGCAGAAGCGCATAAATGTCGACTTTCCTGCTTGGGTTGTTGAATCGTTGGATCGTGAGGCGGCTCGCATAGGAGTTACACGGCAGTCGATCATCAAGGTTTGGTTGGTTGAGCGCCTGAAGGCCGAAGCTCAACAAAGCACATAACCAGGCCGTTGAACTGGACGCCCCAATCCGCTGCGCTCCTTGAGGCGCCGCTCACGGCTTTCGTTGGGCGGCATGAGTGGAGACCATGGATATAAATCAATGAAAGTCAGGGATTTGATCAAACGGCTTGAGGCGGATGGGTGGCAGCAAGCGAGGCAACGCGGACTCACCGGCAATTCAGACACCCAACCAAGTTGGGAACCGCCACCGTGTCAGGGAAGCCCAATATTGCTGTACCACCCGGCACCTTGAATAATGTGCTTAAGCAGGCCGGGCTTAAGAAGTAGGAGATCATCATGCGTTCTACGGTAATTGTAGAGGCAGGCTCTACTAGCTGGGGCGCCTATGTTCCGGATTTGCCGGGATGTGTGGCCACGGGTGAAACCAGGAAGGAGGCGCTTGAATTGATCCGGGAGGCAATCGAGTTCCACCTGGAGGGCCTCAAGGAACAAGGGGAGCCTCTTCCCGAGCCGCATTCCTACGGTGAGGTGGTCGATGTACCTGCCGCATAACGCTCAACCGGACGCTCGCACCTCGCACCGGTCAGCTACGCGTTATCTGCTTGGAAGGGTTTTCACCCGTCATACAATGCCATAGATTCACAGCAGCGAGAGACATGGGCAACGCGAAACACGAATTGAGAACACTTTTGGAGAAACAACCGGAAGATAGTTCTAGCGAAGAGCTAGCAAGGGAACTCACGTTTCATGTAATGATTCACCGGGGTTTGGCGGATTCTGATGCAGGACGCACCATTTCGAATAAAGAAATGGACCGGCGTATCCGGTCGTGGCCGAAGTAAACTGGACCGTTGAGGCGCAGAACTGGCTCGAGGATATATTCGAGCACATTGCCGAGGACAATCCCAGAGCCGCAGCGGACGTGGTGACTGGGATATACGAACGGTGGGCTTCGCTCTGCCCACCCTGCGCGATGAAGATGAACGCGAGCCGGCGGTGCCGAGTTGCGTGCGCCGCGTGAAATCGGGTCTTGCGCTCCAGCAACCGTGGCACCCGGCAGGGCCGCTACCGGCATTCCAGCAGCTGGTCGATCTGGATCCGGGTGGTCGCGTCCTCGGGGAAGAAGTACTCGATGCGCAGCGCGTCCATGTTGGCGTCCAGCGCCGAGCCGAACCGGGCCACCACCGAGAACAGCCGGAACTCCCGCCCACCGGCGGCCAGGTTGAGTGTCAGCACTGGCCGATCTTCGGGCAGGGCGGGTTGCGCCGCGGCGCCGGTATCCGCCGCGAGCCGCCTCAGCCGATCCACCAGATCGTCCAGGTCCGGATGCTGCACCGCCTCCTCCCGGACCCGCTCCAGCAGCAGCGGCCCCACTTCGTGCCAGTTGCCCACCAGGGGGCGCAGCCCGTCCGCGTCGAACAGCCACTCCAGCAGGCTCTCCTCGCCGGGAGCGCGCTCGGTGAAGCCGGCCAGGTACTCGGACAGGGCAGCGAAGGCGGAATTCGCGCGCACCACCCGCCACGCCGGGTCGGTCACCACCGCCGGCAGCGGCATGTGGGCGCGGAGCATGGCCTCCAGGGCGGTGCGCAGCGCGCCGACGGCGGGATCATCCAGGTCGTGTTCGGGGTAGAGCGGCCGCAGACCGGCGGCCCGGGCAAGGCGGTTCGCCTGCCGGGGCGGCAGGCTCATGGCCCGCGCCAGGGCGGCCAGCACGGCGCGGCCGGCCTGGCTGCGGCCGCGCTCCACGTAGCTCAGGTGGCGGGCCGAGACGCCGGCCCGGGAAGCCAGCTCGAGCTGGCTCAGGCCGCGCCGCTGGCGGTGCGTTCGAATCAGGTCGCCGGGACCCATATGACCTCGGAGGCAATCGCCCGCTGTACCGAACGCCAGTATCGTCCCGGGCCGATTCTGCAACCAGTGGTGACCGACATGGTGGACAGCACCGGCACTCTGCAGCGCCCGGGCCGGTGCACCCCGGGTCAGGCGCCGCCGCCCTGCTCGCGATGCGGCGGTGCCATGAACTCCGGGCCGACCGGGTCGGTGATGTGCTCGGCGAGAAGGGCATCGATGGTGCGGAAATCCTCCTCGCCGAGCGTCCAGCCCTCGATATCGGAGAGCGGCTCCAGCTGCTCGGGGCGGCGCGCCCCCCACAGGGCGGTGGTGACGCCGGGCTGATCGATCAGCCAGCGCAGGGCCAGGGCCAAGACGTGGCTGTCCTTGGCCTCCCGGGCGAAGCGATCCAGCGCCTGGACGGCGTTCAGATACTGTCGGAACCGCCCGCCCTGGAACTTGGGGTCGTTATTGCGCAGGTCATCACCAGGGAAGCTGCGCTCGGCGTGCATGCGCCCGCTCAGCATGCCGCGGCACAGCGCGCCATAGGTGATGGTGGCGATGTCGTGCTGCCCGCACCAGGGCAGCACATCCTCCTCGATACCGCGCTCGAACAGGTTGTAGGGCGGCTGCAGGCTGTGCAGCGGCGCCGCCTCGCTGAACGCCCTCATCTGCTCGACAGAGAAATTGCTGACGCCGATGGCGCGTATCTTCCCCTCCCGGTAGAGCTCTTCCATGGCCCGGGCGGTCTCCTCGACAGGCGTGAGCGGATCCGGCCAGTGGACCTGGTAGATGTCGATATGATCGGTCTGCAGCCGCCGCAGGGAATCCTCCACTTCCTGCTTGATGCGCGGCGCGCGGGCGTCGCGCCAGACCTTGTTCTGGTCGCTGTCCCAGTTCAGCGCCACCTTCGTGGCCAGGGCCACCTTGTCGCGGCGCCCGCCGGCCAATGCCTTGCCGACGATCTCCTCGGAGCGGCCGAAGCCATAGACCGGCGCCGTGTCCACCAGTCCGATGCCCCGGTCCACCGCCGCCTGGATGGTGTCGATGGACAGCGCCTCATCGGTGCCGCCCCACATCCAGCCGCCGATGGCCCAGGTGCCCAGGCCTACGGGCGTGACCTCTATGTCGGTGTTGCCGAATGGCACGGTTTTCATGCGACCTCCTTGCGGTCTGCGCTGGACTCCGGTGCGTCGTCGCCGGCGGAAAAGACCCGCGACCCTGCCCATTGTGATTTGTGCGAGGGCGGCTCACGTCAAGGGCGTGGCGGCCGCCGGAACGGTTTGCTTCTTCATGACAACGCGCCGATGCCATGGGATGGCGCGCAGCGCCCGCGAGCTGGGAAGAGTTCGTGCTGCAGACCGCGCCGGCTTCGGACACGCCCGCGCAACCCTCACAGTCCGCGGTGGCATCGGCGCGGACATTTGCGGCCAGCGCCGGGCGGTAACGCCGGGCCGCGCCCGGTTTTCTATGCTGGGGGCAGTGGCCGCCATCGAGGCCGAAGACTGGGCTCCATGCCATGGGACACGCGCCGGCCGCTGCCGCGGCACTGCTCGCCCTTCTCGCCGGGGCCAGCCTGGCCCTGCCCTCGCCGGCGGCTGCCCAGGCGGCGGAGATCCTGCTGCAGGCCGAAGTGAACTCCGGGCCGGTGCAGCGCCCGCGGTTCGAGGCTGATCGCCAGGCGGAGCGCGCCGCCATGGTGCGCGGCCAGATCCGCAGCCGCGGCGTCACCGGTCCGGCGGTGCTGGACGCCATGGGCCGGGTGCCGCGCCATCGATTCGTGCCCAAGGACCAGAACGCCCGGGCCTACACTGACAGCCCGCTGGCCATCGGCCACGGGCAGACCATCTCCCAGCCCTACATCGTCGCCTTCATGAGCAGCGTGCTGGACCTGGCGCCGGACGCCCGGGTGCTGGAGGTGGGCACCGGCTCCGCCTACCAGGCGGCCATTCTGGCCGAGCTGGTGCGCGAGGTGGTGAGCATCGAGATCATCGAGCCCCTGGCCCGCCAGGCGGCCGCCCGGCTGGAACGGCTCGGCTACACCAACGTCAGCGTGCTCCACGGTGACGGCTACTACGGCTGGCCCGAGCAGGCCCCCTACGACGCGGTGGTGGTGACCGCCGCCGCCACCCACGTGCCGCCGCCGCTGATCGCCCAGCTGCGCCCGGGCGGGCGCATGGTGATTCCGGTGGGCCGCAGCGCCTGGACCCAGAACCTGCTGCTGGTGGAGAAGGACGCCGCCGGCGAGATCAGCACCCGCAACCTGATGGCGGTGCGCTTCGTGCCCCTGACGGGGGATCATTGACCGCGCTGTGGCGCGGCCGCGCCACAGCGGCAGATGCAGCCAAGAGCCGGCGCTGAGGCAGCCGCGCCGGGTCCCGGGGCGGGCCAGCTGGCCGCCGTAGGCGCCCTGTCCGCCGCGGTGCTGGCCTTCGAGGTGCTGCTGCTGCGGCTGTTCGAGTTCAGCCACTGGCATCACTTCGCCGGCCTGGCCGTGTCCCTGGCGCTGCTCGGCTTCGGCGCCGCCGGCACCACCCTGACCCTGCTCGGCCCCCGGGCCACGGCCTGGGGCGACCGGTTGCTGCTCGCCAGCCTGGCCGCCAGCGCGGCCGGGCTGCTGGTGGTGCTGGCGGTACAGACCCGGGTCACCCTGCAGCCGCTGGTGGCCGGCTGGGACCCGGTCACCCTGGGCCGGCTGCTGCTGGTGGACCTGGTCGCCTTCCTGCCCTTCTACGCAGCCGGGCTCGGCATCGGCCAGGCGTTTGCCCGCTGGCCCGGCCGGGCGCGCCGGGTGTACGCCGCCAACCTGCTGGGCTCGGGGCTGGGCAGCCTGGCCGCCACCGCGCTGCTGGCGGTGCTGCAGGTGGAGGCGGCGGTGGCCCTGGTGGCCGCAGCGCTGGCCGGCTGCGGTGGGCTGCTGGCGATCGGCCGGCGCCAGCGCCGCTTCGCGGTGCTGTGCCTGGGGGTGGCGGCCCTGGCCGCCAGCGCCGTGGCCGTGCCGCTGCCGCCGGCGGTGTCCGACTTCAAGGCCCTGGCGCGGCTGCAGGATCTCCCCGACGCCCGGACACTGGCGGTGGAGCCGGGTCTTCCCGGCCGGCTCAGCCTGATCCGCTCGGAGAGCCTGCGCATGGCCCCGGGCCTGAGTCTCTCCTGGCCCCAGGCGGTGGTCCCGGTGGACGCCGCCGTGGTCGGCAGCGACCGGGTGGCGCCGGTGCCGCGCAGCCACCCCTACCAGCCCGCCCATGGGCGAGCCTCCCTCCCCGGCCTGGCGCGCGGCCTGCGGCCGGATGGCCCGGTGCTGGTGCTGGGCTCCGGGCGCTGGCAGGCCGGCATGGCCACCGGTCCGGGTCTGACCTGGGTGGCGCCGGATGCCCGGCTGCTGGACTGGGCGCGCCGGCGCGGCGCCGCGGCCGCCGGCGTCGAAATGGTGGCCGACGGCTCCTTCCGATACCTGGCGGCGACCCCGCGCCGCTACGCGGCCATTGTGGTGCCGCCCGCCTTTGACGGCGGGGACGCCGCCAGCGAGGACTACCTGCTCACCGGCGCCGGTCTCGCCCTGGCCCTGGAGCGGCTGCGCCCGGCAGGCCTGCTGGCGCTGCCCCTGGAGCTGCACCACCCTCCCCGGCACCTGCCGCGGCTGCTGGCCACCATACGGACCGCCCTGGAGCGCTCCGGCGCGGCCCGGCCTGGCGAGCATGTGGCGGTGCTGCGTGGCCTGCAGGCCCTGCTGGTGCTGGTGGGCCGCGAGCCCCTCGCCGCCGCGGACCGGCAGTCGGTGCGGGATTTCGCCGAACGCTGGGACTTCGACCTGGTGTGGCTGCCGGACCTGGGGCCCGGCGAGGTCAACCGGCACCACCGCCTGGAATCGCCGCTGTTCTTCCAGTCCGCCCGGGCGGTGCTGGGGGACGGGCGGCTCCCGGAGGCGGCACGCTGGTTCACCACCGAGCCGGCCACCCTGGACCGGCCCTACTTCTGGCGCTCCCTGGTCTGGCAGCGGGTACCGGACTTCGTCGACGCCCTGGGCCGGCGCGCCCCCAGCTATCTGGACTGGACCCTGCTGCTGACCGCCGCGAGCGCGCTCGCCGTGACCCTGCTGGGCCTGGCGCTGATCCTGCTGCCGCTGGGCCGGCTGCCGCGCGCGCCGCGACCGTTCAGCCGGCCGGCGGTGGCGGTCTACTTCACGGCGCTGGGCCTGGGCTACCTGCTGCTGGAACTGGCCCTGTTCCAGCGCGCGGTGCTGTTCCTGGGGGAGCCGGTGCTGGCGGCGTCACTGGTGTTCGCCGTGTTCCTGGTGGGTTCCGGGGCCGGCAGCGCCACCGCGCCCACCGCGGCCCGACCCCGCAGCGTCGCCGCCATCTGGGCCGCCGTGGCGGCGGGCCTGGGCGTCGCGCTGGCGGGGCTCTGGGGCCTCGCGGACGCCCTGCTGCAGCTTCCCCTGGCCGGCCGCGCCGCGGCGCTGGCCGCCAGCCTGCTGCCCCTGGCCTGGGCCCTGGGCCGGCCGTTTCCCTGGGCGCTGCACCAGCTCGCCGGGCGGCCGCGCTGGAT
>CAZAQB010000098.1:6861-12400 GCA_964487155.1 uncultured Ectothiorhodospiraceae bacterium
AGTCTCGCCGCCGGCCATGCGGCGGACACCACTCCATGCCTCGAACGCCGGATGCGCTTCGCCTGTCCGGCCTACGCCGCCGGCCCGAAGGACTCGGTGTGGATGCGCTCGGCCGGCACGCCGCGCTGCTCCAGGCCGCTTTGCAGCTCGGCCATGAAGCCTGGCGGGCCGCACAGGTAGTACTCCGCGTCCAGTGCCGGGTAGAGCCGGGCCACCCGCTCGGCGTCCAGCCGCCCGCGGCTGTCGTAGTGGACCCCAAGCCGGTCGTCCGCCCCCGGCCGGCTGTAGGCCACATGGGTCTGGATGGCGGGGTGGCGGGCAGCGGCGTCGCGCACCTCCCGCGCCAGGGGATGGTGGCGGCCGTCGCGGGCGCCGTGAATGAACCACACGGGGCCGCGCAGCGGCGCCCGGCTGAGGGCGAGCAGCATGCTGACCAGGGGGGTGAGGCCGACCCCGGCGCTGATCAGCACCACCGGGCAGTCGGTGCAGCCCAGCACGAAGTCCCCCGTCGGCCGGCGCGCGTGGACCACGGCGCCCACCTGCAGATGGTCGTGCAGATGGCGCGAGGCGAGTCCCCGGGGCTCGCGCTTGACGCTGATGCGGTAGCGGTCCGTGCCGGGGGCGTTGGACAGGGAGTAGGTCCGCTCCACCGGCGCCTCGCGGCCGGGGATGTCAAGCCGGATGGGCAGGTGCTGGCCGGGCTTGAACTCCGCCAGCGCGCGCCCGTCGGCGGGGGCGAAATAGAACGAGGTGACGTCCGCGCTCTCCGGGATCTTCTCCACCAGCCGCAGCGCCCGCAGGGCGCCCGGGTCGGCGCTCCAACTCAGCGGCAGGCCACGGGGCAGCTCCACCACCTCCTGGATCTCGCAGTGCACCAGGCGCCGGGCGCCGGGAAACCGGGCCACCTCCGGCGAGTCCCAGTCGATGCGCGTGCGCACCGCGAGCTGCAGCAGGCTGCCGGTCTCGAAGTCCACGAACGCCAGCCCGGCCCGGGGGTCCAGGATCAGGTTGCCCAGGGTGTTGAAGTGGTTGTTGCCGGCATAGTCGGGGAACACCAGCCGGCGCTCGCTCAGCACCTCGACGAAGCCCGGCGCGCCGCCGCGGTGGGAGGCATCCATGCCGGCGCGGGGGTCATCTTCATTGCCCGGGTACCCGCTGGCGATAAAGAAGGTGTCGGCAGACTGGACCCAGCGCCTCTGGCTTGCAGTCAGAGTCCGGCCGCGCCGGGGCGCTTCTGGCGCCTCCCCCTCGTTGAGGTGCCATTCCCGCTCGCGGATGTACTGAGGGCAGTTGCCGAAGGTCTGCTCCACCGCGAAGCGGATCCCCCCGGGGCCGCTGCCCGCCACCCGGCCGTTGACCCGGTTGCGCCGGCGGGTGGCGAACTCGATGCCCAGCAGGCCCAGAGGCGCGCCCTGCGTCAGGGCGCCCTCCAGCGCGTCGCCCGGCACCGGACGGGCATCGATCACCAGCATCCGTGCATCCGGGGAGGTGACGAAGCCCGGCCGGCCGGTGAGCAGCGTGGCCCACGGCCAGCCTTCCGCGTCCCGGGCCGCCGCCACCAGGAACGGCAGCGCGGTATGGAACGCCCGGTGCTGGTCGGGCAGGCAGGGGCGCACCACCTTGCGCGCCCAGGCCTCGACTTCCCGGACGCCGAGGCGGGACTGGACCTCCCGCTCGCCCCGGTGGAAAGGGGATGGGCTCGTCATGGCGCCTGCCATCAACCGGCGGCCGGCGCGATCAGCTCCAGACGGATGCCGCCGGGGATGCGGCACATCATGTGCCGGGTGGGCCCGCCGCCCAGGGGCTCGGGGGCGAACTCGACGCGGGTATCGCCGCGCCCGGCGAGTTCGGCGTGCAGGGTCTCCAGGGCCTCGGCGTCGGCCACCCGCAACGCCAGGTGGTGCAGGCCGATGACCCGCCGCCGGTCGAAGGGCACCGCCCGGGCCGGGTCCTCCGCCTGCCAGAGGGTGATCATCACGGCGCCGTCGCTGAGAAACACGGCCGGATAGGCGGGCACCTCTCCCACCAGCCGGAAACCCAGGGCCTCCTCAAAGTAAGCCTGCGCGGCGGCGAGGTCGGGGACGGTCAGCCCGGCGTGATGGACACCGGCGGTGCGGGGGCTGGATTCGGTACTCATGGCGGTCTCCCGTGGGCGATGGGGGTGGCCTGAAACGTTATGCATCCATAGACTTTTAATAAATGCCGTCCTTTTTATATGACTCCTTTACTGATCGCAGTAATGTAACCCCCATGGACAAACTCACCGCCATGCGCGGCTTCGTGGAGACGGTGGACCGGGGCAGTCTCACCGCGGCGGCGGCGGCCATGGACCGCTCTCTTCCCACCATGGTCCGCAACCTCGCCGCCCTGGAGGCCGAGCTGGGCGTGCGCCTGCTGCGCCGGACCACCCGGCGCATGTCCCTGACGCCGGAAGGCAGCGCCTACCTGGAACGCTGCCGGCGCATCCTGGCCGACGTCGAGGAGGCGGAGGCCGCCCTGGGCCAGGGCCAGCGTGAGCCCCGGGGCCGGCTGCGCATGACCGCGCCGGTGCGCTTCGGCGAGATGCACGTGGCGCCGCTGGTAATGGAGTTCCTGGGCCGCTTCCCCCGGGTGCAGGTGGAACTGCTGCTGCTGGACCGGGTGGCGGACCTGGTGGACGAGGGCATCGACCTGGCCCTGCGCATCGGCCAGCTGGCGGACAGCTCCCTGGTGGCGGTGCCGTTGGGCGAGGTGCGCCGCGTGGTCTGCGCCAGTCCCGCGCTGCTGGAGAGGACCGGCATCCCCGACCGGCCCGAAGCGCTGGCCGGCCACCCCTGCGTCGCTTTCCGGGGCATCGCGCCGGGCAATCGCTGGCGCTTCCGGGAGGGCGAGCGGGAGCGCTCGGTGGCGGTCCAGGGCGGCTTCGCCTGCAACCAGGTGACGGCGGCGCTGGAGGCCTGCGCGGCGGGGTTGGGCTTCGGGATGTTCCTGTCCTACCAGGTGCAGCCGGCGCTCCGGCAAGGTCGGCTGCAGGTGGTGCTGGAGGAGTTCGAGCCGCCGCCCCTGCCGGTCAGCCTGGTGCACGCCGACGCCCGGCTGGTGTCCCACCGGCTGCGCGTCTTTCTGGACTGGATGACCCGGCACCTGCGCGGCCGCCCGGAACTGCAGCAACCGCCCCCATGATCCGCCTGGGTCGGGCACCGGAGACGCCGCTCAAGAGCGGCCCGTGCCGGGTGGAGTTGGATGCCGGCTACCGGGGGCAGTCAACCGGCTCCGACATGGCCCGGCGGTCGCCGCGGCGCTGCGCCGCCCTCCCCTCTCCCCTTGCGGGGGCCGGGGGAGAGGGGGCAGCCGGGCGGCCGTAGGTCACGTTGCGCGCGGCGCTACGTGACGCTCTTCGCACGGTTCAGGGCCGTGGTGTCGGACTCGGGCTCCCCGTCACGGAGCTTCGCACCGTGACCTACGGCGGGCTTCGGCGAGCCGGTCGGCTGCTCATCTGGGCTGGGCGAAGGGCGTAGGTCGGTTGCTCCTGGCAACCGACAGGCGGCCGGGCCATAGCCACCGTGGACGGAAACGTCGGCTGCCATGAGCGGTCGACCGGATCCGATACGCACGGGCGATCCCGGCCTTTGCCGACCGCCGGCCGAAGGGCCTCGCCCGGCACCTACGGCAACGCGGGCTATAGTCCGAGGCAGATCAGCGGGGCCCGCGCCTCGGCTTGCGGAAGGGAGGGCACGCCCGTGCTGCGCATCGCCACTTTCAACGTCGAGAACCTGGACGACCGGCCGGACGAGTACAGCCCGGGCATCGCCGAGCGCGCCCCGGTGCTGCGCGCGGCCTTTCAGCGCCTGCGCGCCGACGTGGTCTGCCTGCAGGAGGTCCACGGCCAGGAGCTCCCCGACCACACCAGCGACGATCCGAGCCGCCAGCTCTCGGCCCTGGACCGGGTTCTGGAGGGCACCCTCTACGAGGCGTTCCAACGGGTCACCACGCTGACCACCGACGGCACGCCCTACGACGTGCGCAACCTGGTGATCCTGTCGCGGTTCCCCATGGAACGCATCGGGCAGTACCGCAACGACCACATCCCGCCACTGCGCTACGCGCCGGTGACCTCGCGCCCGCCGGCGACCGAGGCGAAGGACCTGCGCTGGGAGCGGCCCATCCTCCATGCCCGGCTGACGCTGCCGGACGGCAGCGCGCTGCACGTGCTGAACCTGCACCTGAAATCCCGCATCCCGGGCTACATCGACGGCCAGAAGCTCAACGCCTACACCTGGCGCAGCGCGGCCGGCTGGGCGGAGGGGTACTTCCTGTCGTCCATGCGCCGGGTGGGCCAGGCCCTGGAGACCCGCATCCTGCTGGACTCCATCTTCGACGCCGAGCCCGAGGCCCGCATCGCCGTATGCGGCGACTTCAACGCCGAGCCCGGCCAGGTACCGGTGGAGGCCATCCTGGGCCGGGTGGAGAATACCGGCAATGCCGAGCTGCGGCCCCGGGTGATGGTGCCCTGCAGCCAGGCGCTGAGTGCCTCCCGGCGCTTCACCCATATCCACCACGGCGCGGGCAACCTGCTCGACCACGTGCTGGTCTCCCAGGCCCTGCTGCCGCATTTCGCCGGCGCCGAGATCCACAACGAGGCCCTGCACGACGAAAGCCTGCCGTTCTACTTCGAGCGCAAGTTCCCGGAATCGGACCACGCCGCCTTCGTGACGGAGTTTGCCGGCCTGGACTAGCAGTTTGTCGAGAAAGGGCTGTCCTACCCTTTCTCAACCCGCCGGCCCCGGCACATGTCCGTGCTCGGCTCGGCCGGATCACAGACTTACGTGTTCGATCCGGGCCGGGGCATCGCCGCCCCGTGCATGGCAGGCTGTTTCTCAACAGCCTGCCATGGAAACGCTATCAGTCGCTTGCGCGACCGGCGCGGCGGCTTCTCCATGGGCCGCACGGTCAGCGCTGAATACGTCAGCGCTTCCCTGGCAGTCCGCGCCGTAGAAACCGTGCCAGGCGAGAGCGCTGCAATTTGATGTCATTTGGGTGAAACCGCAGACAGCCCCCACTGTCTGTGCTTCCCTGCGGCCGTCTGTGCCGATTACGCCGACGGTCAGTGACCAATGATCGGGAACCGTGCACGGCATTGCAGGTCGACCAGGCACGATCCTCTTGCAATGAGGTCGACGGTCCACCGGTTCACTGCGCATTAGAGGAGATAGATACCGATGAGTCAGCAACAACGGCTGGAATGGTCGCTGCTCGCCCTGCGGGTCGGCGTTTTCATCGTGATGCTGATGTGGACACTTGACAAATTCGTCTCGCCGGAGCACAGCGCCCGGGTGTTTAGCGGATTCTACGGGCTGTCCGGCCTGGAAGACTGGACATTCTTCGTCCTGGGTGCGGCGGAATTGATCCTCGTGCTGGCATTTCTCGCCGGCCTTTGGAGGCGTTTCACGTACGGTGCCGTGCTGCTGGTGCACGCGATTTCCACATTCTCGTCCTGGAAGCAATACCTCGACCCCTTCGCCAATCTGCTTTTCTTCGCCGCCTGGCCGATGCTGGCGGC
>CAZAQB010000099.1:0-12169 GCA_964487155.1 uncultured Ectothiorhodospiraceae bacterium
GCGTGCGTTGCTTTGGCGAGGTTCGCGCCGGGCTCTCCGGCCCCGAGATGGTGCACCCGGAGTGGGAAATGGACGAGCCGGGCGAGGCGCCGGCCGGCGCGGCTCTGACTCCCGTCTATCCGTCCACCGAGGGCCTCACCCAGGCCGCCCTGCGCCGCCTGGTGGAGCGGGCCCTCGACGCCTGCCGCCAAGGGCAGGCGGCCGCCGAGCTGCTGCCGGCGCCGTTGCTGGAGGCGCTGGGCATGCCCCCCTTCCCGGAGGCGCTGGAGCGCATTCACGCGCCGCCGCCGAAGGCGGACACCCAGGCGCTGCTGGATGGCCGCGACCCGGCGGTGCGGCGCCTGGCGTTCGAGGAGCTGCTGGCCCATCGCCTCAGCCTGCTGCGACTGCGCCGGCGGGTCCGCGACCAGCGCCGCGCCCCGGCCCTGGACGCCCCGGGCGCCCTGCGCGAGCGCTTCCTGCAGTCCCTGGGGTTCCGGCTGACCGCCGCCCAGGGCCGCGTGGACGCCGAGATCGCTGCCGACCTGGGAGATTCCCGCCCCATGCTCAGGCTGGTGCAGGGAGACGTCGGGTCCGGCAAGACCGTGGTGGCCGCCCTGGCCCTGCTGCGGGCGGTGGAGTGCGGCTGGCAGGGCGCCCTCATGGCGCCTACCGAGCTCCTCGCAGAGCAGCACCGCCGCAACCTCAGCGGCTGGCTGGAGCCCCTGGGGGTGAGCGTACTCTGGCTCGCCGGGCGCTCGGGCGCCGCCGCCCGGCGGGCGGCCCGGGAGCGGCTGGAGGCTGGCGAGCCGCTGGTGGCGGTGGGCACCCACGCCCTGTTCCAGGAGGACATCCGCTTCGGCCGCCTGGCGCTGGTGGTAGTGGACGAGCAGCACCGTTTTGGTGTGCACCAGCGCCTCGCCCTGCGCGACAAGGGTGCCGACCCCGGCCTGCAGCCCCACCAGCTGACCATGACCGCCACGCCCATCCCCCGCACTCTGGCCATGACCGCCTACGCCGATCTGGACTGTTCCAGCATTGACGAGCTGCCGCCGGGGCGCACGCCGGTGGCCACGGTTGCGCTGCCGGACAGCCGCCGCGACGAGGTGATGGAGCGGGTGCGCCGGGCCTGTGCCGAGGGCCGCCAGGCCTACTGGGTCTGCACCCTGGTGGAGGAGTCCGAAGCCCTGGAGGCGGAGGCTGCCGAGGCCACCGCCGCCCGGCTCGCCGAGCAGCTGCCGGAGCTGCGGGTGGGCCTGGTGCACGGCCGCCTCGGGGCGGCGGACAAGGACGCCGCCATGGGCCGCTTCCAGCGCGGCGAGCTGGACCTTCTGGTGGCCACCACGGTGATCGAGGTGGGCGTGGACGTGCCCAACGCCAGCCTGATGATCATCGAGAACCCGGAGCGCCTGGGGCTCGCCCAGCTGCACCAGCTCCGGGGCCGGGTCGGCCGCGGCAGCCGGGCCAGCGCCTGCGTGCTCATGTACCATGCGCCGTTGTCCGCCACCGCCCGGCAACGCCTGGCGGTGCTCCGGGAGAGCAACGACGGCTTCCGCATCGCCGAGCGTGATCTGGCGCTGCGCGGCCCCGGCGAGTTGCTGGGCACCCGGCAGACCGGCGCCCTCGAGTACCGGGTGGCGGATCTGGTCCGGGACGCCGACCTGCTGCCGGAGGTGCAGCGGCGCGCCAGCGCCCTGCTGGCCGGCGCGCCGGAGCCGGTGGACGCGCTGATCGCCCGCTGGGTGGGCCAGGGAGAACGCTACGCCGAAGTATGAGCCGGCGGCCACCGGTATGGAGTCGCGACGTGTCGCTAGCCCGCATAGTTCACCGAATCGCTTCGGATCGGTCGCAAGCCCATGGCTGCGGGAAAAATTTGTTGCCCGTTGGGAACGATAGTCCGCATGCCGCGCCGCTACCCGGCCCGGCGACGGGCTGGGTTTCGGTGAACTATGCGGGCTAGCTGGATCCGGACTACGGGAGCCTGGCACCCGCGGGGTGCACTGTTCTCCCCCGGAGTGCCGGCGCGCCTGAAGCCCTGGCTGGACGAGCCCGGCTCCCTTACCCGGCGGCTGCGGCGGGCGTTCCGGGGGCAGCTCCAGGTCCGGGTGCTGAGCCAGGACTGGGACCGCCCGTTCGCGGACGAGGCCTGGCGCCTGGGACTGCGGCCGGGATCCCGGGTCTGGTGCCGGGAGGTGCTGCTGGGCTCTCCCGAGGGAGCCTGGGTGTTCGCCCGCTCGGTGATCGCCCCGACGGCCCTGCGGGGCCGCTACCGGCGGCTGCGCCGCCTCGGCGGCCGGCCCCTGGGAGCGATGCTGTTCGGCCGGGTCCCGGTGCGGCGGGGACTGATCGAGGTCTGCCGCCTGGGGCCCGACGACGGCCTGCGCCGCCGGGCCCCAGGGGAAGGCCCTGTCTGGGCCCGGCGCTCGGTGTTCCAGGTCGGCAGCAAGTCGCTCCTGGTGGCGGAGGTGTTCCTGACCGACCGGCTGCCGGATACCCCCCGCGACCTGAAAGACGCGGATGAACCATGAGCGAGACAGCGGATTTTCTCTTCGACCGGCTGACTCAGTACGCCCGGCTGGCCCGGCTGGACCGGCCCATCGGCAACTTCCTGCTGCTCTGGCCCACCCTCTGGGCGCTGTGGATCGCCGGCCAGGGTCGGCCACAACCGCTGGTGCTGGTGGTGTTCGCGCTGGGGGTGCTGGTGATGCGCGCGGCCGGCTGCGTCATCAACGACTTCGCCGACCGCAACCTGGACGGCCACGTGGAGCGCACCCGGGCCCGGCCCATGGCCACCGGCCGGGTCTCGGAGCTGGAGGCCCTGGGCCTGTTCGTGGGGCTCTGCCTGGTGGCTTTCGGCTTGGTGCTGCTACTCAACCGGCTGACCATCTATCTGTCCCTGGTCGGTGTAGCCCTGGCGGCGACCTATCCCTTCATGAAGCGCTACACCTACCTGCCCCAGGTACACCTGGGGGCGGCCTTCGGCTGGGCCATTCCCATGGCCTTCGCCGCGGAGACCGGCGCCGTGCCGCCGGTGGCCTGGCTGGTGTTCCTGGCAGCTGTGGTCTGGGCCACCATCTACGACACCATGTACGCGATGGTGGACCGGGACGACGACCTGGTGGTGGGCATCAAGTCCACCGCCATCCTGTTCGGCGACCACGACCGGCTGATCATCGGCGTGCTGCAGGTGATCATGACCGTCATCCTGGTGACCGTGGGTCTGCGGGCCGGGCTCGGCGAGCCCTACTACTGGGGCGTGGGCCTGGCGGCGTTGCTGTTCGCCTACCAGCAGCTGCTGATCCGCGAGCGAAGCCGGGAAGACTGCTTCCGCGCCTTCCTGAACAACAACGTCTATGGCGGCGTGGTGTTCGTCGGGCTGGCGCTCGACTTCATCTATCGGTGAGGGTCTGGAGGACTGAGGACTGAGGACTGAGGACTGAGTGCGGGATGCGGCCGGGCGCCGGCCGGAGCCCGCGTAGGGTGGATGGAGTGAAGCGCAATCATCCCGGCCAATGCTGGGATTGCGCTGCGCTTCATCCCAGCCTACGCGCTATCGGTGAGCCGGGGATGCGCGCTGCCGGGCATGCGGCGGGGGTGCTTCCGGGTTTGATCGGTGCGGGCTGATGTCCAGGGCCCCGGGGCAAAGGCGTGGCGGGACGCCGGATGCGGCGCGTTGCGCCTTATCCGGCCTACGCGGGCCTCGGCTGCACCCTGGGGCGAAGGGCGTAGGCCGGATAAGCGAAGCGCATCCGGCGTCCCGCCACCCCATCGCGTTCATCCGTGTTCATCTGTGGCTCACTCCCACCTCCCGCCAGCCGATTGTCAGCCCCTCCCCCGCATGACCGCCCGGGCGAGCGCCCAGACCTCGACCCGTGCCGCGCCGGCGGCGCGCAGGGCCGTCGCCAGCGCGGCGGCGGTCTGGCCGGTGGTGAGCACGTCGTCCAGCACGGCGACGTGCTGCCCGTCCAGGCTCCCGTCGATGGTGAAGGCGCCGCGCAGGTTGCGGCGGCGCTCCGCCCTCGTCAGGCCTTCCTGGGAGGGGGTGGCGCGCACCCGCCGGGCGATGCGGGGGCCGGCAGGGTAGGGCAGCAGGGCCGCCAGTTCGGCCGCCTGGTTGAATCCCCGCTGGCGCAGCCGCTGCGGGTGCAGGGGCACCGGAACGACCCGGTCAGGCGCCGGCGCGCCGGTCTCCTCTAAATGGTGGACCAGCAGGGCGGCCAGCAGCCGCCCGGTGGCGAGTCGGCCGCCGTGCTTGAACTCCAGGATCAACCGGTCCACCGGTGCCGTGTAGCGCAGCGCCACCCGGGCGGCATGGAAGGGAGGCGGTCGGGTCAGGCAGCGGGCGCAGGGGCCGGCGGTGGCGCCGCCGCGAGGTTCCGCGCACACCGGACAGGCCGAGGGCAGCCAGGGCAGTTCCGAGGCACAAGGCGCGCACAGGGCCCAGTCGGCCGGCGCCGGCGCGCGGCACAGCCGGCAGCGGGGCGGGTACAGCCACGCGAGGGCCCGATGCCGGACCCGGTCAACCTGCCGTCGCGCCCAGTGGTTGACAGCGCCTTGCTCCATGTCGACTATCCCTCCATCCCTGGCGGCCAGCCCGCCCCGGTATCATAGCGCCCCGCGGGCCGGACGGTGCCGCGTACGGGGCGGCGCACCACTCCGGAGCACTTCTCATGCCGACCGACCGCAATCCCGCTCCCATCCGTCACGACTGGTCCGCCGACGAGGTCGAGCGCCTGTTCGCGCTGCCCTTTCCGGATCTTCTGCACCGCGCCCAGACGACCCACCGGGAGCACTTCGATCCGGGCCGCGTACAGGCCAGCACCCTGCTCAGCATTAAGACCGGCGCCTGCCCGGAGGACTGCAAGTACTGCCCCCAGAGCGTGCGCTACAACACCGGCCTGGACCGCGGGGCCCTGCTGGAGGTGGAGACGGTGGAGATCGCGGCGCGGCGCGCCCGGGACGCCGGCGCCACCCGTTTCTGCATGGGAGCCGCCTGGCGCAGCCCGAAGGACCGCGATCTGGAACGGGTGCTGGAGATGGTGCGGCGGGTCAAGGCCCTGGGCCTGGAGACCTGCCTCACCCTGGGCATGCTGGAGTCGCGCCACGTGGAGGCCCTGCGGGACGCCGGGCTCGACTACTACAACCACAACGTGGACACCTCCCCGGAGTTCTACGGCGAGATCATCACCACCCGCAGCTTCCAGGACCGCCTGAACACCGTGGAGCGGGTGCGGGAGGCCGGTATCAACGTGTGCAGCGGCGGCATCGTCGGCATGGGCGAGTCGCTGGCCGACCGGGCCGCCATGCTGCAGGTGCTGGCCAACCTGCCGGAACATCCCGGCAGCGTGCCCATCAACCAGCTGGTGGCGGTGCCCGGTACGCCTCTGGAGGATCAGCCGCCGCCGGATCCTTTCGACTTCGTGCGCACCATCGCCGTGGCACGCATTCTCATGCCCGCTTCCTACGTGCGCCTCTCGGCCGGGCGCAGCGCCATGAGCGATGAGCTCCAGGCGCTGTGCTTCCTGGCCGGGGCCAACAGCATCTTCTACGGCGAGCAGCTGCTCACCACCGGCAACCCCGACACCGACGCCGACCGCGCACTGCTGGCGCGTCTCGGCATGGGGTTCGAGGAGGGCGGCCAGGGAGCCGTGCAGGGCCGTGCCTGTGCCCGCAACGAGGCCCATGCCGGGGCTGGCTGAGTCCCTGGCGGAGCGCCGCCGCGCCGGCCTCCACCGCCGGGCGGAGGCCCTGGAGGGCCCCGCCGGGGTGCGCATGAGCCGCCAGGGCGAGCCCCTGCGGGTATTCTGCAGCAACGACTATCTGGGCCTGGCCGCGGACCCCCGGGTGGCGGAGGCCCTCACCGAGGCGGTGTCCCGCTACGGTGTGGGCAGCGGTGCCGCCCACCTCGTCACCGGCCACCGGGATGTGCACGAGGCCCTGGAGGCCGATCTCGCCGAGTTCCTCGGCCGCGAGCGGGCGTTGCTGTTCTCCACCGGCTACATGGCCAACCTGGGTGTCATGCAGGCGCTGGCGGCCGCCGGCGAAGCGGTGTTCCAGGATCGGCTCAACCACGCCTCCCTGCTGGATGGCGCCCGGCTCGCCGGCGCCCGCCTGCAGCGCTACCGCCACGCCGATGCCGGCCACCTGGAGCAGCGCCTGGCCGCCTCCCGCCGCCCGCCCCGGCTGATCGCCACCGACGGCGTGTTCAGCATGGACGGCGACCTGGCGCCGCTGCACGAGCTGGCGGGGCTGGCCCGCCGGCACGGCGCCTGGCTGCTGGTGGACGACGCCCACGGACTCGGGGTGCTGGGCCCCCAGGGGCGCGGCAGCGCCGCCGCCGCGGGCCTGGCTGCAGCCGACTGCCCGCTGCTGGTGGGCACCCTGGGCAAGGCCCTGGGCACCTTCGGCGCCTTCGTGGCCGGCGACGCCGAGGTCATCGACACTCTGGTGCAGCACGCCCGCACCTACATCTACACCACGGCGCCGCCGCCGGCCCTGGCGGCCGCCACCCGGGCGGCGCTCGCCATCGCCCGCGCCGAGGACTGGCGCCGCCAGCACCTGGCGCGCCTGGTGACCCGCTTCCGGGACGGCACCCGGCGCCTGGGACTGGACCTGATGGACTCGCCGAGCCCCATCCAGCCGCTGCGCGTGGGGGACAGTGCGGCCGCCCTGGCCGCCAGCAGTGCGCTGCGCCGGCGGGGCCTGCTGGTGACCGCAATCCGTCCGCCCACGGTGCCCGCCGGCAGTGCCCGGTTGCGGGTGACCCTGTCCGCGGCCCACAGCGAGAGCGACGTGGATGATCTGCTGGCCGGCCTCGAATCCCTGGAGCTGGCCCGGGGGGCGTCATGAAGCTCGGCGCCGAGCGCCTCGGCGTGGGCCCACCGGTGGTGCTGGTGCACGGCTGGGCGCTCGGCGCCGGGCTGCTGCGGCCCTGGGCCGAGGCCCTGGTGGCCCGGGGCCGCAGTGCCATCCTGGTGCAACTGCCGGGCCACGGGAACACGCCCGATGCCACGTTCACCGCCCCGGAACTTGGGGCGGAGCTGGCGCAGCGGGTCGGCGAGCCCGCCTGGTGGGTGGGTTGGTCCCTGGGAGGGCAGATCTGCCTGGAGGCCCTGGCGGCCGGTGCACTGGCCCGCGGCGCGCTGCTGGTGGCGGCCACGCCCCGCTTCAGCGCCGGCGTGGACTGGCCCTGCGGCGTCGATCCGGCCGAGCTGGCGGCCCTGCGCCGGACTCTGGACCGCGCGCCGGCCGCGGCGGTGGCGGGCTTCCTGGCGCTGCTGGCCCGGGCCGGCGACGCCGACCGCCGGGCGGTCCGCGGCCTGCGCGGCAGCCTGCCGGAGGCCCCCGGCTCCAGGGGGCTGGCGTCGGGTCTCGCCTGCCTGGCGGGCGCAGACTACCGGGACGGCCTCGCCGCGGTGGCGGCGCCGCTGCTGTGGCTCGCCGGAGAGCGCGATCCGCTGGTGCCCCCGGAGGCCGCCCGCAGCGCCGCGGCCTGCTCGCCCGCGGGCGTCTGCCAGGTGCTGCCGGAGGCCGGCCACCTGCCTTTTCTGACCCATCCGGCGCGCGTCACGGCGGTCCTCGAATCCCTGGAGGCCCAATGACCCAGGATCCCTACCGCCCCGAGCGCCGCTGGGTGCGCGAGTCCTTCCAGCGGGCGGCGGCACAATATGACGCCGCTGCCGTGCTGCAGCGCGAGGTGGGGGGGCGCCTGCAGGAGCGCCTGGAATTCGTGCGTCTCGCCCCGGACCGGGTGTTGGACCTGGGGGCTGGCAGCGGCCGCACCACCCGGGCCCTGATGGACCGCTATCGCAAGGCCCGCTTCGTGGCCCTGGACCTGGCCCCCGCGATGCTGCGCCAGGCCCGGCGCCGGGCCCCCTGGCTGCGCCGGCTGCCCGGCGTCTGCGCCGATGCCGGGAATCTCCCGCTGGCGGCGGACAGCTTCGACCTGGTGTTCTCCAACCTGACCCTGCAGTGGGTGGATGACCTGGATGCCGTGTTCCGGGAGGTGCAGCGGGTGCTGCGCCCCGGCGGGCTGTTCCTGTTCTCCAGCTTCGGCCCCGACACCCTGCGGGAGCTGCGCCAGGCCTGGTCGGCGGCGGACGGCCATACCCACGTCAACGCCTTCATCGACCTGCACGATATCGGCGATGCGCTGGTGCGGGCCCAGCTGGCGGATCCGGTAATGGAGATGGAAGAGCTGCGCATGACCTACCCGGACGTCCGTGCCCTGATGCGGGACTTGAAAACCATCGGCGCCCACAACGTCACCGCGGGCCGGCCCCGGGGCCTCACCGGCCGCGGCCGGCTGCAGGCCATGACCGCCGCCTACGAGGCCCACCGGGACGCCGAGGGCCGCCTGCCGGCCACCTACGAGGTGGTATACGGCCACGCCTGGGGCACCGAGGCCCAGCCCCAGCGGCGCACCGGCCAGGGAGAGGTGGCCATCCCCCTGCACGCCCTGGGGCGGCGCCGCCCCACGTGAGCGCCGGTCTGTTCGTCACCGGCACCGACACCGGGGTCGGAAAGACCCTGGTGAGCTGTGCACTGCTGGCGCGCTGGCGGGCCGCGGGGTGGCGCACCGCCGCCATGAAGCCGGTGGCCGCGGGTTGCCGGTGGCGCGACGGCGGCTGGTGCAACGATGACGCCCTGGCCCTGGCGGCCGAGACCACCGAGCCCCGGGACTACGCCCTGGTCAATCCGGTCGCCCTGGAGGCAGCCTGCGCCCCGCATCTGGCCGCCGCCGAGCAGGGCGTGGCACTCGGTCTGGATGGGCTGCTCGATGCCTACCAGCGGCTGGCCGCCGGCGTGCAGCGGACCCTGGTGGAGGGGGCCGGAGGCTGGCGCGTGCCGCTGGGCCCGCAGCATACCCTCGCCGACCTGCCGGCCCGGCTGGGCCTGCCGGTGCTGCTGGTGGTGGGCGTGCGCCTGGGCTGCCTGAACCATGCCCTGCTCACCGCCGAGGCCGTGCACTCCGACGGCCTGACCCTGGCCGGTTGGGTGGCCAGCGTGCTGGATCCCCGGGATCCCCGTGCCGCGGCCCAGGTGGAGACCCTGGCCCGGCGCATCCCGGCGCCGCTGGCCGGCGTGCTGCCGTACCTGCGGCAGCCGTCCGCTGCTGTGGCGGCGCCTTACCTGGAGCCCGACGCCCTGCTGGGGTTCGGCGGCTGAGCTCGCGGCAGGGCGCTGGCGTCGGGGCGCGTTTCCGGCTACCTTCGCGGAGTCCGAAGTTACGGGGGCCGGTTTCCGACCAAGGGCCGGGCTTCCGGGGCTGCTAGCGAGCTTATCTGCATGGTGATGAGTCACACCGGTGCCGGTGATCGCTGCTTCGTGCTGCGCCCGGACGTCTGCCTGCACTGGAGGCAGTCCCTGCGGCTCGGCTTCGGCATGGCAGCGGTGTGCCTCGGCATCGGGACCGCCTTCGCACTGATGGGATTCTGGCCGATACTGGCGTTCGCCGGGGCGGAGAGCCTCGCCCTGGTGGCGGCGCTCTATGTTTCAGGGCGCCGGGGCCGGGACACCGAGGTGGTGCGGCTCGCTGCCGGCCAGCTCACCATCGAGAAGGGGCGCGGTCGGCCCCAGCATACCTGGCGCTTCCAGCCGGCCTGGTCGGAGGTGCTGCTGCAGGGATCGGGTCATCCGTGGTACCCGAGCCGATTGCTGGTACGCTCCGCGGGCCAGAATGTGGAGTTGGGCGCTTTCCTGAATGACGCGGAGCGCCGCCGCCTGGCCTGCGCCCTGCAGCGCTGGGTCGGGCCCATGGCGCGGCTGGGAGGCGGCGGCGGGGCGCCGGTGCCCCCGGATACAAGACAGGTTGGAGACGGCTTGGGATGAACTTCAGTGATCGACGACTGGGGGTGCGGGCGGCCGGAGCGCTGGCCCTCGGCTTGATGGCGGGGCCGGCGGCTGCCGACTGGGCCCTGAACATGACCCCCGGCGTCACCGGCGTCAGCCGCGATGTGTTCGGGCTGCACATGCTGATCTTCTGGATCTGCGTGATCATCGGTGTGGTGGTGTTCGGTGCCATCATCTACTCGGTGGTGCGGTTCCGGAAGTCCAAGGGGGCCCAGGCGGCCCAGTTCCACCACAGCACTGCGGTGGAGATCGTCTGGACGGTCATCCCGCTGCTGATCCTGGTGGGCATGGCGGTTCCCGCCACCAAGACCCTGATTGCCATGGACGACGTCACCCAGGCCGACATGACGGTGAAGATCACCGGCTACCAGTGGCAGTGGCACTACGAATACGTGGACGAGGGCGTCGGCTTCTACAGCAAGCTCGACGGCGATAGCGAGCGCGTGCGCCAGTTGGGGTCCGGGGAGGACCCGCGCAGCGTGGACAACTACCTGCTGGACGTGGACGAGCCCCTGGTGCTGCCCACCGACACCCGGGTGCGCTTCCTGATTACCGCCGCCGACGTGATCCACTCCTGGTGGGTGCCGGCCCTGGGCTGGAAGAAGGACGCCATTCCCGGTTACGTAAACACCGCCTGGACCCAGATCGACGAGCCCGGCATCTACCGCGGCCAGTGCGCCGAGCTCTGCGGCCGGGACCACGGCTTCATGCCGGTGGTGGTGGAGGCCAAGACCCCCGAGGAGTTCGAGCAGTGGCTCGCCGGGCGCAAGCCCGCCGGGGCGCAGCCGAGCGCGGCGGCTGCCGATGCCGGCGGCGGCGGCGAGGCAGCCCAGGGCGCCACCCAGGTCGCCGCTGGTGGCGCCCCGCCTTCGGGCCCTCTGGAGAAGGCCGAGCTCATGAGCCGCGGCGAGCAGGTCTACGCGGCCCACTGCGCCGCCTGCCACCAGGCCGATGGCCAGGGCGTTCCCAATGTGTTCCCGGCCCTGGCCGGCGGCGCCATCACCATCGGGGATCCCGGTGCCCATATCGACATCGTGCTGAACGGCAAGTCCGGCACCGCCATGGCGGCCTTCGGCTCGCAGCTCGGCGACGTGGACATCGCCGCGGTGGTCACCTACGAGCGCAACGCGTTCGGCAACGACACCGGCGACCTGGTGCAGCCCGCCGACGTGCGGGCGGCGCGCTAGCACGCGACGCGCACACAGTTTAAGGAGGGGAGAACCGGAAATGAGTGCCTATTCCGCCACCGACGCCCACACCGGCGAGCACCATGACGATCACCACGGGCCCGCTCCCGGGCTGATGCGCTGGGTGACCACCACCAACCACAAGGACATCGGCACTCTCTACCTGCTGTTTGCCCTGATGATGTTCTTCGTCGGCGGCGCCATGGCGATGGTGATCCGGGCGGAGCTGTTCCAGCCCGGGATCCAGCTCGTGGACCCGTACTTCTTCAACCAGATGACCACCATGCACGCCCTGGTGATGATCTTCGGGGCAGTGATGCCGGCCTTCGTGGGGCTGGCCAACTGGATGCTGCCGATGATGGTGGGCGGGCCGGACATGGCGCTGCCGCGGATGAACAACTGGTCGTTCTGGATCCTGCCGTTCGCCTTCGCCATGCTGCTGTCCACCCTGTTCATGCCCGGCGGCGCACCGGCCGGTGGCTGGACCCTGTACCCGCCGCTGGTGCTGCAGACCGGCATGGCGTTTCCGTTCCTGATCTTCGCCATCCACCTGATGGGCATCTCGTCGATCATGGGCGCCATCAACGTCGTGGTGACCATCATGAACATGCGGGCGCCGGGCATGACCCTGATGAAGATGCCTCTGTTCGTGTGGACCTGGTTCATCACCGCCTACCTGCTGATCGCGGTGATGCCGGTGCTGGCCGGCGCGGTGACCATGCTGCTCACCGACCAGTATTTCGGCACCACCTTCTTCAGCGCCGCCGGCGGCGGCGACCCGGTGCTGTTCCAGCACATCTTCTGGTTCTTCGGGCACCCCGAGGTCTACATCATGATCCTGCCGGCATTCGGGATCGTCTCCGAGATCATCCCGACGTTCTCGCGCAAGCCGCTGTTCGGCTACGCCTCCATGGTCTACGCCACGGCCTCCATCGCCTTCCTGTCGTTCATCGTCTGGGCCCACCACATGTTCACCGTGGGCATGCCGCTGGCAGGCGAGTTGTTCTTCATGTACGCCACCATGCTGATCGCCGTGCCTACCGGGGTGAAGGTGTTCAACTGGGTGGCCACCATGTGGCGGGGCTCCATAAGCTTCGAGACCCCCATGCTGTTCGCCCTGGCGTTCGTCATCCTGTTCACCATCGGCGGCT
>CAZAQB010000100.1:0-11472 GCA_964487155.1 uncultured Ectothiorhodospiraceae bacterium
GGCCGGACATGGGCGCCGGGATGCCGGATGCGGCGCTGCGCGCCTTATCCGGCCTACGCGGGTTCCGATCCGGCGGCGGGGTAGGGGCGTAGGCCGGATAAGCGCAGCGCATCCGGCGTCTTTGGTTGCGGCCGGCCACCGCCCGCGCCCCATTCACGTGCATTTCGCGGCCAATCCCCCCTCCCAAAAGAAAAGGCCCGCGTGAAGCGGGCCTTGAAAGGTTCGGATCTGGCGGATGTCGGCTGCCTTGAGCAGCCGACCTACTGGCTTTTCTGGCGCTGCCAGCGGCGGTATTCCTTCCACTCCCGCCAGTCCTGAAATTCCCGGTACTGGGGGCTTCCCTGGGCGGACTCCTTCCAGCGCTGGAATTCCTTGTACTGCCGGAACTCCTCGTAGTCGTTGAACTCGCCTGAGCCGGTTTTCGCGGCACCGGAGGCGGCTTCACCGTCCTCCTGCGCTTCGTCTTTCGACTCCTCGTCCCTGAGGCCCAGTGGGTCACCGGAGTAGCTGAGGCCCCCGTCCTCGCCGGAGAGCATGCCCGGTCCCTCGGGTATCTCCCGATCGCTCTGGTACGGTTCGTGCTTCAGCCCGCAGCCGGCCAGCAGGGCCGGCAGCAGGATCGTCAACAGACTGTGTCGCACCATGGGGGCCTCTGGTTCCGCAGGTCAGTCGCCGATCAACTTAGAACTTGATGCGGCTGCCCACCAGACCGATGGTGATGTTGTCGGGGTCGTCGCCCTGCTCCAGTTCCACCATGTGGACCTTCACCGCGGCGTACAGCTCGGCCCACTTGACGGGCTTGAACACGTACTGGCCGCCGACGAAGGAGCCGTTGTCGATGAGGCTGTCGTCGTCGTCGGAGGTCATGCCGTAGTCCACGGACACGGCGTGCATGCCCATCTTGTACCCGCCCTTCAGGTAGATGGTGCTGGCGTCGATGTTGTCGTCGTCCTTGATGGTGTAGGTGACCGTGCCGTTGAAGCCCAGATCGTGCAGGAAGGACACGCTGCCGCCGATGGTCTCTTCCTCGTCGCCACCGTCGCCCTCGTTGGAGTAGGCGATGGCGGCGGCCACCTTGCCCACGCCGGGGATGTCGGTGCTGGCCCGGCCGGCGGCCGCGAACACGTCGTTCTCGCCCTTGTTGCCGTAGCTGACGGAGACCACCACCGGGCCCAGGGCCGGCGTGTCGTAGCGCACGCGGTCGTAGCGGCTCTCGAAGTCGAACTGGTTGTAGCTGTCGTTGATGGTGATGCCGGTCAGGTTGCCGTCGTCGGCGAACTGGATGTCGCCGCCGACGTCGCCGGCGCCGGAGTAGCCCGCCACGGCGGTGCCGGACAGATCCACCTCGGCCGCGCCGTTGCCGGCGCCGTCGCCCTGGCCGATGCTGAACTTACCGA
The DNA here is from genome assembly GCA_964487155.1 of uncultured Ectothiorhodospiraceae bacterium. Taxonomy (GTDB): domain Bacteria; phylum Pseudomonadota; class Gammaproteobacteria; order Nitrococcales; family Nitrococcaceae; genus CAZAQB01. Next base: position 1,398 of record CAZAQB010000100.1, read on the forward strand.
AGGCACCCTGGAAGTAGATGTCCTGGTGGCGCTCGTTCAGGTCGAAGCCGCCGCCACCGTTGCGGTTGCCGATCGCCACGTTGCTGGAGTTCTGGGAGACGAACTCCATCTCCCACTTCACGCCGGCCTCGATGCCCGGGAGGATTTCCTCGCTGCCGGTGAACCGGAAGCGGGTGTTGGAGGTCTCGTTGTCGACGAAGAACACCTCGTTGTTCTCGCCGTCGTCGGCGAACATCACGGCGCGGTTGACGTGGCCGGAGACCTTGGCGTCGAGGGCGTGGGCGGTGCCGGCGGCGACCAGCAGGCCGGCGGTCACCAGGGCGCTGGCGACGGACAGGTGAGTGCGGTGGCTCATGGATGGTTCTCCTTGGTTCCTTGATTTGAAAAGCAAGAGTGCTGTCGTGACGGGTGACCGCCTGAAGTGGCGGCGGCGTTCGACCCGGCGCTCAATTTGCCCCAATCGTTGGACGAATGCAACAGTCCGTTGCCGTGGCGTCGCAGGAAAGTCACGTGAATTCGTGAATTCAGTCCACTTGTGGCGATTTGATGACGTTGTGATTACGCAACAGGTGGCCGGTCTTGCGGTGCAGCACGACGCCTGCGGCGAACACGGCAGTCTCTCCGGGCGACCGGGGCCGGCTGCTCCGGCGGCGTGCCGCGCCCCCCGGGGGCGTCCCGGCAGCCGGCCACGGGCGCGCTGGCCCCGTGGCGGCCGCCTTGCTGTAACGCCGCCGTCATGTGACGTTTCATATAATGCCGGCGGTTTGGCTTGCTGGAGCATCCATGGCTGCAACGGTACTGATCGTGGAGGACGAGGCCGCCATCCGCGAGATGGTGGGCCTGGGGCTCGGCAGGGCGGGCTTCGAGGTGCGCAACGCGGATTCCGCCGAGGACGCCCGGGCGGCCATCCGCCTGGGGCGCCCGGACCTGATCCTGCTGGACTGGATGCTGCCGGGGCAGAGCGGGCTGGATTTCGCCAAGGCGCTGAAACGCGAGCCCGCCACCCGGGACATCCCCATCATCATGCTCACCGCCCGGGGCGAGGAAGAGGACCGCATCCGCGGCCTCGACAGCGGCGCCGATGACTACATCGCCAAGCCGTTCTCGCCCAAGGAGATGGTGGCCCGCATCCGGGCGGTGCTGCGGCGCGTCAAGCCCACCGCCAGCGACGAGGCCGTGGAGATCGACGGACTCGCTCTTGACCCGGTCAGCCACCGGGTCAGCGCCGGCGAGGCCAGCGTGTCCCTGGGGCCCACCGAGTTCCGGCTGCTGCACTTCCTGATGAAGCACCCGGAGCGGGTGTTCACCCGCTCGCAGCTGCTGGACAACGTCTGGGGCACCAACGTCTACGTGGAAGAGCGCACCGTGGATGTGCACGTGCGCCGGCTGCGCAAGGGTCTCTCCGACACCGGCCACGACGCCCTGGTGCAGACCGTGCGCGGCACCGGCTACCGCTTTTCGGCCCGGCGTTGAGGGGAGGTTGAGCCCAGAGCTGCCCTGAGGCTGGGTGCTGTTGGGTTCTGGGCGTGGATTCGGCGCGGCCGTGGGCTGGGGTGAGGCGCTGCGCGGGGGATACGGTGGGCTTCGCTGCGCTCTGCCCACCCTACGGCTGCCCACCCTGCGCGGAAGACGGTGGGTTTTGCTTGGCTCTGACCACTGCCCTGGGCCGGTGCCACTCAGTCCTCAGTCCTCAGTCCTCAGTCCTCAGTCCCCATCGCCGCCGCCCTGCCCCCCGCCGATGCGTTGCTCCCATAGCCGCCGCCCGCCGCTGTAACAAAACTGCAACCCCTCTGCCGTAATGTCTGCGCTGCGGTGCGGCGTGGTTCGGAGGCGGGCGCCGTGATCCTCCGAAAGACACTGAATTTTCCGCTGTTACATGCCTGACACAGGACGTCAGTAGGGTGCGCGTTCCGGTCGGCCTTGCGTGTGGTCTACGCGCCGCAGCCAGGCACCCCGCCGGAGAGCGACGAGCGAATTGCCACGCAACAGAGGTGACGGATCCAATGAGAAAGCAGTTGATCGCAGCGACGTTCGGCCTGGCCCTGTCTGCACCTGCCCTTGCGCAGTTGCAGGTGGATCCGGCGCTGCCCGAGTACCAGCCGGTCAGCGGTGTCTCCGGGAGCCTGAAGTCCATCGGCTCCGATACCCTGAACAACCTGATGACCTTGTGGGCCGAGGGCTTCCTCAGCGAGTACCCCAACGTCAAGATCGAGATCGAGGGCAAGGGTTCGTCCACGGCGCCGCCGGCCCTGATCGCCGGCAGCTCCCAGTTCGGGCCCATGTCCCGGCAGATGAAGGCCAAGGAAGAAGAGTCCTTCGAGAAGAAGTACGGCTACAAGCCCACGCCCTTCCGCGGTGCCGTGGACGCCCTGGCGGTGTACGTCCACAAGGACAACCCCGTCGAGTGCCTGTCCATGCAGCAGGTGGATGCCATCTTCTCCAAGACCCGCAACGGCGGTCTGAACGATGACATCACCACCTGGGGCGATCTGGGTCTCGGCGGCGAGTGGGCGAGCCGCCCGATCTCGCTGTACGGCCGCAACTCGGCCTCCGGCACCTACGGCTACTTCAAGAAGGTGGCGCTGTTCGACGGCGACTACAAGGACGAGGTCAAGGAGCAGCCCGGTTCCTCCACCGTGGTTCAGGGCGTGGCCTCCGACCTGGCCGGCATCGGCTACTCCGGCATCGGCTACAAGACGGCGGACGTGCGCGCCGTGCCGTTGAAGAAGAGCGCCGATGGCACCTGCTACAACGCCAACCCCGAGGACGCCTACTCCGGCAACTTCCCCCTGGCGCGGTTCCTGTACGTCTACGTGAACAAGAACCCGAACCAGCCCCTGGATCCGCGGCGGGCCGAGTTCGTCGAGTTCGTGTACTCGCAGGAGGGCCAGCAGGCGGTGATCAAGGACGGCTACTTCCCGGTGTCCAATTTCATCGCCAAGCAGGATCTGAAGGCGCTGGGCATCAGCCGCTGATAGCGGCAGGCACGGGGCGGTGGCCGGCAGGCCATCGCCCCGGGCTCGCCTGCGGTGGTTGCGCCGCTGCCAGGGAGGCGCGGGCCCGCAGGGGGTTGGCCGCAATCGTTGAAGGTTCTGCGTCGCGCCAGCGGATCCCGGCGTGGCGGTGCTTCCCGGTGGCTGCCTCCCGGTGGCCAATCGGCCCGAGGGTGGACCTCCCACAGGGGCTTCGGGCGGGCATCCGGACATGACTGCTGTGGGAAGCGGCGCCCTCGCCGCGACTCTTCACCCGGCTGAGCCGGGTCCATCAGCAGGCAATAGGCAAGTGTTGACCAAGCGGAGAGCTCACCCATGAGCGATGTCGACAAGTCAGGCGGCAGCGGCCAGCCCGAGCGCAGCGCGGTCGGTATCCGGCGTCGCAACCGCCAGACCCGCACCTGGGTCCTGGTCTCTGACCGCCTGGCCGCCTGGGGCATCTCCATCGGCGGGCTGACGGTGATCGTCGCCGTGATCGGCATCATGGTGTTCCTGGTCAATGTGGCCGTGCCGCTCACCGGCGGCGGCCAACTCAAGGCCCAGGCGGGCTACCAGTTGCAGCCAGCCATGGATCCCATCTGGGTCATGGCCGACGAGTACGGCACCCTGGGTACGCGCATCGGGGCCGACGGGCGCTATCAGGTGTTCCACCTGCCCACCGGGGCGACGGTGGCCAGCGGCCAGCTGGATTTCGGCGGCCAGACAGCCACCGCTGCGGGTGGGGTGGTGACCCGGGATCAGGTGGCCTTCGGATTCGAGGACGGCAGCGTGCGCTTCGCCCGCCTGCGCTTCGATGTCCAGGTGTTACTGCCTGATCGTTTGCCGGGGCCCCTGCGAGCCCTCGACGAGCGCAACCGCATGGCCGGCGCGGCGGTCTACACCAGGATCGCCGACGGCCAGGTGCGGCGGGTCGCCTTCGAGGCGGAAACAGACCCGCCCCAGACGGTCACGGACTCTCCCATCGCCGCCATTGCCTACCGGGTGGGAGGGACCGCCGAGCGGCCGACCCGCTCCTTCGTCACCTTCGACAACCAGGGGGTGGGACGGCTGAGCCGGGCCGAGTCCCAGGTCAACATGATGACCGGGCAGATGACTACCGAGGTGGCCACCAGCACGCTGCCGGCGCTGCCGACCGGAACCCGCATCCTGAACGTCGCCATGACCGGCCTTGCGGATACCGTGTATGCCGCCTCCGAGAGTGGTGAGCTGTTCCGGTTCGATACCCGCGACTTCAACGCCCCCACGCTGTCGGAACGCATTTTCGCGTTCGACGACCGCAGCGCCATCAAAGCCATGGCCCTGCTGGTGGGCGAGGCGGCCCTGGTGGCGGGCAGCGCGAGCGGCGAGCTCAAGGTGTTCTTCAAGCTGCGCCCCGAGACGGGTGCCGCCCCGGACGGCTTCAAGCTGGTGCATGCCCGCACCCACGCGCCGCACGACTCGGCGGTGGTGGACTTAGCGGTCAGCGAGCGCAGCAAGGCGTTCGCCACCAAGGACGCCGACGGAGACGTCTGGGTGCGCCACTCCACCTCGGATCAGGTGATGTTGCGCTTCGAGGGCACGGCCGTGGCAGGTATGGACTCGACCCTGGTGCTGCTGCCCCGGGTGGACGGCGTGCTGCGGGTCGCCGACAGCGGTGATTCCGATTTCTGGGCCTTCGACTACCCCCATCCCGAAACCACCCTGAAGACCATTTTCGGCAAGGTCTGGTACGAGGGCTATGAGGAGCCCAGCTACACCTGGCAGTCGTCCTCCGGCAGCGATGTGTTCGAGCCCAAGTTCTCCCTGGTGCCGCTGATCTTCGGCACCATCAAGGCCGCCGTGTATTCCCTGCTGTTCGCCATCCCCATCGCACTGCTGGGCGCCATCTACACCTCGGAGTTCGTGCACCGGCGGGTGCGGGCCACGGTGAAGCCGGTGATGGAGACCATGGAGTCGCTGCCCACCGTGGTCATGGGTTTCATCGGCGCGCTGATACTGGCGCCCATCGTGGAGAGCTGGATCTCGGCGGTGATGCTGGCCTTCATCGCCCTGCCCCTGGGCCTGATGCTGGCGGCCTACCTGTGGCAGACCCTGCCGCTGACCCTGGCGCTGAAGTTCGACGGCCTGCCCAAGTTCGGCTTCATGTTCGCCGTCATCGGGGTCTCCCTGTACCTCGCCTACCTGCTGGGGCCGGCCTTCGAGCGTGCGTTCTTCTATGGCGATTTCAAGGCCTGGACCAACAGCGACCTGGGCACCGGCACGCCGTTCATGTTCCTGGTGCTGCTGCCGGCGGCCTTCTTCGCCGCGGGCTGGGGGCTGCGCCGGTCGGTCGGTGATGCCGTGCTCAACTATCAGCGCGGCCTGACGCGCTCCGCCGCCGGCCAGGTGGATCTGCTGCGCTGGCTCGCCCTTGCAGTGGCGGCGGTGGGGCTCGCCTACGGCGCCGCCAGTGGGCTGACGGCCGTGGGGTTCGATCCCCGGGGCGGGGTGGTGGACACCTACGTGCAGCGCAACGCCCTGGTGGTGGGCTTCGTCATGGGCTTCGCGGTGATCCCCAACATCTACACCCTGGCGGAGGACGCCCTCAACTCCGTGCCCTCCCATGTGCGCTCCGCCAGCCTCGCCACCGGCGCCACCCCCTGGCAGACCGCCAAGTGGGTGATCCTGCCGACCGCCATGTCGGGGGTGTTCGCCGCCTGCATGATCGGCATGGGCCGGGCGGTGGGCGAGACCATGATCGTGTTGATGGCCGCGGGCAACACGCCGGTGCTTGACTGGAACATCTTCAACGGCCTGCGCACCCTGTCGGCCAACATCGCCGTGGAACTTCCGGAGGCCCCCCAGGGCGGCTCGCTCTACCGCATGCTGTTCCTGGCGGCCCTGACCCTGTTCGCCATGACGTTCGCCATCAACACCGTCGCCGAGGTGATCCGGCAGCGGTTCCGGCGGCGGGCGTTCCAGCTTTGAAGGACCGAAAACCCATGTCATCGACTGTGGACGAGAGCGCCCCCGGAGTGCCCGGCGGGCGGACCGAGGCCGGCCGGCGTGTCGGGCGCCGCTACGGCATCGATGTCGCAGCCACCGGCGAGCCGGCGCTCTGGGCCCTGGGCGGAGCCCTGGCCATCGGTATCCTGCTGGTGGTCGGCTTCCTGGTGATGATCTTCTGGAACGGCATCACGACCTTCTGGCCCGGGCCCATCCAGGTGGTGACGCTGAACGATGGCAGCCGCACCGCCGGCGAGCCGCGCCGTAGCGAAAGCTATTTCCCCGGGCCCGAGCTGCTGGCCAGCCTTCCGGCGAGCGAACGGGCCGTCATCGAGGCCGCCGCCGGCGCCGCCCATCGGACCCTCTACCGGATCGGGAATTTTGACCTCTACAACGAGGATTTCCGCTGGATTTCCGAGTTCGAGGTGGCGAACGTCCAGGAGCCCCCCGGCTGGTACTTTCTCGAACGCCAGGAATGGGGCCCGTTCGTGGGCACCATCGAGTCGCTCACCCTGCCCGAGCGGGGCACCCTGGCCGCTGCCGAGTTCAGTGAAGCGGAGCTCCAGGCCCTGCAGGAGGCCGCCCGGGATCGCTTCCAGGAGATCCGCCACATCGAGCGCGATCTCATCGGCGAGGTGAATCATCACATGGAGGCGGCGCGCCTGGAACTCGCCGGGGTCCGGCTGGAGCACGGCCCGGACTCGCCGCAGTTCCAGGCCGCGGAGCGGGAGACCGAGCAGCGCATCGCGTCACTGCAGCAGGAATACCAGACCCTGGCCGACCGGGCCGAGGCCATCAAGCAGGAGGATGCAGGCTACCGCATGACCCTGGCGGAGGTGGGCGGGCGCACCAAGGATTTGCCGATCTCGCAGATCGTGCGCTTCTATCCCGCCAACGAGCTCTCGGTGCTGGACAAGCTGGGCGTGTACTTCTCCCGCTGGGGCGAGTTCCTCACCGCCGAGCCCCGCGAGGCCAACACCGAAGGCGGCGTGCTGCCGGCCATCTTCGGCACGGTTGCGATGACCCTGATGATGGTGGTGTTCGTCGCGCCGCTGGGCGTGGTCACGGCCCTGTACCTGCGCGAGTACGCCAAGCAGGGCCGGCTGGTGGCCATCGTGCGCATCTGCGTCAACAACCTGGCCGGCGTGCCGTCCATCGTCTACGGGGTGTTCGGCCTGGGTTTCTTCGCCTACACCCTGGGCGGCGGCATCGACCAGCTGTTCTACCCGGAACGGCTGCCGAGCCCCACCTTCGGCACCGGCGGCCTGCTATGGGCCTCCCTGACCCTGGCCCTGCTCACCGTGCCGGTGGTCATCGTCGCCAGCGAGGAGGCGCTCTCCGCCGTGCCCCGCTCCATGCGCGAGGGGTCTCTGGCCTGTGGCGCCTCCACGTGGCAGACCGTGCGCTATGTGGTGCTGCCCCGGGCCATGCCGGGGGTGATGACCGGGCTGATCCTGGCCATGGCCCGCGGCGCGGGCGAGGTGGCGCCGCTGATGCTGGTGGGGGTGGTGAAGCTGGCCCCGGAGCTGCCGGTGGACGGCTTCTTCCCCTACATCCATCTGGAACGCAGCTTCATGCACCTGGGCTTCCACATCTTCGATGTGGGCTTCCAGTCCCGCAATTCCGAGGCGGGCAAGCCCATGGTGTTCGTCACCACCATGCTGCTGCTGGGGCTCATCGTGATGATGAACGCCAGCGCCATTTACATCCGCAACCGGCTGAAGAAGAAGTTCGCCGGCAGCAGCTTCTGAGCCGGCAACGGGAGAGCGAGACGCCATGAGTGCCACCGCCGAGCAAGTGCAGCAGGAAGACATACCCGAGACGATCTACCACGTGCGTTCCAGCGACCAGGGGGATGCCCTGCTCATCGAGGATTTCAGCCTCTGGTACGCCGACACCCAGGCCCTGTTCGACGTCAGCATGAACGTGCCGCGGGGCCTGGTGACGTCACTGATCGGGCCGTCGGGCTGCGGCAAATCGACCCTGCTGCGCTCGGTGAACCGCATGAACGACCTCATCGACGAGGTGCGCACCGCGGGGCGGATTGCGGTGGATAACCGCGACATCTACAGCCGCGGGGTCGATGTCATCGCCCTGCGCAAGCGCATGGGCATGGTGTTCCAGAAGCCCAATCCCTTCGCCATGTCCATCTTCGACAACGTGGTCTACCCGCTGCGGGTCGACGGCGTCACCGACCGGCGGGTGCTGGAAGAGACCTGCGAGCGGGCCCTGCGTGGCGCGGCCATCTGGGACGAGACCAAGGACCGGCTCAAGGAGAGCGCGCTCGGCATGTCCGGCGGCCAGCAGCAGCGGCTGTGCATCGCCCGGGCCATCGCCGCCGATCCGGAAGTGCTGCTGATGGACGAACCCTGCTCCGCCCTGGACCCCATCGCCACCGCCAAGATCGAGGAGCTGATCGACGAGTTGAAGGGTGACTACACGATCCTCATCGTCACCCACAACATGCAGCAGGCGGCCCGGGTGTCGGACAACACCGCCTTCATGTACCTGGGGCGGCTGGTGGAGTACGGCGACACCGAAGTGGTGTTCACCGCGCCCAAGGCCCGCCGCACCTCCGACTACGTTACCGGCCGCTTCGGTTGAGACTGGCCACAGAGGAAGGGCCCGATGACCAACGAACACACCGTTCATTCCTTCGACGAGGATCTCGCCGCCGTCGAGCGCGACGTGCTGCGCATGGGCCGCCACACCCAGCAGCAACTGGCCGCCCTGCTGGCCGTGCTGGAGACCCCCGAGCCGATCCGCGCCCAGGGCATCATCGAGAGCGATCACCGCATCGACGAGCTCTGCGAGCAGGTAGAGCGGGAGGTGCAGGCGGTCATCGCCCGCCGCCAGCCCATGGCCGAGGATCTGCGCGGGCTGATGAGCCTGTATGGCTGCTCCACCGACCTCGAGCGCATCGGCGATCACCTGAAGAGCAGCGCCCGCCGGCTGCTGGTGCTCTGGGATGGCGATCCGGACTTCCAGGCCCCCGAGCTGCACGCCATGGCCGTCGAGGTGCAGTCCATGCTCGGCGACGTGCTGCTGGCCTGGGAGCACCGCGATCCGGAACTGGCCAGGCAGGCCTGGAACCGGGACGGCGAAGTGGATCGCCAGTACCACCGTTTCGTGGAGGCGATGATGGACATCCCGGATTCCGAGGCCGGTATATCGCCGTCCCAGGTGCGGGTCGCATTCATCGCCAAGTCCCTGGAGCGCATTGGCGACCACGCCACCAACATCGCCGAGGACCTGGTCCACTGGCTCACCGGAGAGCGCATGGTCCGGAGCACCCTCGGCACGCCCCTGTAAGCCTCCGGGCCGCGCGGCTCGTGCTGCCTGCCCCGTGCAGGCCCGACCCTGCCCGCCGTAGCGCCAAACCTTGATCGAGTGGAGAGCGAACGAATGAGCAACACATCGAGCTATGTCCTGGTATTTCTGGGTGCAGTCGGCCTGGCCGGTTGTGCTACCGGTGCGGAGACTGCCAGCCACGCGCCGGCTGCCGCGACGGCCAGTGCCGCGGCAAAGGAGCAGGCGGCCTCCCATGGCGGTTCCGCCTATGACCGCCCCGGTTACATCACCGAGGTGGAAGATGGCCGCCTGTGGGTGTTCGAGGCCGACTCCGAGGAGTTCCGCAAATTCAAGACCCAGGGTGAGCCGGCCAAGATGGTCACCCGCATCGCCGCCGGCCCGGAGCGCATGACCCTGCGCTCCACGAGTGCGGAGGTGATCGACGGCTATCTGCTGGGCCGGCCCGGCTATGCCACCAAGGTGGAGGACGGCCGGCTGTGGGTGTTCGAGGCCGACTCCAAGGAGTACGCCCAGTTCAAGGCCCACGGCGAGCCGGCGAAGATGGTGACCCGCATCGCCGCCGCGCCCAACGGCATGACCATCCGCTCCACGAGTGCGGAGGTGATCGACGGCTACCTGCTGAGCCGTCCCGGCTATGTTACCAAGGTGGAGGACGGCCGGCTGTGGGTGCTCGAAGCGGATTCCGAGGAGTATGCCCAGTTCAAGGCCCACGGCGAGCCGGCGAAGATGGTGACCCGCATTGCCGCCGCGTCCAACGGCATGACCATCCGCTCCACGAGTGCGGAGGTGATCGACGGCTACCTGCT
>CAZAQB010000100.1:11572-11975 GCA_964487155.1 uncultured Ectothiorhodospiraceae bacterium
GAGCCGTCCCGGCTATGTTACCAAGGTGGAGGACGGCCGGCTGTGGGTCCTTGAAGCCGACTCCAAGGCATACGCCCAGTTCAAGGCCCATGGCGAGCCGGCCAAGATGGTGACCCGCATCGGGGCCGGCCCCAACGGCATGACCATCCGCTCCACGGACCCGGCGGTGATCGACGGCTACCTGGCCTCCAATCCGTAAGCCTTTGCCGTTGAAGCGCAGGTCGGCTGCCCCCGGCAGCCGACACGCCCCCTGCACCGGCACAGGTGCGGCCGTGCGCATCGGTGCCTGTGCCGTGCCGAAGCCCGCGCAGGTCGGCTGCTCCGGCAGCCGACATCCCCCTGCACCGGCAGGTGCGGCCGTGCGCATCGGTGCCTGTGCCGTGCCGAAGCCCGCGCAGGTCGG
>CAZAQB010000101.1:0-11906 GCA_964487155.1 uncultured Ectothiorhodospiraceae bacterium
GCGTAGGCCGGATAAGCGCAGCGCATCCGGCGTTTTTGCTCTTCCTCGTCCTTGTTGCCGCGTCACGCCCCGCGGTCGCCCCATCCCCTCACGACCGCAGCCGCTTCCCCACCGCCGGGCTGCGCCCCAGGCCCTCCAGGTCATCGGCTTCCGGCAGTACCGGGCGGTCGCGCTCGCGGTCCACCACGCACAGGAAGCCCAGTGGCTGCTCGCCGCTGGCATGGAACTGGTGCCAGGTGCCGGGGGCTACGTAGACGCAGTCATGGGGGCCCACCGGCTCGACGCGGTCCTGCAGGATCACCTCGCCGCTGCCCCGCAGGATCACCACCGAGTGCGGGTGCTGGTGGTGCTCCAGGGTCGAATAGCCGCCCGGCTGCACCTCGAAGTAGCGGGTGATGAAATTCAGCGCCGCCTCGCCTTCGCCCTCGCCCAGCAGGGTCTGGCGGGTGATGTCCCGGAAATGGCTGCCCTCGGTCTTGTATTCCCGCAGCGGCACGTCCTGCCAGCGGTAGTCGCGGCAGCGCACCACCTTGGATCGCTCGTCAGTCATAGCTCGCCGTCGCCTTGTCGCGGAACTGCCGGGCGGCTGCTTCCAGGTCTCCCTGGGTGTAGAGGCCGCCGCCCACCAGGAACACCGTGTCCGGGCCGTAGCGTCGCGCCCAGTGGGGGATGCTGTCCAGGTCCATGCCCCCCGCCGGCACCGGCGCCGCCGGACGCAGTGCCCCGAGGGGACGGCGCAGGCGATGGTTGAGGGCTTCGCAGGTCTGCTCCGAGAGCCCGAAGCGCCCGCCGGTGTTGGGGTAGATCACCGCGTCCGCCCCGGCCACCCGGAACAGGTCTCCCAGCAGCACGTCTACTGTAATGCCGTGGTCGGCGCCGAAGTAGGCGCCGGTCAGCGCCGGGTGGGCCATGACCATCAGTCCGGTGCGCTCCCGGATCCAGGACAGGGTGGCGAGCCCGGTGACCCAGGCATTCAGCAGCACCCCCCGGCAGCCGGCCTCCTGGGCCGCGGCCAGCCGGGCCGGCAGCTCGCCGGGGCCGGAGGTCACGTTGGGAAAATACAGGCTGCGTCCGCCGGTGGCCGTGTTGGCCCGCGTGACGGCCTGCTGGCAGCGCTCCACGCGCTCCCGGAAGGGCGCGCTGGGCTGGTCGGCCAGGCCGTGGTCGTCCTTGATGATGTCGATGCCGCCCCGGGCGAAGGCCTCGCAGCGCTGCGCCAGTTCCCCAGCCGACAGTCCCATGGGTTTCAGTGCCGTGCACAGCAGGGGGCGGTCTCCGGCGCCGGTGGCGGCACGCAGGCCGGGCATGCCGTGGCCGGGGCCGCCGAAGCCCTTCAGCAGGCTCGGTGCCCAGGTGATGTCGGTGATGCGCAGGCCGGGTTTCAGGGAGATGTTGCCGAACAGCACGTTGAGGAACTGGGTGAGCTCGCCGCCGGTGGTTTCCACGGCAAAGCTCACCACCGCCCGGTGACGGCCCGGCTGCAGGGGCGCCAGGGACTGCACCCGGCCGGCCATGGCCTCGGTGATGGTATCCGCCACCAGGGCCGGGGACATCTCCAGGGTCTGCTCCACGGTGATGTCCTCGGCCCGGGCCTGGGCCTGGGCCGGGCTGTCGGCGCGGATCTCGAACGCCACTTCGAATCGCTCGCCCATCAAGATCTCCGCTGCGGTGTTCCCGGGGCCATGTCCTGTGCCCCGGCGGCCACCGGGCCGGGGCGCAGGGCCAGCACGCCGGCGGCGATGATCAGCGCACTGCCGGCCACGGTGGCGGGTCCGGGCACCTCACCCCAGCACAGCCAGCCGTAGGCCGACCCGAACACCACCGCCACAGCAGCAGTTCCGAGAGGATGATCAGTCCCGCGCCCCGCATCAGCGCTGAGGCCATGAATGGTTCCCCGGGGTTGGCGAAAGACCCGGCAGTCTACCCCATGGCGGGGGGACTCAGCCCACGGTCGTGGCGCAGGCCACCGCGTCACCGCCTTTCTGGCGGGCGGCGAACAGCGCGGTGTCCGCCGCCGCCAGCAGCAGGTCGCCGGTGCGGGCGTGGTCAGGGAAGCCGGACACCCCCACCGACACCGTGATGCCGCGGTCCTGGGCCTGGGGCAGGCGGATCTCCGCGATGGCGGCGCGCAGTTCCAGGGCGCGGCGGCGGGCGTTTTCCACCGAAGAGTCGGGCATCACCACCACGAATCGCTCGCCGGAGTGGCGGGCGCAGACATCGGAGCCCCGGAACGAGGCCTGCAGCACGCCGCCCAGGGCCTGCAGCATGCGGTCCCCCGCCTCCGGGCCCAGGTGATCGTTGAACAGGCTGAAATGATCGATGTCCAGCAGCACCACCGCCAGCGAGCCCTTCACCCGCCGGGCCCGGTGCAGCTCGCGTTCCAGGGTCTCCAGCAGGTAGGAGCGGTTGAACAGCCGCGTCAGGGGGTCGTGGGTGGACAGGCTGCGCAGGCGGTGCTGCAGGGCCATGCCGCCGAGGCTCAGGGCTGCGGTGCGGGCCAGCAGCACGGCCGTGGTGGCGAGTTCCTGCGGCGGCAGCCCGGCGGCCTCGGACTCCGCCCACACCCGCAGCGCCCCCAGGGTCAGGCCGAAGGCCCGCAACGGGAAGGTCACAGCCTCGCCGGTGGGCCCGGAGGACACCCGGGTCACCAGCCGCTGGGGCGGAGAGTTCTGCTTCGGGCCGTCCCGATAGGGGCGGTTCCATTGCTCGCTGGGATCCCAGACGCCCACCACCACGGTGCTGCCGTCGTCCCGGGCGAGGCTCAGGGCGCCCCGGGTGCCGGGCAGCAGCGAGCGGGCGGCGGAGATCACTTGGCTGATGGCCTCGGACTCGGTGGGCGAGTCCGCCAGGGCCTCCACCAGGCCCGCGATGCGATGGGCCGCCAGGGAAGCCGTGGCGGCCGGGGTCGCCTCGGCCGGATTCTCGGCAAGGGCGGAGGCCAGCTGGGCGGTGACGGCGTCCAGTTCGGCCTGCAGGCGCTGCTGCTGGCTTACCAGGCCTTCCAACTCGTTGGCATCCGTGGCGCCGCCGTTTTCAGGCATCGGTCAGTGGTCCTCGTTCCCCTCAGGCGGGTGTTTTCGCCTGTCGGAGTTACTGTCGTCAATCCCCGTCAGGGGCAGGCCGCCGCGCCGTATCGACTGGGCCGGCCCCCCGGCCCGGGCCAGCCACACCAGCGGCGAGCCGATGGCGAACACTGCCAGGGCGATGAAGCCGATCAGCGCCGCCCACGGCGGCAACCGCGGCCAGACCAGGGCGAAGAAGCCCCACACCAGAGCCACCTCGGCGGCCACCAGGGCCGCTGCAAGGGCCGCGGCGACCAGGGTGCGGCGCAGGCGGGCCACGCGGGCTCAGCTCCCCTGGCTGTTGTTGGCGGTGTCGCAATCGGGCTTCGCAGCCTCCTCCAGCAGGGCCGAGACGTGACCCAGGAAAGGCCAGGTCACCAGCAGCTGAGTGAACAGCTTGGTGGAGGGCTGGTCGACAACGGGGCCGAGGCGGGCTTCACCGGTGGGAATGCCGGCCAGGCGCATCATCTCCGCTTCCAGCTGGCACAGGGCATCCGGCGTGACCGCCCCGTCCACGTGCACCACGTTCACCGGCCGCCCCCAGTAGCTGCTGGGGACATTGGCCAGCATGAACGGCATGGCCCGCTCGTGGGTCATGGTGTTGAGGTCCACGGGCAGGTAGAGGCTGGGCAGCACGGTGCGGATCGGCGAGACGATGAGCTCGATGTGGTAGTAGTCCTCGGGGAGCTGGCCCTGGTACTCCTGCACCGCCAGGGAGGCCATCTCGCTGCGGTGCAGCTTGACCACCACGTCGGCGCTGGTCTTCTGGAAATCGATCCAGCGCTTGTAGGCGGCTTCCCGCGGCCGCAGCTCGCGGCGTGCCTCGTCCGGGTCGTAGCCGCGGCGGCCTACGTCCCGATCGAACTTCCAGCGCCACTTCACTTGGCGGTCCGAGTCCACGAACACGGTGAAGTCGAGCAGCGGCAGGAACTCCGGGTAGAGGGCGTGCAACCCCTCCACCACCACCACCGGCTTGGGCCGAAACGGGACCGGGGGATCGAACTCGCCGCTGCTGTGGTTGTAGACGGGGATGTCCACCGGGCGTCCTTCCCGAATGGCCTCCAGGTGGTCGCGGGCGGTCTTCAGGCGGTTGGCCTTGGGATCCAGGGGCGTGCGGCCGCTCTGCCGCCGCTGGGCCCGGGTTTCCTTGTGATAGCCGTCCAGGCTGATGGTGGTCACCAGGTCAGCCCCCAGCAGCCGCTGGATGCCCTGGCTGTAGGTGCTCTTGCCGCTGCCGCTGTCCCCGGCCACCCCCATCAGCACCGGTCGCGGGGCGGCCCGCAACCGGGCACGGAGATCACCGGTGACCATGCTCCGTCGCGAACCGGAGCGGTCCGTCAGGCTGACCATAGGCGGAGTCCTTGGGCGCGGACGCGCCCTGGGTGGATTCGGGTTGAAGCCCCATTATTCGCCGCCACGATGGCCTGTCAAACCCCCCGGTGGCGGCACCGGCTTGATCGGCGATTCTCTTGCCCATCGGCCGCGCGGAGAGTAAGTTTTCGCGGGCACTCGGGGAGGGAGCGGCATGCCAGCGAAGACGGCGGACATCTGCGACGAACACGCGGACAGCGTGCGCATCCTCACACCCATGTTCCAGGATTACGGCGGCCGGGTCGAGTTCTCCGGGCCGGTGTCCACCGTGAAACTGTTCGAGGACAATTCCCAGGTCCGGGAAGCGGTCGCCGAGCCCGGCGAGGGCCGGGTCCTGGTTGTGGATGGGGGCGGATCCCTGCGCTGCGCCCTGCTGGGGGATAACCTGGCGGCCATGGCCGTGGCCAACGGCTGGCAGGGTATCCTGGTGTACGGCTGCATCCGGGATGCCGCCGAGATCGCCGCCATGGACCTGGGCGTCAAGGCCCTCAATACTCATCCCTGCAAGAGCGTCAAGCGGGGCCTGGGTGAGCGGGACGTGCCGGTGACCTTCGCCGGCGAGACGCTGCGTCCCGGCGACTTTCTGTACGCCGACCGGGATGGCGTGGTGCTGGCTTCCAGCGCCCTGGAGTAGGCGCCGTCGACGGCGCGCGACGAGAGCACGCAAGGGGGAGTGGCAGGAGATGGAACGGCCGATCAGGCAGCTTATCGAAGGCAAGGGTGCGGACGTATTCACGGTGGGGCCCACCACCACGGTGGCGCAGGCGGTGGCCGTGATGAACCAGCGCAACATCGGCGCCGTGCTGGTCACGGACACCGACGCCAGGCTGCTGGGCATCTTCACCGAGCGGGACGTGCTGCGCCGGGTGGTGGACGGCAAGCTGGATGCGGATGCCACGCCGGTGAGCGAGGTGATGACCAGTTCGGTCGCCTGCGTGCGTCCCGGCACCACGGTGGGCGAGGCGCTGGTGGTATTCAACAGCAACAACTGCCGCCACCTGCCCGTGGTGGAGCAGGACAAGGTGGTGGGGTTGCTGTCCATCCGGGACATCACCGCCGCCCTGGTGGAGGACCGGGAGCACCAGATCGAGGAGCTCACCGACTACATCTACGGCAGCTACGGGCGGCATGCCGGGGTCGGATAGAGCCGCGCCGCCCGGCGCTGTCCGGGTGGACAAGTGGCTCTGGGCGGCACGCTTCTTCAAGACCCGCCGCCTGGCCGCTGACGCGGTCAAGGGCGGCAAGGTGAGCATCGACGGGGTTACCGCCAAGCCCGCCAAGGAAGTGCGCCCGGGCCAGACCCTGCTGGTCACCAAGGGCCCCTGCCAGTTCGAGGTGGTGGTGGAGGACCTGGCCGACACCCGCGGTCCCGCCAGCATCGCCCAGACCCTCTACCGGGAGACCGAGGCGAGCGCAGCCCGGCGCGAGCAGATCCGGTCCCAGCGCCGCTCCATCGCCGTGTCCGTGCCCCGGGCCGACCACCGGCCCGACCGCCGTGACCGCCGGGAACTTGCCTCCTTCAAGCGCAACCGGGGTGGGGAGTAGTCAGAAGGACTGAGCGGGGACGCCGGATGCGGCGCTGGAGCGCCTTATCCGGCCTACGCGGGCCTCGACCACGCCGCGACGCCTTGGGCGGAGGCCGTAGGCCGGATAAGCGAAGCGCATCCGGCGTCCCCGCTGGGATTGCGCTGCGCTCCATCCCAGCCTACCCCGCACTCTCCCGTGGTGCCCGTCGCCACCCCGCGACAGCTTGCCGGGGGCCTGTCCTGGCCCGACACTTGCGGGCTATCCCCACTCGATGGACCGGCGCCGATGCGCATTCTCCGTACCCCCGAGGCGCGTTTTAAGGGCCTCGCCGATTTCCCCTTCGCACCCCAGTACCGGGACGTGCAGTCCGCCGACTCCCCGCCACTGCGCATGCACTTCGTCGACGAAGGCCCGCGGGACGGGCCGGTAGTGGTGCTGCTCCATGGCGAACCCACCTGGTCCTACCTTTACCGCTGGATGATCCCGCCGCTGGTGCGATCGGGGCTGCGGGTGATCGCCCCCGACCTGATCGGCTTCGGGCGCTCCGACAAGCCGGCTGCCGTCTCCGACCACAGCTACCGGCGCCACGTGCAGTGGGTGCGCGAGCTGCTGCTGGCGCTGGACCTGGGCACCGTGACCCTGTTCTGCCAGGACTGGGGCGGCCTGATCGGCCTGCGGCTGGTGGCCGAGGCGCCGCACCGCTTCAATGGCGTGGTCGCGGCCAACACCTTCCTGCCCACCGGCCGCCGTTCCCTGCCGCTGGCGTTCCGGGCCTGGCGGGCTTTCGCCCGGTTCACTCCGGTCTTCCCGGTGTCACGGATCGTGGCTTTCGGATGCAACAGCCGCCTGTCCGCCGCCGCCCGCCGGGCCTACCGGGCGCCATTCCCGTCATCGGCCTACATGGCCGGCCCCCGGGCCATGCCCCGGCTGGTTCCGACCCAGCCCGACGATGCCGAGGCGGCCGCCAACCGCGGCGCCTGGCGCATGCTGGAGAGCTACCGGGCGGCTTTCGTCACCGCCTTCGGCACCCGCGACCCGATCCTCGGCGGCATGGATGCCGTATTCCAGGCGCGCATCCCCGGCGCCGGCGGCCAGACCCACCGCCGCCTCGC
Source organism: uncultured Ectothiorhodospiraceae bacterium (assembly GCA_964487155.1). GTDB lineage: Bacteria > Pseudomonadota > Gammaproteobacteria > Nitrococcales > Nitrococcaceae > CAZAQB01. The sequence goes on from CAZAQB010000101.1 coordinate 7,073, forward strand.
CCGGGGCGGCCACTTTGTCCAGGAGGACTGCCCCCTGGAACTCACCTCCATTATCTCGCGGGTCGCCGGCCAGGCCCGCCTGGCGCCGGCGGACCGGCGGGTGGGGTAGCTTTGCCGGCGGCGCGGTACACTCTCAGCCCTTGACGGGTGGCCGCTGCAGCAGGCGCCCCGGTTCCCGCGGGGCCCTGCGCCACCGTATCGGAAAGATGAAGCCCACTGGCCCCGCGGTTACCTCGACATCCTCGCTTTGATGCGACCGCCGACACCGCTTGCGCCCGCGTTGCAGCCCCAGCCCGGCGGTTCCCTGCCGATCAGGCGATGCCGTAGGATCACGCCCTTGAACTTGGAGCCGGATCGTGTGTCCGCGCAGTCGCGGATTGCACGGTGCCCGAGGCACAAGTTCGAGATTCCAATTCCTGGCTGGAAGGACGTCGGCTGACAGAGGACACGACGGCCATGGCGGACCGCGGCGCGCAACACGCAAACCAAAGACCGGCGGGCACCACGCGCGCCGCGGTGGGCGTCGGCTGGCGGACCACCGACGCCGATGAGGTGGAACGCCGGCGGCGCCGCGCGGCGACAGGAGAGCTGAGCGTCCGGCCCACCGATCCCGGTGGCGTCATCTATGGCGGCTATCTGGTGGAATCCGCGGAAGGTCGCAGCTACCAGGTCGAGCTGCGATCCCTGAACGAAGCCATCAACGCCTGCGACTGCCCGGACTACGAAGTCAACGGCCTTGGCACCTGCAAGCACATCGAGGCCGTGCTGCACCAGCTGGGGAACGCCAAGCCCCCACTCCGCCGCTGTACCGAGGTCTACCTGGATCGCCGCCGCCAGTACCAGGAGGGCCCGCGGATCCGCATCCTGTGGGCCGATGGCCTCGGCGCCCGCAGCCGGGCGCGGCGGACCCTGGAGCCGTACTTCTCCAGCGACGGTGAGTTACTGGGCGATCCCCTGGAGGGCATCCCCGCGCTCGCGCGGGCGCTGCAGGACGCCCGGCTGGGGCCCAGGCAGGTCCGGATTTCGGAGCAGATCACGGTCTGGGTGGAGCGGCTGCGCCGCGAGCAGGCCCGGCGGGAAGCGCGCGAGCGCCTGCTGGCCGATGTGGCGGCGGGCAAGCGCGACCTGGACGTGGTCCGCCACCCCCTCTACGACTACCAGCGCGAGGGCATGCTCCATCTTGCCTTCGGCGAGCGCGCCATCCTGGCCGACGAGATGGGGCTGGGCAAGACAGTGCAGGCGGTCGCGGCGAGCGAGCTGCTGCGGCGGCTGCACGGCATCGAACGGGTGCTGGTGGTGAGCCCGGCGTCCCTGAAGACCGAGTGGGAGGAGCAGATCGCCAAGTTCACCGGCCTGAGCGCCCAGATCGTGCAGGGCCGCCGGCCGGAGCGCCTGCGGCAGTACCGCCGCCCGGCGTTCTTCAATCTCGCCAACTACGAGCAGATCCGCAGCGACCAGGACAGCCTGCAACGGCTGCTGGCGCCGGACCTGATCATCCTCGACGAGGCCCAGCGCATCAAGAACTGGCAGAGCAAGACCGCCCAGGCGGTGAAGCGGCTGCGCAGCCCCTACCTGTTCGTGCTCACCGGCACCCCGCTGGAGAACCGCATCGACGAGGTCTACTCCATCGCCCAGGCCATCGACCCGCACCTGCTGGGGCCGCTGTTCCGGTTCAACCGGGAGTTCTACGACCTGGACGAGCGGGGCCGGCCGCAGGGCTACAAGAACCTCGACGAGCTGCACCGGCGGCTGCGCCCGGTGCTGCTGCGCCGGCGCAAGTCGGATGTGGAGGGCGAGCTGCCGGAGCGCACCGTCAACACCTACTTCGTGTCCATGCACCCGGAGCAGCAGGTGCGCTACGAAGAGTACAGCGCCAGCGTGGCCCGACTGATGCACACCGCCCGCCACCGGCCGCTGTCGCCGGAGGAGTTCAAGCGGCTGCAGCAGCAGCTCGCCTGCATGCGCATGGTCTGCGACACGCCCTACATCCTCGACGCCGACTGCCGGGTCTCGCCCAAGCTCGATGAGCTGGTGACCGTCCTGGGGGAGCTGCTGGAAGAGCCGGCGAACAAGATCCTCGTGTTCTCCGAGTGGACCCGCATGCTGGAGCTGGTGCGCGAGCATGCCGAGGCCAACGGCATTGGCTACGCCCTGCACACCGGGCAGGTGCCGCAAACCCGGCGCCGGGACGAGATCAGCCGCTTCAAGCAGGATCCGGCCTGCCGGCTGTTCCTCAGCAGCGACGCCGGCGCCACCGGCCTCAACCTGCAGGCCGCCAACGTGGTCATCAACATGGATCTGCCCTGGAACCCCGCCAAGCTGGAACAGCGCATCGCGCGGGCCTGGCGCAAGCACCAGAGCCGGGCGGTGAGCGTCATCAACCTGGTCTGCGAGGACAGCATCGAGCACCGCATCCTGCACCTGCTGGAGCGCAAGCAGGCGCTGGCCGACGGCGTGCTGGACGGGGGCGGAGAGAGCGCCATGGCGCTGCCCTCCAGCGGTCAGGCGCTCATGGAGCGGGTCGCCGACCTGATGGGCCTGCCCCCGGACGCCCGGCCCGCGGCCGCGGACCCAGCCGTGCCCGCTCCGGCGCCGGCCGAGCCCCTCACCCTGGATGACCTGCCCCAGGAGCTGGAGGCCCGCCATCCCCAGGGGCTGGAACGCCTCGACCTGTTCCAGCGCGGCGACGGCCCCCCCGCGGTGCTGGCGGTGGTGCACGGCGACCTGACGGGCCGGCGCGAGGAAATCCAGGGCGTGCTGGAGCGTTGCCCGGAACCGGCTACCGCCGAGGTGATCGACACCGACACCCTGGCCGCAATCCAGCGCCTGGTGGACGCCGGCATCCTGAGCGTCAACGACCACCGGGCGCTGCACCGGTCCCCGGCCGTTCAGCAGCGGGAGGCGGACCGCCTCCGGCAGCGCCTGGCCGAGGCCCGCCGGCGCCTGGCCGAGGCCGAACGGCGGCTGCGCATGGCGCGGCTGCTGCTCGAGGGCGGTTTTCCGGAGGAGGCCCTGGCGCCGCTGCGGGAGGCCGTGGAACAGGGCCTGGCCACCCTGGCCCACGCCCTCGGCCTGACCGCTGAGCCGCCCATCCCGCTGGCCCGCGTCCGGCAGGTGCTGGCGCCGGAGATCGGCTTGTCCGCCGAGGACCTGGCCACCCTGGCCGCCCTGCGGGAGGGAAGCGACCCGCCCCAGCAGAATGCCGTCGCCCTGGCCGAGGAGCTGCTGGCATCCGTCGGCCAGCGCCTCGACCGGGAGGCGCTGTAACGGCTCCGGGCCGAGGCGTAGGGTGGGTAGAGCGCAGCGAAACCGGATCCCGGTGGTATTGGGTACGGAGCCGTAGCCCCACGTTGCGAAGAAACGTGGGGGCCGGCCAAGCTGCCCATCGCCGGACCAGCGTGCCCGAACCGGTCCGCGGTACCCATGCCATCGCCTGATGGCAGGTTTCTCCGCAACCTGCCCTACGGTGGGCTTCGGTCGATGCCGGGCGGTATCCCCATCACCTCCGGGTGGTAGGTGGTATTGGGTACTGAGTCCTGGCTGCCGCGCCGTCGTAGCCCCAGGTCGCGAAGCGTCGTGGGGGAGCGCCGGATGCGGCGCTGGCGCGCCTTATCCGGCCTACGCGGGCCTGCGACGCGCCACCGCGGCCCGGGCGAGGCGCGTAGGCCGGATAAGCGAAGCGCATCCGGCGTCCTGGGGGCGCCCGGAGCTGGCTGCAGGGGCTTGGCGGGAGCGACTCGCCGCCGGGCGCCGGCGCCCGGCACTCAATGGCCCCGCCCCTCCAGAAACTCCCGCAGCACCCGCCCCGTGTGGCTGTCCTGCGCGGCGATCCGCTCCGGGGAGCCCTGGCTCACCAGCCGGCCGCCGGCGTCGCCGCCCTCCGGGCCCAGGTCCACGATCCAGTCGGCGTCGGCGATGATGTCCAGGTTGTGCTCGATGAGCAGCACGCTGCCGCCGGCGTCTACCAGGCGGTGCAGCACCCGCAGCAGCTTCTCGACGTCGGCCATGTGCAGGCCCACGGTGGGCTCGTCCAGCAGGTAGAGGGTGCGCGGTGCCCGGCGGCTGCGGCCCTTCGGGCTGCCCTGGCGGGCCAGCTCGGTGACCAGCTTGAGACGCTGGGCTTCGCCGCCGGACAGGGTCGGGCTGGCCTGGCCGAGGCGCAGGTAGCCGAGGCCTACGTCGTCCATCAGGCGAAGGGTGCGATGGATACGCGAGTGGGCGGCGAAGGTGGCGGCGGCGGCCTCGACGCTCAAGTCCAGCACCTCGGCGGCGGTCAGCCCCAGGTAGCGCACCGCCAGGGTCTCGGCGGTGAAGCGCGCACCGTGGCAGGTCTCGCAGGGCACGGTGACGTCCGGCAGGAAGCTCATCTCCACCTTGCGCTGGCCCTGCCCGTCGCATTCCGGACAGCGGCCGTCGGCGGTGTTGAACGAGAACCGGCCCGGGCCGAACCCGCGCATGCGCGCCTCCGGGGTGCCGGCGAACAGCTTGCGGATGTCGTCCCAGATGCCGGTGTAGGTGGCCGCGCAGGAGCGCGGCGTCTTGCCGATGGGGCTCTGGTCCACCTCCAGCATCCGGTCCACCGCCTCGGTGCCGGTGAGCCGCCGGCAGCCTACCGCCGGGCCGGGGGATTGGCCCAGGGCCGCGGCCAGGCTGGGGGCAAGCACCCCCCGCACCAGGGAGCTCTTGCCGGAGCCGGACACCCCGGTGACGCACACCAGCCGGCCCAGGGGCAGGGTTAGATCCAGCTCCTGCAGGTTGTGCAGGGACGCGCCCCGGATGCCCAGGGCGTGCTCGGCGGGGCGCTCGCGGCGCCGGCCCAGCAGCGGATGGGGCA
>CAZAQB010000102.1:0-11851 GCA_964487155.1 uncultured Ectothiorhodospiraceae bacterium
TGATCCCGGAGGCGAACACGATCCGCTCGAAGGTCCGGTCCAGGGAGGCGCTGGCGAAATCCTGCATCACCGCCCCGTCCGCCCAGCGCACCGTGTCGCCCACCGCCACCGGCGTCTGGGGCGCGGCGATCCAGCCGTCGCCGTCGCTGCCGGCGACGCGCAGGAAGCTGTAGCCGCCGCCTTCGGCCACTTCCAGCACCTCGCCGGTGTTGCCCGCCGCCGCGCCCTGCTGTTCCACGCGGGCCAACCCCTGCACGAACAGGATCTGGTCGAAGGTGCGGTCGAGCGCCTTGCTGTGGAAGTTCTGCATCAGCGCCGCCTGGCCCCAGCCCACCTGGTCGCCCTTGGTCACGTCCGTCTGCATGGTGGCGAGCCACACCGGGCCGTTGCGGGTCTGGACCCGCAGGTAGCTGTACCCGCCCGCGCTCTCTACCACCAGCACCTGGCCGGCGTTGCGCACCTGGGCCGGCGCGCGCGTTGCCATGTTGGCGTGGGGATCCTGGGCAGGAGCGGCAGCGGTCTCGACCGCCGGCGCCTCGTCGTTGGCCGGGGCCGCGGCGTTGCTGCCGGCCTGGGTGTCCGGCTCGGAGCATGCGGTGGCCAGCACAGCGAAGCCGGCAAGCAGCCAGAGAGGGGTGCGCATCACGGGCGATCTCCTGGGGAACTGGATTCAGGGGTCGATGCTACCGGTGCCGGCCGCCGGCTGCGTTGATCCGGATCACCACTACTTGCGGCGCCACTGCCCCGCGTCGGTGCGGTAGTACCAGCCGGCAGGCGCCTTTTCCACCCAGCGCCGGGCGAACACCTGGCGGATCTGGTCCTCCCACTCCGGATGGCCGTTGGCCAGGGCGATCTCCCGGTAGAGCTGGTTGCGATCCTGGTTCTCGGCGGCGACCAGTTGGCGCAGCCGCCCCCGCTGGGGCAGGGGCACGGAGTTCAGATCCCGCACCGCCAGGGTGCCATCCGCCGCCAGGCCGATGGCGCCGGACTCGTAGAAGGGCTTGAGCTCGGCGTGGCGCTGTTCCATGGAACCGGTGATGCGGCGGATCGCCGGTGAGGAGATGTCCAGGTCCGGCTGGCCGCCCTGGGCCTGGGCCACCGGCACCAGCCACTGCAGCGCGGCCAGCCAGACCGGCGTTGCCCGGGACTGGGGTGGCGGCTCGCTGCCCGACTCCGGCGCCGCGGGCGCGTCCTGGGGCTGACGGCCCCAGACGTCCTCGATGATGCGGTCGGCGGCCTTCTCGGCGGCCACCGCCGGGAAATACACGTTGATGGTGACGCAGGCCAGCGGCGCCAGCGCCGCCAGCAGCAGGATCAGGGGCCGGAGCCTCGCCATGGGTGCACTCCGCGGATTTCGACCCGCCCTACTCTACCACCGGCGCCGGCGCGGCCGTGACCGCCTGCAGCTGGCGCACCAGGGTTGACCAGCGCACCGCCCGGCTGTGGCCGATGACGTCCACCCGGGGCAGGCCCGCGCCGCGCACGATGTAGTAGCCACTCTCCGCCGGGCCCAGGCCGCGCATCAGGCAGATGTCTTCCTTCAGCACGCAACCCAGGCCGATGCGGTCGTAGCGGAACTCCTCGAACAGGCCCAGCAGGCCCCGGGACAGGGCGGCCCCGGCGCCGGCACCGCCGAGGCTCGCCAGGTTCTCCACCGCCCGCTGGCTGATGCGGTGGCGGGAGCGGTCGTCCTCGGGGGTGGCGAACCAGGCCCGGAAGGCCGCCGGCTGCCAGCCCACCAGCCGCAGGCCCTGGATGTCGCCGTCCAGCCGGCCGGTGATGCGCCCGAAGCGGAAGGTGCGGGTGAGCCGTTCCAGGTCCAGGCCCTGCAGCTGCACTTCCCCCTCCAGCACCGGACGGGCCCCGAGGGGATCGCGCAGTCTGAAGCGCTCGACGCTGACCCGTCCGTCGAAGGCCTCGGCGCTGAGCGCGCCTCCCAGCGTGACGGCGTTGTCCCGGTAGCTGAGTTCCGGCAGCCGGGCTGACAGGGAGCCGCTGAACTCCGGCCAGCCCAGGGCCCGTGTCAGGGCCGTCAGGCTGACCGGGGTGAGCTGGGCGTCCAGCAACAGGCTGCGGGCGGGGCGGTGCATTTCGGTGGCCGCCAGGCGCTGTACCTCCACGGCGCCATCCAGCACGGGGATTCGTGCCGGGTGGGTGAGCCGGAAATCGCCCCCCTGGAGGCTGGCCTCCAGCGCCGCGCTGCCCACCGGCAGGCCGAACAGCCTTCCTGCGGCCCACTGCAGGCGGCTGGTCGGCGGCGGCGGCTCATGCGGGGCGCTCCAGTGCAGGGTGCCGTCCAGTCCCTCCAGGTTGTGGCGGGCGTCCGGGCTGGCCACCTCCACCCGCGCCAGGCGCAGTTGCAGGCGGCGGGGCTCTCCGGCATCCAGGAGCAACTCGCCGGAGAGGCTGCCGCCGAGCTTCAGGGCGCCGCCGGTGCGACCGGCCAGCAGGGGCGCCAGGTAGGTGTCGTAGGCCGCCGGCAAGCTGGCATGACGCAGCTCCAGCGCGGCACGCCGGGGCTCCATGGATGGCCAGGCGAGGCGCAGATCGCCCCGCAGATCCACCAGCTCCCGTTGGTTCAACACCACTTCCAGGCCCTCCAGCAGGCCCGCCAGCGGGTCCCAGCGGACCAGGCCCTGCGCCTCCAAGGGATGGGAGCTGAAGTCCACGAACACCGGATCCAGGTAGAGCTGGCCGGCGGCGGTGGAGGTCTCCAGGAAGGCGTTCCAGGCACCGTCCCGGCGGCGGGCCTGCCACTGCACCTGGCCCTCCAGGGCCTCTGCGGCCCGCAGGCCCTGGGGACCGCTGAACCCCAGGGCGCTCCAGCGCAGTTCTCCCAGGCTGCGGGGTTGCTCCCCGGCGGCGCCGGAGATCCGGGCGTCCAGGTCGAGCCTTCCGGCTGCCGTCCAGTCGGCCGGCCACAGGCCGGCCGCCCGCTCGGCGAGCCTCTCCAGCGGAACATCTGCTCCCTGGAGGTGCAGGCTCCAGGGGCCGCCGGCCGTCCACAAGGCCTCGGCCCGCAGGCCGAGGGGCTGCGGCGGCGGGTCCTCGAGGCGCAGTTCCAGGCGGCGTTGCGCCGGCAGGTAGGCCAGGCTGATGGCCGCCCGGCGCAATCCCAGCATCGGCAGCCGGGCCTGGATCTCGCCGGCGGCGCAGCGGTAGCTGCCGTCCCGGGCGTGGATCCGGGGGCAGCGGATGTCCAGATCGCGCAGGCTCAGGCCGGCGTCCTGGAGTTCCAGGCGGGCGGCCCGCAGGCGTCCCGCCCGGGGAGCGCCGTCGGGGCCGAGGTCCAGGTGCAGGATCAGTTCTGCGGCGCTCCAGCCGTCCCCCCGGAGGTTGCCGAGACGCAGCTCCAGGCTCTCCAGGGCGGCCGAGGCCGGTGGGCCAGCCAGCAGTGCGGCCAGAGTGGCGCCCAGTGCGCGGGCGGCGGCCGGGCGTGGGCGTGACATCGGGGCGGGTCCGCCCGGGCAGGCGGGGGCGGGGTGGCGCTCAGCCGGACGGGCTGGCCGGCGGAGGGGGTGCCAGCCGGCCGCTCAGGCGCATGCCATCGCGAATGTTGCGGCCCAGCAGCAGCAGGCAGACGCCGAGCACCAGCAGCTCGCCGAACTGCACCAGCACGAAGGTCTGATCGAAGGCCGCGGCACTGGCCTTCATGTCCAGGAACAGCGCCGCCGGGGCGGCGAGCAGGAGCAGCAGCGTGGTGACCACTGTCATGCGCCGCATCTTGGCCTGGACCAGGGCCGAGCGCCGCCCGGTGGCGAGTGCAAGGCCGGTAAACACGGTCACCAGCACGGCCGGAATCAGCAGCAGCTGCCCCAGGGCCACATAGTGACGGACCAGGAGCAGGGCGGCGAGGTTGCCGAAGGCCCCCACGATCATGATCGAGACCAGGAACTGGGCGATGGTGGCGGCGGTGAGTACCGCTCCCACCAGGTGGAGTTTCTTCTTCATCGAAGCCAATCCGTCTCCGGCGGTCTGCCGGCCGCGCCGGGCGGCCCGTCGGGGCAGCCTAATGCAGCGCGCTGCGAGCGTCGACCGGCGGCCCGCCCCGGCAATCAGCCAGCGGGGGGCGTGACCGGCGGCACCTCCGGCCGCGGCAGATCCCCTAGCAGTGCGGCGCCGCCGCCGGCAACCATGGCCAGCACGGCGGCGGTGCCCACGGAACTCGCCAGCGCGAGGCCCATCATCCAGGAGCCGACAGCGGCTCCTCCGAGGTCCGAGCGGCGGGGTTGGTTTTCGCTCATGGCAGGGTCCTCCCGGTGGGCACCGAAGCGCGGTGCGAATCACTGGCTCTCATCGAGGGTATCGGCCGGCCCGGCGTCAGGCTGAAGGCCCGCGCCGGGGCTGCGGAACACGACCAGAGTAGCGAACTCTGAGAAAACCTGCTGGTTCAGCAGGCCGAACCAGCGGTACACCAGCGGGTGGAGGGCCCCGGTATCCGCCACGGCAAAGTGGCCGGGGGCGAGATCCAGTTCGTCCAGGAAGTACACGAATGCCTCCAGGGGCCCGTCCTGGTGCTCCCCCAGCACCTGGAGATTCAGCATCCGCCGGCGCAGCGCCGGCGGGGCGTCCGCCCGTAGCCGGCCGAACAGCCGGTGGGGGCGGTGGGAGCAGTGCAGCGCCCCGTAGAGGATGGCGTGGCGGGCCCCGTTGCGGTACTGGTTCCAGAAGTTCACGGCGATGGAACGATCACGGTTGCCCTGGCCGCCCCGCGATCGCGCCTGGCGCTGGCGCTCCTCGATGCCCGCCAGGGCGAGCCGGGGATTGCGCGCGAGCGCCGCCCGCAGCAGCTCCGCCGCGTCCGCCCCGCGCAGTCCCACCAGGGCGTCGCCGGCCAGGGTCCGCTCTCGCAGCCGCCGGACCTGAGCCGGGTCGGCCTCCAGCAACAGCACGTCCACCGGCAGCCTGGCGAACAACTGCCGGGCCAGGAAGCGCCGGGTGGCTGGGCGATGCAGTTCGCCCACGCACAGCACCCGGGGATCGGCCGCCTCCAGCTCGGTCAGCCACTGGTCCAGCGGCTGCAGCGCCTGGCGCAGGTTCTGTTTCAGCGCCCGCTGCTGCGGCCGCGGCAGGGCCCGGTAGCGGGCCAGGGCGCGCACGGCGATGGGGTGGAACACCGGGTGCTGGACCCGGGCGTTGGACAGCCGGGTCTCCGAGAGCGGGGTGACCGGTTCCGGGGCCCGCCACTCGCGGTAAGTGAGCACTGCCACCAGCAGCGCCGGCCAGAACAGCACGAACAGCGTCAAGCGGAGGATCAGCGGTATGGCCAGGTTCCTCCCAGTCGCGCAAGCGCTGTCTCAGGTCTCCCGGACCGCGCACAGGGCCTGGCGCATCCGCGGCGGCGGACCGGGGTCGCGCCCATGGCGGTAGGCGAGCGGCCGCAGTGCCGGCGAGAACCAGCGCAGCAGCTCCTCGCGCTCCAGCAGGTAGTCGGGGCAGGCCGGACGGCCGAAGCGCTCGTTGCCGGCGGCGAAGGTCTCGAACAGCAGCACGCCGCCGGGGGCCACCGCCTGGGCGATACGCGGCATCAGTGGCCGCCACAGGTAGTTGCACACCACCACGCCGGCGAAGCGCCGTCCCTCCAGCGGCCAGGGGCCTGCCTCCAGGTCCGCCTCGATGGCCGTCAGCCGGGGGTCCGCCGGCAGGGCGGCGAGGGCCTCGGCGTTGCGGTCGACGGCGGTGACCGGATGGCCCAGCGCCAGGAACAGCCGGCAGTGCCGGCCCCGCCCGCAGGCGAGATCCAGCACCTCAGCGCCCGCCGGCACCCGTGCCGCGAAGGCCCGGATCCAGGGGGACGGGGTGGCGAGCCGCTCAGCCATGGCTCGGAATCATGCCAGCCGACACGGTTCGAAGCCCCACGACCGGCGGCCTCGCGCTCGTTGACGGAACATGTGTTGCGCTCCCAGTTCGCCGCGCAGACGGTGGGTTTCGCGGCGCTCAGCCCACCCTGCGCGACACAGCAAGTGGGGGTATCGGAGCCGCAGTAGCCCCACGTTGCGAAGAAACGTGGGGGCCGGCGTAGCGAATGCCAAGGCCGTCAGCCCTGCCCATTACCCACAAATCACTGCTCAGAGCCCACCGCGAAGGTCAGGCCAAGGCGCCCACCCCATGGCTCGATATCCTGCAATCGCTGCTCCGATCGCATGGTAACGGGTGGGCCGATCAGATGCCCCCGCCGCCGGCTGGCTGCGGGGGCGGCGGGATCAGAAGTCCACGCTCAGCTCCAGGCTGGCGTGGAATTCCTCGGGAATGTCCTCGCCATCCACGGTGGCGGTTTCCGGGGCCACGGCGGCGGCCAGATCCAGGCGCGTCGCCCACAGGTTGAGTCCCAGGCCCGCGGACAGCACCGGCGCGGCGTCGCTGTCCTCCAGGTTCTTGTAGACGCCGCCCCGCAGTGCCAGCATCCGCAAGGCGTCCCACTCCAGGCCGGCCGCCAGATAGCGGGTCTCGCCGCTGGGCAGCTCCAGATCCTGGGCGGTGAGATCCAGATCCATGGACAGGGTCAGGGTCTCGAAGGGGATGAAGGCCACCCCGGCCCGGAACTGGCGCTCCACGGTGACGTCGTCGAAATCTCGCCCATCGATGGTGGGGCCATCGAAGCTGGGATTGTTGAGATTGCGGCCGATGAGCCCGACGTTGAACCAGCGGTAGCGGCCCATGATCCCCACGTCCAGGCCCACGTTGCTGGACTCCTTGAAATTCTCGTCAAAGCTCTCCAGCGCGTCCTCGGCACCCTCGTCGAATACCCGCACCGTGGTGGCATACACCCGGCCGCGCATGAATTTCACGCTGGCACCCAGGGACCAGTGGTGGTTGAGCGCGTAGCCGGCGCTCAGCGGGACTTCCAGCAGGCCGAAGCCGCGCACCGTGACCTCGGTCTGGTTGTCGTCGATGGAACCGCCGGTGCCGGAGTTCTCCAGGGTGGAGGCCAGCACGTCCACGGCCTGCTCCAGGTCGTCCCGGGACAGCTGCGCGTCGCGGCCGGCGTCGTCCAGCCGGTCCACCGCGGCGGCGGCCTCCGCCGCGGCCGCGCCGCCGGCGATGGCGGCGTCGATGAGCCGCTGGCGCTGCGCCTCGGTGAAGGTGTCCAGGTTGGCGTCTCCGGGGTCGGTGGCGGCGTTGATATCGCTCACCGCCTGGGCGGTATCCACGTCGAAACCAAGGTTCTCCTGGTCCAGCTCGGAGACGAAGCCGGTGACCTGGACAAACACCCGCGCGCCCAGGGCGAACTGGCCGAAGCGCCCGCCGCCGCCGGCATTGGCGTCCACCAGCAACCCGGTGCCGGGGTTGTCGACGCCGGCCAGATCATTGGCCAGCTGCACCAGATCGGAGAGCTCCCGAGTGGTGATGTCGCTGGTGTCGGCGAGGTCGTCCAGGTCCACGTCGGCCAGCCGGTCGGCGAACTCGGCCATGTCGCCCGCGGCGCGGAACCCCACGCCCGCGTCCGCGCCCAGGCCCCAGTCCTTGCGGCCCAGGTTGTTGTTGTCCATGGGCAGCGTGTCGCCGTCCTCGGCGGTGCGGCCGAAAAAGCCGAAGGCGGCCGGGTTGTAGTACTGGGCGGTCTCGTCGTCCACCGCCGCGGTCTGGGCGCCCGCCATGGCGGTGCCCCGGGCGCCCACCAGGAAGCTGTCCAGAGCCTGGGCCGGCGTGATCGCCAGCAGCGTGGTGCCGGCTGCGGCCAGCACGGCCGCGGTGCTGCGGCGCCGGCAGGCACCCATGTGATTCGTTCCCCGCATGATCCTTGTCCCCCCAGGGAGAAATATCTCCGCAAATTTGATGGCCTGCCCCCCGTGGGGAGCCGGGCTCGGGCCGTCCGGCCCGCCCGGCAGCCAGTCAAGACTATCGCCCGCGAGCGGGCGTTGACGGGCTTCACGTTACCGAGCACGGGGAGTTCAGGCGGGCGGGGTGGACTCCTCCAACAGGTGCTGCAGGTATTCCAGGCGCCTGCGGGATACGGAAATCCGGTGGGCCAGCCCCGGATCCGGGTCGTCCAGGGCGTGGAGCAGATCCTCGTGGAAGAACACCCGGAAGCTGTCGACGTAGTGCAGCCGCTGGCGCCGGTCCAGAACCAGGTTCTCCACGCCGTACAGGTCGATGACCTTCTGCTCGCGCCGGTGCAGTTCCACGGCCACCTCGACGAAGCGCCGCAACTGGTCCCGGGCCCGGTGCAGGCGGCGGAACAGGGGCACGGCCTCCACCTCGTTGCTGGGGTTGCCGACGTCGAACCAGCGCCCCACGGCGCCGGCCAGCGCCAGCACGCTGTGCTGCTCGGCGATGCGGGTGGCCACGAACACGGTGGGGGGAATCATCTCCTCCAGCAGCGCCCGCAGCTGGGCGTGTTCCCGGGCCAGCGCGCGCACCTCGGGGAGCGTGCAGGGGGCGCGGGAGACCTTGATGACGAAGTCCAGCTCGCGGCGCACGCCGCCGCGCAGCACCGCACCGGCGGCGTGCCAGACTTCGCAGTGGAAGCCGGAGGTGGAGATCAGGGCGGCGGGGATGTCCAGGGTGCGCAGGCAGCCGATCTGGCTGCCGATACGGTCGCTCTCGCGTCCCATGGGAGCTCCTTTTCACTCACTCGCTGGTCGGAGCGCGTGGACTCACTGCAGGCGGCTCAGGTCCAGGGGCTGCTGCTCCAGGGTCACGCCGGTCAGCTCCGGGTCGTTGGGCTGCAGCGCCCGCAGGGCCGTGGGGCCGGCGGCATGGGCGGCGCAGTCACCGGCCGGGCCCATCACCGAAACCGGGCGCTCCAATGCGGCCGTTCCGTCCAGTGGCGTGTACCACAGGCGGCCGCTGACGTCCTGGAACACCAGCCCTGCCGGGCTTTCCACCAGCGGGGTGCCGTTGCAGTCCGGCGCCAGGAAGTGACGCTCCGGCAGGGGAAAGCCGATGTCGCCGGCGCCGTCCACGCGGAACAGGTAGCCGGGCGGCGTCTTCACCTGGTGGCCTGCGCCGTCCGGCGCCAGGCCCAGCAGCCGCGGGCCCGGCTCCGCCGTGGGCGCCCGCTCTGTGCGCGTGGGGGCGCCCGCCAGCGGGGGCGGGAATCCTGGGGTGGTGCCCACCCGCGAGGCCGCCAGCGCCTCGGTGCGGGCCGCCAGCCGGTCGAGGCCGGTGTCGAGCCCCTGCAGTTGCCACACCAGCCCCAGTCCCAGCAGCAGCAGCAGGCCGGTCACCAGCCACAGGCCCCGCAGCCGTCGACGGGTCTGCTGCGCGACGTTGTCCAGCATGATCTCCTGGTCCGCCTCCAGGCGCCGGGCGAGCTCCTCCAGGCGCCGCTCCAGGGCGGTCTCGATGCTGCCCTGCAGGCCGCGCATCTGGCCCTTGCGGGAGATCTGTTCCTCGGTGAGGATCAGGTACATCTGCCGGGAGAGTTCCGACTGCACGTCGCGCAGCAGTGCGCGAACATCGCCGGGCTCCGCCGCCGGGGCCGCCGGTGGCGGCGGCGGGGCGGGTTCGGGGGCCTCGAGCTTCGCCAGGGCGTCCGCCAGACGCTCCTGAAGCTGGGTTTTAGGCAGCACGCCGGCGGCTCCCAGGGCGCGGGCCTGGCCCACGTACACGTCCCCCTCCTTGCCGGTGTACATCATCACCGGGATGCGGCCGGTCTCCGGGTTGCCCTTGATGACCCGCATGGCCTCCAGGCCGTCCATGCCCGGCATGCCGTGGTCCAGGAAGATCATGTCCGGCCGGTTGTGGCGCAGGTATTCCAGGGCCTCCTCGGCGGAGTGCACCGAGCTGGACTCGATGCCGTAGTGCTGCAGCAGCTGCGCGAGAATGCGGCAGGCGGTTTTGGAGTCGTCGACGATCAGCGCGTGCTTGGACAAGGGCGGATCCTCGAGCTGGCCATGGGGCGCGGCGGCGGCTGACCCGTGCCAGTCTAACCTGTCGGTATCCGGACGGCTCGCGCCCGGAGCGCAAGCATTCAGGCCATGGCCCGGCCTCATGGGGAGGCGGCGGGCGGTTTCGGTGGAGGCTCATGAACCGGCTCTCGGCCCACCCGGACTGGCACTACCTGCTGTGGGAGTACGACAGCCTGTACCGCCAGGGGTCCGCCGGCGGCAGCGGTGTAATCCGCGGTCACCTGCGGCGGGTGCGTGAGGCCCTGAGCCGCACGGTGGCGGCCGACCCGCCCGTGGAGCCCCGGCAGCCTGCCGCCAAGCCGGTGGTGGCCCACTGGAGCCGGGCTCTGGACAACGGCTGCGCCGGTCCCCTGGCGGGGCTCTGCCGGTCGCTGGCGCGGGTCGCCGCAGAGCTTACCTGGGAGTACGGATACAGCCGTGTCCCGCCCCACCTGGCCCGGCGTTTCGCCTACGCCGAGTTGCTGGGCCCCCGGGGGCCAGTGATCGCCAGCGAGCTGATCCTGGGGCTGGTGCTGTTCGCGCCGGGCTGCGTCTACCCCCAACACGCCCACCCCGGCATCGCCGAGTCCTACATCTCCCTGTCCGGGGCCTGGTCGGAGAACGACGGCGCGGTGTACGCCCCCGGTTCGCTGATCCTCAATCAGCCGGGCCAGAGCCATCGCATCACCGTGGGCGCACGGGAGCCCTGCCTGCTGGCCTACGCCTGGATCGGTGCGCCGGAGCGGCTGGTGGAGCCGGGCATGAAGCTCGGCGCGGGGCGTCGGGAGCGTTGACGCCGTGCGTTTCCGGGGCGTGGGGCGGCCGGGCAGGTATACTCCACCGAGGTGCTGCAGGTGGTCCGGAGGGGCCATGGCGCAACAGGGTCGGGGGAGGGGGGTTCCCCCACAGCAAAGATCGAACCAGGATCAGGCCATGGAGGCGGCGTTCCGCGCCAGCCTGCCGGAGGAGGCCGTGGCGCTGGCCATGGAGCTCTGGCACCGGCAGCGCCGGGATGGTGGCCGGGTGTCCCTGCGGCCCCTGGCGGAGCAGGTGGCGGCCGCCCTGGAGCGTCCCCGGCTGGCCGATCCCATCTACGTGGAGTTGCTGCGGCACAGCTTCCAGCCCCGCGGCCAGGCCGGCAAGCCGGCCGCCGGGGCGGCGGCCGACGACCCGCTTCGGTCTCTGCTGAACGCCCTGCACCAGGGGCTGGCCCGGCGCGGCGAGCCGTCCGAGGCGAGCGCCATGCTGGAGAACGCCCTGCAGGCGGAGTTCCCGGACGCGGACCAGGCCCGGGCCTACCGGGACTGGCTGGCCGGCGGCAGGGCGCCGGAGCCGGCCCCCGACGAGCCCACCGGCCGCAGCCTGGTGAACCGGCTCTGGGAGGCCGCCTGCCGGACGCTGGGGCCCGCCGAGGCCGACGCCGCCCTGGCCGAGGCGGTGCATGCCGCTGCGGCGCCGGGCGCGGACCCGGAGCAGGGGCCGCGGCGCTATCTGTGAGCGCGCAGCTCGGCAGTCGCACCCGGGCCCGCGGCGGTGGCCCGGGTGGTTTCATCGGCCACAGATGAACGCGGATAAACGCGAATCGTTCTGCCGCATGCCCCTCACGCGCCCCGGACCAAACCCCCTCATCGGCGTTCATCCGTGTTCATCTGTGGCTGACGAACTGACCCCTCACCGATACCCCGCCGCCTGCAGCGTGAACAGCCGGGCGTAGATGCCGTCGGCGGCCATGAGCCGCTGGTGGTCGCCGCGTTCCACGATGTGGCCCTCCTCCATGACCACGATCTCGTCGGCCATGCGCACCGTCGAGAAGCGGTGGGAGATCAGGATCGCCATGCGCTCCCGGGTCAGGGATCGGAAATGCTCGAACACCTGGGCTTCGGCCTCGGCGTCCATGGCGGCGGTGGGCTCGTCCAGCACCAGGATGTCGGCGCCCTGGCGCATGAAGGCCCGGGCCACGGCCACCTTCTGCCACTGGCCGCCGGAGAGTTCCCGGCCGCCGGCGAACCAGCGCCCGA
>CAZAQB010000103.1:0-11681 GCA_964487155.1 uncultured Ectothiorhodospiraceae bacterium
GCGTCGGCCTGTGCCTGGGAGAGGCCCTCGAAGCGGATCTCCACCTCGGTGGCGGGAAGGCTCAAGGACCCCAGCCGGCGGCTGCCCTGGGGGCCCAGGGTGATGTGGATGACGCCGGGGGGCCAGGGGATGGTGATCTCCGGGCCCTCGGCGCTGAACGCGGCGCCCTTCAGTGCCGGCGGCAGGCTGCGCAGGAACTCGGCATGGGTGATGCCCATGGTGCGCCGCCAGGGGCTGGGAGCGGAGTCGTTCATGGAGCTGACCTTGTCACAAGACCTCGCTGGACAGACCATCCGGCGTTGCCTGGTTTGTCTGGGCGCCGAGCCGACATGGGTGCTTACCCCCGGCGCCGCCGAGTCTCGGCATTGCCTTGGATACGCCCGCCGTAGGCCCACGTTGCGAAGAAACCTGGGGACCAGCGTCCAGCGCCATGGCGCTCGGCCCCGGGGCGCGTGCCCGGCCCAAGCTGAGGCACCCGGACCACCGCCCGATGGCACGTTTCTTCGCAACGTGCCCTACGGCGGGCTTCGGTCGGCGCCGGGTGGAACCATCCTGAAGTTCTCGCGAAATTATTCGGTAACCATCCGCCGAGATAGGCATCGGCCCGCGGTGAGGCGAGGCGGCAGTGACCACCCTCGGCGGGCCATTCAATTGGGCAGCCTGGCCTCGGGGGTGTGGAAGGTCTGGGTGGAGCCCAGGTAGGCCACCATGATGCCGGTGGGATCCTGCATCAGGTCCTGCTTGTGGCGCCCCAGGCGGATGCGGCCCTGGATCAGGCCGCGCAGCACCCCCACGTGCTCGGTCCAGCCGAGGCTGCAGGCCCCCACCAGCACGTCGTCGTCGAACTGCAGGTTCAGGTAGCGGTAGCGCTCCGGGTCGTGGAGCTCGGCGCTGTCGCCGCCCTCGCTGCCCATCCACAGGCCGAAGGACGCCGAGATCAGGCCCAGGGTGTCCAGCACGTTCATGTTCAGGCTGCCGACGTGGCTGGCGTTGCCGCCGGCCATGTTGGTCGCGGCGATGCGGCCGTGGTCGGCGGCCACCGGCTGGATGGCGTGCACCGAGTACTCGCCAGTGGAGAGGTCCCGGCTGCGGGCCACGTCGCCGGCGGCGTAGATGTGCGGGTCGCTGGAGCGCATGTGAGCATCCACCAGCACGCCGCCGTCCATTTCCAGGCCGGTGTCCTCCAGGCATTCGGTGTTGGGCTTGACGCCGGTGGCGGAGATCACCAGCGCCGCCTCCAGAGTGTCGCCGTTGTCGAGGCGCACATTCAGGCCGTCACCGGCCTCGCTGATCTCCTCCACCCGGGTGGAGGTGAGCACCGTGACGCCCTTGGACTGGCACCAGTGCTTGAGCATGCCGCCGGCGGTGGCGTTCATCATGCGCGGCACCATGCGGTCTTCCATTTCCACCACGGTCAGCTTCACGCCCCGCTGCACCAGGGACTCCAGGATGATGCAGCCGATGAAGCCGGCGCCCATCAGCACCACATGGGAGCCGGGCTGGGCCCGCTCGGCGATGCGCCGGCCGTGCTCCAGGGTCCAGCAGGGCACCACGCCCGGCAGGTCCACGCCGGGGATGGGCGGCGAGGCCGGCCGTGAGCCGGTGGCTACCAGCAGCCGGTCGTAGGCCAGCGTCTCGCCGCCGGCCAGCCGGACCTGGCGGGCGTCGCGGTCCACCCGCTCGGCCCGGCCCTGGCGCAGCTCGATGCCCTGGGACTGGTAATGACCGTCGGACTTGCGAAGGTAGGTGCCCGGCTCGTCGATGTTGCCCACCAGCAGGTAGGGCAGGGCCATGCGGGAGTAGGGGGGCTCGGGTTCGTCCCCCAGCAGGGTGATCCGGGCGTCCGGGTCGAGCTGGCGCAGGTGCTCGGCGGCGATCACCCCCGCCGGCCCGGCGCCGATGATGACATGCTGCATGATGGGCTCCCTCGAAGGGCACCGGGGCCGCGGCGCATCGCCGGGCCCCGGTGGTGGTGGGCATGGCCGGGCGGCGCTAGAGACCCAGGCGCCGGCGGGTCTCCGGCGTCGGCACACCCTCCGGCGACCAGCCGCGGAGCTGGTAGTACTCCGGCAGCATCTGCTCCAGGTCGTTGCCCCGGCCCTTGGCGGGGCCGGTCTTGGCGGCCTCCTTGAGCAGCCGCTTGGGCAGGGTGTCGTCCTTGCCGGTGAGCCCGGCCGCCAGGTTGAAGTCGCGCTCCATGTTCCAGATGCGCTCGCCCAGCTCCAGCATGTTCTCGGCGGTCCACTCGCCCTCGCAGGCGGCGTCCACCTGGGGGGCGATGTTCTCCAGCGTCCAGGCGAAGGTGGTGAACAGGCACAGCCCGGAGGAGTCCACTGCCGCGGTGGCGTCCTGGAAGGCCTTCACCAGCCCGGCCTTGCCGTCGGTCACCAGCGGGTCGGTCTTCTCCGGGATGCCCAGCACCTCCGAGGCCACCGTGTAGCCCCGCAGGTGGCAGGCGCCGCGGTTGGAGGTGGCGTAGGCGAGGCCCATGCCCTGGATGCCGCGCGGGTCGTAGGCCGGGAACTCCTGGCTCTTGACGGTCATGGACAGATCCGGCTCGCCGTACTTCTCGCACAGCCGCCGGGAGCCCAGCCCCAGATCCTTGCCGAAGCCCTCGCCGCGGGCGGTCACCTCGGCGGCCCAGGCAAGCGCCTTGGAATCACCGAACTTCAGCTCCATGCCGCCGGTGTCGGCGGTGGTGATCCTGCCCTGCTCGAACAGCTCCATGGCGGCCGCCACGGTGGAGCCGAAGGAGATCGGGTCCATGCCGTCCTCGTTGCAGAGGAAGTTCACGTAGGTGAGGGTGTCGAGGTCGTCCACCCCGGTGTCCGGGCCCAGCGCCCAGGCCGCCTCGTACTCCAGGCCGCCGGAGGCGCCCCAGTACTGGGGCTTGTTCTCCACCGTGAAGTGGCCCTGGTCGATGGTGGAGATGCGCCCGCAGGCGATGGTGCAGGCGAAACAGGCGGCGTTGGTGGTGAGGTTGGGCCGGCCGTCGGTGGGGCGCTTCTCGTGCATGGCCTCGCCGGAGACCTTGCTCGCCCCCTCGAACTGCACGTCCTTCATGTTGCGGGTGGGCAGCGCCCCCACCTCGTTGATCACGTTCATCAGCACCTGGGTGCCGTAGGTGGGCAGGCCCTCGCCGGTGACGGCGTTCTCGGCCAGCACCTTCTTGCCGTCGTTGACCGCCTGCATGAAGCGCTTCGGATCCTTGATGTTGCCCACGCCCTTGGTGCCGCGCACGGCGACGGCCTTGAGGTTCTTGGAGGCCATCACGGTGCCCACGCCGGAGCGCCCGGCGGCCCGGTGCATGTCGTTGATGACCCCGGAGTACAGGCAGCCGGCCTCGGCGGAGCGGCCAATGGTGGCCACCCGCAGCTGCGGATCCTGGTGCTTCTTGTGGAGCAGTTCGTCGGTCTCCCAGACCGACTTGCCCCACAGGTCGTCCGCCGGGCGCAGCTCCGCCTTCTCGTTCTCTATGTACAGGTATACCGGCTTCGGGGAGGCGCCCTCGAAGATGATCATGTCCCAGCCGGCGTTCTTCAACTCGGCGCCGATGAAGCCGCCGGAGTTGGAGCAGGCGATGGCCCCGGTTAGCGGGCCCTTGGTGACCACCGAGTAGCGCCCGCCCGTGGCGGCCATGGTGCCGGTCAGGGGGCCGGTGGTCATGATCAGCTTGTTCTCGGCGGAGAGGGGATCGACCTTGGGGTCCACCTCTTCCACGAAGTACTTGGTGGCGAGCCCGCGCTGCCCCAGGTAGCGCTCGGCCCACTCCATGTTGAGGGGTTCGCGGCTGATGGTGCCCTCGCTGAGGTTCACCCGCATCACATTGCGTGTCCAGGCCATGGTGTTCGTCCTCCCGGCTTTCAGCTGCGGGGCGCAGAGGTCTGCGCCTGGGTGGCGGAATTCAGGCCCTGGGCGGCCCAGGCGCGCATGCGGTCGAACCCCAGCTGGCTGGAATCGACGTAGGTGATGGCGTCGGTGGGGCAGGCCTTGGCGCACTCCGGATCGCCGCCGCACAGGTCGCACTTGATGACCTTGCCGCTGTCCGGGTTGTAGTTCACGGTGCCGAACGGGCAGGCGATGGTGCACACCTTGCAGCCCACGCAGACGTCTTCGAGCACGTCCTTGGAGCCGGTTTCCCGGTTGTAGACGATGGCCTCCACCGGGCAGGCGTGCAGGCACCAGGCCTCGTCGCACTGGGTGCAGGTGTAGGGGGCGTAGCGCCCTTCGTGGTGGAAGGTGAAGACCTTGATGCGGGACTTCGCCGGGTTGAACACGCCCTCGTTCTCGTAGGAACAGGCCATTTCGCACTGCAGGCACCCCGTGCATTTCATGGGGTCGATGTTCAGCGCTTTCTGCATTGGGTCTCCTCCTCACAGCAGATAAACGTCCCACGGGGTTAGCGAATGCGCCGCCCCGGGTGTGGCAGCCGGCCCGACGCCGGCTGCCGGCCTCTTCTGCGGTGCCGGTCAGCCGCCGGCCACCGGCGGGAAGATGGCCAGTTCCTCGCCCTCCTCCAATGGCCTGCGGCCCCGCTCGTCGGGGGCCACATAGACCCCGTTAATGACCACCAGGTGAGCCATCTTCTCGGGTACATGCATCCGCCGTACCACATCCAGGGGAGTGGTCCCGTCCGGCACTTCGATGCGCACGATGTTGCCTTCCGCCTCAGGGGGGAGGTGCTTGGAGAGGGATGCGAACAGCTTCACGGTGATCTGCATGGGAGGGCTGCCAAGTGCGGGTGCGGACAGGATATGCAGGATTTTCGCAATCCCCGTCAAGTTGCGCCGCAACGTGGAGGGAGAGCGCAGGGAAGATCCTTGCGGAGTATTCCCGACGGCGCAGCGCCTCCGCCGCTCCGGGGGACGTGGCCATGGCCGATGGCGCGCGGGATGGGGTGGCGGCGTGGCAGTCTGTCCCGTTGGCGGGACAGCGCTGTAACGGGGTTGCACCGTGCAAGACAACCGGCGCGTCCCAATTCAGCTCAACAAGCTCTTGAGATCCTTGAGCATCAGGAACAAGTGATACGGATCGGTAGGGCTGGGCTCGAATTCCCAGGACTCGTACCAGCGCCGAGCCGCATCGTCCTTGGCATGCACCAGCAGGCAACGCATGCCGGCGATGTCGGCGGCCTGTGCCGTGCGCAGCAGCGCATCCTTGAGTAACGCCTGGCCCAGGCCCCGGCGCTGATGTTCCTTGTCCACCGCGAGCCGGGCCAGGATCATGACCGGCACCGGGTGACGCGCCAGGCCCTTCGTCCCCCTCGCAGGTGCGGCTTGCGGATCGACACTGCCGACGGCGAGGCTGTAGAAGCCGACCACCACCTCACCCTGGCAGCAGACATGGGTCTGCGCGCTGTTGGCCTTCTGGTTGACGAGCGCGTAGCGCTGCAGGAACTGGTTCAGCGCGGCCTGGCCGCAGTCGAAAGTATCGGTCTGATCCGCCGCCGCGAGCTTGCGAACGGGTGCGTAGGCAACGGTCAATCCAGCACTCCGGGTTCACGCAGCAGCTTCTTCAAGCGCGGCTTGGCTTTCACCGGCCGATCCAGCGCTTCCTGGAACGCCTGCCATTGCGCCTCGTCCAGCACGAAATGGCGACGATCCGCCAGCGTCTGCGCGGCCGCCGTCACTCCCGCGTCGAGCAGAAACTCGCTGACGTTCTTGTGGCAGGCGCGCGCTGCTTCCTGCAGCAGTTGCTTGACCGGCGTGCTTGCACGGACGTCAATGCGTTCGCTCTTGGAAAGATTCGGGGCGCTCATGAATGTCCCTCCGGACGTTGGATGCCCTCATCATAGTTGTCCGGACAATGTCGTTACAAGCCGTTCATTGTCTCGGCCCTCGTTCATGCACGGGCGTTCCCGTTTCGGTTCGGCGGTCCTGATCATGTCTCTGTCTCAGTTGGCCGGCTGATCAAGGCTCGGCGGCAGCCGGTAGGTCGGCTGCTCCCGGCAGCCGACATCTTGCCCCCGGTGGCACGTTTCTTCGCAACGTGCCCTACGGCGGGCTCCGGTCGCCGCCTGCGGTGCAGACCCCCGCCGTAGACCCACGTTGCGAAGAAACGTGGGGGCCGGCGTAGCCAGCGCCAGGACGCCAGTCCCCGGGCCCGCGTGCCCGAACCGATCCGCGGTAACCATCCCACCGCCCCGATGGCAGGTTTCTTCGCAACCTGCCCTACGGCGGGTTTCGGTCGCCGCCTGCGGTGGACCCTGCCGCCGTAGACCCACGTTGCGAAGAAACGTGGGAGCCAGCGTAGCAAACGCCAGGGTGCCAATCGCCGGGCCCGCGGGCCCGCAACGATCCGCGGTACCGGTGCCATTGCCCGATGGCAGGTTTCTCCGCAACCTGCCCTACGGCGGGCTTCGCTCGGCGCCGGGCGGGATCCCCACCCCGCGCTCCGGCGTGCCGGATTTTGTAAACACCCGCTCAGCGAAGCGCGCTTATCGGTTTTTTTACAGAACAGTGCGTCGGTAATTGCCGCGGTGCCACCCCTGTCCGACGCAGGAATCAAAGACATAGGTGGAGGAAGCGTCCGGAAAGCCGTGCGCGTGACAGGCAGCGACGTCGTTTCGGCCAAGACCGGGCGGCTCAAAGTGTCAGAGAATTTTACAATTCGCGGCCTGCTGCCCGGTGGCGCGCCACGGGCCACCGTCTAACTTACTGGTTAGTCGCGCGTTGAAGAGGGCAGGTACGCACCTTGCAGCAAACACCCCGCACATTTGCGGGTTCCGCTGCAGCGATCTCGCGACGCCCGGCACCCTCGCATTATGAGGACAGGGATGTTGATGCCAGCCATGACCGGCCGACAGACACAGGCCCATGAGCACCGGTCACGGACGATAGCGCCTGGACGCGATGCGCAGACGCCAGCGCGGGGCCGGCTCGCGCCCGGGCCGCTCGATGGCTGCCGGCCTCACCCCTTCCGCATTTCCTCACGCCTGCTGCGCGCCATCGGCCCGCACGCGATGGCGACCGGTCGCATTGCCCCACCGGCCAAGGAGACTCCATGAAAACCTGTCTCGGGTATTTGCGCGCCTGAGCGCTTGCCAGTGCGTTGGTGCTGGCGAGTCAGCCGGTGTCCGCTGTCGTGCTCAGCCTGGAGCCGGATGTTGCCGTGGTGGGGGTCGGGGATCCGCTGGCCGTCTCCCTGGTGGTGGACGGACTTACCGCCGGCGGACCGGATTCGCTGGGCGACTTCGATGTGGATGTCGCCTTTGACCCGGCTGCGCTGAGCTTCACCGGGCTGACCCTGGGGGACTCTCTGGGGGACCCAAGCCTGTTCGAGGCCATCGATTTCAGCCAGGGAGATCTGGGGGGTGGACGCGTCAACGTCGCCGAGTTGAGCCTGCTGGAGGCGGACTCAGCGAGCTGTGTGCTGTGCGTGGCGCCGTTTCTGGACCAGCTCCAGGGCAGCCGCTTTACCCTCGCCACGCTCACTTTCGATGTGGCGTTGCTGGCGCCCGGCGCCACCACGGCCATCACCCTTGACGCTGTGAATGCGCTCAATGATGCCTTCGGCCAGCCGCTGGCCCTGGATGCCGCCCGCGGGGCGGTGGTGACGGGGACACAGCCCCCGGTGGCCGTCAGCGCCCCCGCCACCCTGCTGCTGCTGGCCGGTGGCTTGGGCCTGCTGGTCGGCCGCCGGCCCCGGCATGGCTGAGCGCCGCGCCGCCCGGTGGCGGCTTGCGCCGTCCCCGCGCCTCCACGCGGACGCCATTGTGCTCTGCGTGCCCTGCCTGCAGGCCCGCGCCTGCGCGAATCATCCGCCCCCCGTGGCCCGACACAATCCCGTCGATTGACCCCCCGTTCCCTCTGAGCCAAGGAGACCCAGGCCATGCCCCAGGTTCACGCCCCCCGACCGACGCGTCGGTCCCGCAGATCCCGGGCCATGGGCCTGTTGCTCCCCGCGTTGGCGCTGCTGGCGCTGGCCGTGGGACAGATCCCGGCGCAGGGCGGCCTGCGCGCCTCTGAGGCCCCCGCCGCCGCCAGGCTGGTCTGGCTGCTGGAGCACATCGTCCCCGCGGCCCGGGCCCAGACGCAGGCCTGCGATCTGGATCTCGACGCCGATGTCGATCTCAACGACATCAACCTGATCGCAGCGCGGCGCAACCAGCCCGCCACGGGACCCGACGACCCAGCCGATATCGACGGCGACGGCACCATTAACCTGGGGGACGCCCGTATGTGCGTGCTCCAGTGCACCCTGCCGCGCTGCGCCATCGTTACCCCCAATACCGCGCCGGTGGCCGACGCCGGCCCGGATCGCAGCGTGCCGCGGGGTGCCACCGTGGCGCTGGACGGCGGCGGTTCCAGCGACGCCGATGGCGACGCGCTGAGCTTCTCCTGGGCCTTCGCCAGCCGGCCGGCCGGCAGCGCGGCCGTGCTCACCGGCGCCGCGACCGCGACGCCGAGCTTCGTGGCGGATAGCGTGGGCGTGTACCAGTTGCGCCTGCTAGTGAACGACGGCGCCACCGACAGCGCCCCCGACCTCGTCTCCATCACCGCTACCAACACCCCGCCGGTGGCCGACGCGGGCCCGGATCGCAGCGCCCCGGTCGGCGCCCGGGTCCAGCTCGACGGCTCGGGTTCGGCGGATGCCGACGGCGACAGCCTCGGTTTTCGCTGGGCCTTCACGTCCCGGCCGGCGGGCAGTGCCGCCGTGCTCTCCGATGCCAATGCAGTTGCACCGAGCTTCACCCTGGATGAGCCGGGGACCTACCAGCTCGCCCTGGTGGTCAACGACGGGCGCACCGACAGCGCCCCGGATACCGTGGTGGTCTCCACCGTGAACTCCGCCCCGGTGGCCGACGCCGGCCCGGATCGCAGCGCCCCGGTGGGCGCCACGGTGATCCTGGACGGCTCGGGTTCCTCGGACGTGGACGGCGACGCCCTGAGTTTCTCGTGGCTCCTTGTCTCGGCGCCTGCGGGCAGCATGGCAGCGATCTCCGATCCCACCGCGGTGAGTCCGGCGCTGGTGCCGGATGTCCCCGGCAGCTACCAGCTCCGGCTCACGGTGAGCGATGGGTCCGCCGCCAGCGCCCCGGACACCGTCACGGTCTCCACCGCGAACTCCGCCCCGGTGGCCGATGCTGGCCCCGACCAGAGCGTGCTGGTGGGCGATACGGTGACCCTCGACGGGTCGCCCTCCACGGACGTGGACGGTGACCCGCTGACCTTCCGCTGGGCTCTCACCAGCCGCCCGGCCGGCAGCGCGGCGACACTCTCCGACCCCGCCGCGGTCAACCCCAGCTTCGACGTCGACCTGCCCGGCAGCTACATCGCCCAGCTCATCGTCAACGACGCCACCCTGGACAGCGCCCCGGACACCGTCACGGTCACCACCGACAACTCGCCGCCCAGCGCCGATGCCGGTCCCGATCAGCGCGCGTTCATCGGCGAGACCGTGACCCTGGACGGCGCTGCGTCCACCGATGTGGATGGCGATGCCCTCAGCTTCCGCTGGTCCCTGAGCAGCCGGCCCGCAGGCAGCGCCGCGGTGCTCTCCGACCCGGCAGCGGTGGCGCCGAGCTTCACCGTCGACGTGTTCGGTTCCTACACCGCCCAGCTCATCGTCAACGACGGCACGCTGGACAGCGCCCCCGACACCGTCACCGTCGCCACCGACAACCGCGCCCCGGTGGCAGACGCCGGGCCCGACCAGAGCGTGCGGGTAGGGGATACGGTCGTGCTGGCCGCCACCGCCTCCAGCGATCCGGATGGCGACTCCCTGACCTTGCGCTGGTCGCTGAGCGTGCGCCCGGCGGGCAGTACCGCGAGCCTCTCCGACCCGGCCGCGGCCACCCCGTCCTTCACCGTGGACCAGCCCGGGCGCTACGTGGCCCAGCTCATCGTCAACGACGGGCAGATCGACAGCGCCCCCGACGCGGTGAGCATCGAGACGCTGAATACCGCGCCCGTGGCGGACGCCGGCCCGGACCAGAACGCCCTGGTGGGGGCAAGCGTGATCCTGGACGGCTCCGCTTCCAGCGATGCCGACGGTGACCCGCTGTCCTTCGCCTGGTCGCTGGTCGGCGCGCCGGCCGGCAGCACCGCGGCGCTCTCCGCTGCCACCGCCGTCAACCCGAGCCTGGTACCCGACCAGGCCGGCGAGTACGTGGCGCAGCTCATCGTCAACGACGGCACCGCCGATTCGGCGCCCGCCACGACCACGATCAGCGTCGCCGCCCCCAACCAGCCGCCGGCCATCACCTCAAGCCCGGTGCTCAGCGCCACCGCCGGCCAGCCCTACAGCTACCAGGTCGCCGCCACGGACCCTGATGGCGACGCGCTGAACTTCTCGCTGGACGCGGCGCCGGCCGGCATGACCATCGATGCAAGCAGCGGTGCCATCAACTGGACACCGGCCGGTGGGCAGGTCGGCGAAAACCCGGTGACGGTGCGTGTGGCGGATGGCCAGGGAGGCGGGACAGCCCAAAGCTTTAGCGTTGCAGTGGCCGTGGCCAACCGGCCACCGGCCTTCAGCAGCGCACCGCCGACCGCGGCGACCGAGGATCAGCCCTACCGCTACGACGCGGATGCCGCCGACCCCGATGCCGGCGACACCCTGACGTTCTCACTGACCCTCGCCCCCGCCGGCATGACCATTGACGCCGCCAGCGGCCTGATCCAGTGGACGCCCACCGCCGGCCAGCTTGGCGACAACCCGGTGACGGTCCGTGTGACCGATGCCGCCGGCGCCTTCGCCACCCAGAGCTTCGCGGTGGCGGTGGTCGCCGGCAACGCCGCGCCCAGCATCACCAGCACCCCGGTTCTCGCTGGCACCGAGGGCGAGCCCTACGTCTACGACGTCGAGGCCAATGACCTCGATGCTGGCGACGTACTCACCTTCACGCTGGCTACGGCACCGGGTGGAATGAGCATCGACGCCGCCACAGGCCTGATCCAGTGGACTCCGGCTACCAGCCAGACCGGCCCCAACACGGTCACTGTGGTGGTCACCGACGACGCCGGCGCCAGCGCCAGCCAGAGCTTCACCATCGGCGTCGCCGCGGCACCCGCCAACCAGACGCCCACCATCACCGGCGCGCCGGTCACCAGCGGCGTCGCCGGCCAGCTCTACATCTACGCGGTCAGCGCCACCGACCCCGACGGCGACAGCCTCAGCTTCAGCCTGCCCGTGTCCCCCGCGGGGATGAGCATCGACCCGGCCGCCGGGCGCATTACCTGGACGCCGGCCACCGCCCAGGTGGGTGACCACCCGGTCACCGTACGGGTGTCGGACGGCCAGGCCTTCGCCGAGCAGTCCTACACCGTCACGGTGACCGACGTGGCGCTGCCACTGGAGGTCTCGGTGACGGTGAGCCCCGCCATCATCGACCAGGGCCAGACCACCACCATCACCGTCTCCACCCAGGGGGGCACCGGCAGTATCGCCACCAGCCTTGCGGTCAACGGCGCACCGGTAGCCCTGGATGCCGACGGTCAGGCCGTGGTCACCGGCGATGCCATCGGTGCCTTCGAACTGCTGGCACTGGCCACCGACGCCGTGGAGACCGTGGGAGCCAATGCACTGTTCACCGTCCGGGATCCGGCGGACGCGACCGCCCCGGTGGCCCGCATCGACACCCCCGCCGACGGCGCCGAGGTCACCGCTCCGGTGGACATCATCGGCACCGCCTCCGACGCCAATCTTGCGGAGTACCGGTTGCTGCTGACGCCGGCCGG
>CAZAQB010000104.1:0-4265 GCA_964487155.1 uncultured Ectothiorhodospiraceae bacterium
TGCTCTCGTCCGGACCCGGCATGGCACTGTGGTACAACATGGCTCCCTCCGTGGAGTGGTGGGCTTTCGTCCGTGGAGGCTCAAGCTTGCACGCCGGTCTACGGGAAGTGCAAGTGCCGAGCACGCCCGGCGAGGCTGACAGACTCTGGACATCCAAGGCGGCAGGGGGGCACAGGCATGGACCAGGTGGAGCGACTGGCGGCGCGGGCTGAGGCACTGGTGGCGCGGCTGGAAGCGCTGCTGCCGCCAGCCCCCGGCGTGCCGGACTGGGATCGTGCGGTGGCCTTCCGCTGGCGGCGGCGGGGCGAGCGGGCTGGCCTGGAGGCCGTGCCCCGGCCCCATCCCATCGCCCTGGGGCAGCTCCACGGCATCGACCGTCAGAAGGCCGAGCTGGTGCGCAACACCCGCCAGTTCCTGGCCGGCCTGCCCGCCAACAACGCCCTGCTGTGGGGTTCTCGGGGCACCGGCAAGTCATCCCTGGTGAAGGCCCTGCTCACAGACTACGCGCCGCGGGGGCTGCGCCTGATCCAGGTGGAACCCCACGACATGGCGGACCTGCCGGACATTGTCACCCAGGTGGAGGGGCGCACCGAGCGCTTCCTGGTGTTCTGCGACGACCTCTCCTTCAACGCCGACGACGCCAGCTACAAGGCCCTGAAGGCGACGCTGGACGGCTCGGTGCAGGCGCCGCCCGACAATCTGCTGATCTACGCCACGTCCAACCGCCGCCACCTGCTGCCGGAATTCATGGAAGAGAACCTGGACGCGCGCCTGGTGGACGGCGAAATCCACCACGGCGAGGCGGTGGAGGAGAAGATCTCCCTGTCCGAGCGTTTCGGGTTGTGGTTGTCCTTCCAGCCCTTCAGTCAGGAGGGCTACCTGGCCATCTGCCGGGCCTGGCTGCGCGCTCTCGGCGTCAACGAGACCGGCACCGATGCGGTGCGCGAGGAGGCGCTGCGCTACGCCCTGGGCCGGGGCTCGCGCAGCGGGCGGGTGGCCTGGCAGTTCGCCCGGGACTGGGCCGGGCGCACCGCCCTGGAGAC
Source organism: uncultured Ectothiorhodospiraceae bacterium (assembly GCA_964487155.1). Lineage (GTDB taxonomy): Bacteria > Pseudomonadota > Gammaproteobacteria > Nitrococcales > Nitrococcaceae > CAZAQB01. The sequence goes on from CAZAQB010000104.1 coordinate 1,044, forward strand.
CGGCCAGTAAGCGAAGCGCGCACGGCAGTCTCGGGGGCGATGATTTGGCCGCGAGATGGACGCGACATGGAGAGAGCCGCAGGGCACGTTGCGAAGAAACGTGCCATCGGGCGGTGGGATAGCCGTGGCGACTCGGGCCTGGATGGGGCTCGCGGATGACGGCGTTGGCGTCTGCGACGCTGGCGCCCACGTTTCTGAGAAACGATCCCTTGTGCGGCCAAGAGACAAGCGAGATCGGTGCAAATTTGTGAAACATCCGGGCTAAAGACGCCGGATGCGGCGCTGGCGCGCCTTATCCGGCCTACGCGGGCCCCGCCCGTCGCCGGGACGAAGCACGTAGGCCGGATAAGCGAAGCGCATCCGGCATTCCGCCTTCTGGAACGCCGGGCGCCAGCTCAGGAACGGTGCTCGCCGTCACACTCCAGCGGGGCCGGGGCCGCGGCGCCACGGAAGGGGACCACCCGGGGGCCGTCCAGCCCGAACAGCGCCGCGGTGGGCCCATCCCGGCGAAGCACATCAACCGGTGCGCCGCGTTCCACGATGCGGCCCTGCTCCAGGTGCCAGACCTCGTCGGCCAGGCGCAGGTGCTCCGGGCGGTGGGTGACGAACAGCGTCGTGGCGAGCCGTGCCTCCAGGACGCGGCCCACGACGGCGGCGGCCTCGCCGTCCAGGTTGGCGTCGGGCTCGTCCAGCAGCAGCAGGCGCGGGCCGCCCAGCAGTGCCCGGGCCAGGGCCAGGCGCTGGCGCTCGCCCGGCGACAGGTTCAGGCCCCGCTCCCGGAGCGAGGTGTGCGCGCCCTCCGGCAGCCGCTCGATAAGCTCGTAGAGCCCGGTGAGGTGGCGGATGCGCGCCCGCGCCCGCTCGGACACGCGCGGCGCCCGATAGCAGAGGTTGCGCGCCACGCTGCCCCGCAGCAGCGGCAGATCCGGGCTCAGCAGACTGATGGCCTGGCTGCGGTCCTGGCGCCGGGCCCGGGCCAGGTCCTGGCCGTCCAGCAGCAGGCGCCCTGAGTCCGCGGGCACCAGGCCGGCGATGGCATGCAGCAGGGTGCTCTTGCCGGCCCCGTTGGGCCCCACCACGGCGATGACGCTGCCGGGCACCACCTCGGCGTCCAGCTGACCGGGGGTGCCCGGCAGCTGCAGGCCCTCCAGGCGCAGGTGGCCGTTGCCGTCCGGCAGCGGCCGGCCATGGCGGGGGTTGCGGGCCGGCAGGGCAAGCACTTCCTCCAGGCGCTGGCCCGCCACCCGGGCACCCTGGCGGTACTCGTAGACCCGGGACAGCTCCCGGACGCGCCCGGCCAGCAGCCCGGCCATGGCCATCAGCGAGGCCACCGTGGCGGCATCGATGCCACCCTGGCTCACCTGCAGGCCACCCACGGCCAGCACCAGCATCAGGGCCAGGGAGGCGCCGGCCTCGGCGGCGGCCCGCAGGGCGCCGATCCAGCGGGCCCGGGCCACGCTCGCGCCGGCGACATCGGCACTGCGGGTGGCCATGCGCCGCTCCTCGCGGCGCCACTGGCCGAAGGCCTGCACCACGGACACGGCGTTGAGTTTCTCGGTCACCTCCGTGCCCAACCGGGCGCGGCAGTTGCGCAGGTCCCCGGTGGCGCGGCGCAGGCCGCTGCCAAGCATCATCGAGGCGAGCGCCGCCAGCCCCAGCAGCGCGGCCAGCGCGCCCGCCAGGGGCAAATTCATCCAGGCCAGGCCGATCAGGGCACCGGCGGCCATCGTCCCCCCCACCAGCAGCCGGGCCACGCCCAGGCTGATCCACTGGCGCAGGGCGGTCAGGTCGCCCAGCAGGCGCAGGGTCATGCCACCCTTGGAGCGCCGTTGCAGGGTCCGCGGATCGAGCCGCAGCACCTTGCGGAAGAGCAGGGCGCGCAGCTCCACCACGTAGTCCTGTCCGAGGCGTTCCGCGTCCACCTGCTCCAGATAGCGAAGCCCCGCCAGAACAGCCGCCGCTGCGGCCAACCCGGCCAGCAGCGCCGGTGCCGGGGCTGAGCCGGCGCCCAGCGCCCGGAACGCGGCTTCCACCAGCAAGGCGGTGGCCACCGCGGCGCCGGCCTGCCCCAGACCCCAGACCAGCAGCCGGCCCAGGGTCCAGCGCCGCGGCCCGCGCAGCAGCCTCGGCAGGCGGGAGGCCATGCTCAGCTCTCCATCTCGCCCAGGGCCAAGCGCCGGGCGGCGGGCTCGGGATGCCGGGCGGAGCTGCGCGGGTGCATCTCCATGCGGGTCCAGGCGAGCGGCATCAGGTTGCGCCAGTCCAGACTCTGGAGCTCAGCCACCGGCAGCACCGGCGCCTCAATCACCGAGGCGGCTTCCCGGGTGGACAGCGGCGACTGGGTCAGGGCACCGGAGACCGCCACCAGGGGCAGGCGGCAGGCCAGCAGGTGGGCGGCACCGGCCACCGCGCCCATGGCGTCACCGGCGGCGAACACCAGCTTGTCGATGCTGCGCCGGAACACCGCTGAGCGCAGCAGCGCGGCGGTCTCGCCCTGGAACAGGCCGTCGGCCACCTCCATGACGATGGCTTCCACGCCGTCGGCGGCGAGCTGGGCGATGAGGGTTTCCACCACCTGCTCGACCTGCTCCAGCTCCAGGCCCAGGGTGCTGGGATGGCCCGCGGCGGTGAAGTCGTAGACCTGCTCGGCACCGGAGTCATGGAACATCCAGACGTCGCCGCCGGCGCCGGTGCCGGTGACCTTGATGGCGCCGACCCGCACGCCGTTGGCCACCATGCCGCGCACCAGCGCCGCCGCAGTGGCGGTCTTGCCGGCGTTCATGGACGTGCCCACTACCGCCACCACCGGCGGCCGGCGCGCCGGCTGAGCGGCCGGACGCAGCGCGAAGTCCGACAGGTTCAGGCGGCGGCCGTCGTCGTCGGTGAGGATGCCCAGGGTGCGGATGCGGGTCGGACGCTTCATGGAGCGGTGCTTGCTCACCATCGTGGCGGCAATGCCGCCGGCGGCCACCAGGTGGCACTCGCCCAGGGATTCTGGCAGCTCCGCCTCGAACTGGTCCGGGGCGTAGCGGCGGCCGAAGCAGACCACGATCTCGTCGCCGGGGTGCAGGAGGGCCCGCCGGCCGGTGGGCAGCTCGATGCGCTGATGCTGGCCGAGAGACTCCACCCGGGCCAGCACCAGGTCGCCCGCCTGGGGATGCACCGGGCCGGCCAGCAGGCGGCTCGCCCGTGACAGATCAACCCGGCTGGTCGTGTAGGCGC
>CAZAQB010000104.1:4365-11507 GCA_964487155.1 uncultured Ectothiorhodospiraceae bacterium
GGCATGAGAATGCTGAAGCGCCCGTCCCGGGTGGTGAACCCGGTCAGTCCCAGGGGCGAGCCGTTCGGGTTGGCGGGGTAGCGCTCGGTCGGCTCCCCACGGCTGTCCACGTAACGCAGGGTGGCGGCGCCCGCCGCCAGGGCCTTGCGGGGCCCTCCGCCGGCCGGGTAGGCGGCACGGCCCTCGCCGTGTGCCACCACCACCGGCATCACCGAGCCTGCCATGCCCTGGAAGAACAGCGACGCCGAGGGCAGCACCTCCACCATGACCAGGCGCGCCTCGTACTGCTCGCAGCGGTTGCCGACGAAACGCGGCCAGAGTTCCGCGCCGGGGATCAGGTCGTGGAGTTCGGCCAGCATCTGGCAGCCATTGCAGACTCCGAGGCCGAAACGGCCCGGGTGCTGGAAGAAGGCGCCGAAGGCATCCCGGGCGCGGGGATTGTACCGGATGGAGCGGGCCCAGCCGCCGCCGGCGCCCAATACGTCGCCGTAGGAGAAGCCGCCGCAGGCCGCCAGGCCCTGGAAGGCGTCCAGCCCCTGGCGACCCTCCATGAGGTCGCTCATGTGCACATCCACCGCCTCGAAGCCGGCCCGGTCGAAGGCCGCGGCCATCTCCAGGTGGCCGTTCACCCCCTGCTCCCGCAGGACGGCCACCCGGGGGCGATGCCCGCCCACCGCCGGCGCCCGGTCCGGGTCGAAGCTGAGCCGGGCATGCAGGCCGGGATCGGCGTCATCGGACAGCGCCTGGAACTCCTCGGCGGCGCAGTCGGGGTCGTCGCGCAGCGCCTGCATCCGGTAGCTGGTCTCCTGCCAGAGGGACTGCAGCTCGGCCCGGGAGCGGTCCAGCAGGGTCCCACCGGCCCGGGTCACCACCAGCCGGGCGTCGTCCCGAAGGCCACCCAGCCGGTGGCAGCAGCCGCCCAGGCCCGCTGCCCCGAAGCGCTGGCACACCGCCTCGACATCGGCCCGGCGCACCTGCACCACGGCCCCGGGTTCCTCGGCGAACAGCGCCCCCAGGGGCGATCCCAGCGCCACGGGCAGATCCACGTCCAGACCCAGGCGGGAGGCGAACACCATCTCCGCCAGGGTCACGATCAGTCCCCCGTCGGAGCGGTCGTGGTAGGCCAGCAGCAGGCCATCCCGCTTGAGCGCCTGAACGGCGTCGAACAGGGCCGCCAGGTCCTCGGGCCGGTCCAGGTCCGCCGGCGCATCCCCCAGCTGGGCGTAGACCTGGGCCAGAGCCGAGCCTCCCAGGCGGGCCGCGCCGTGCCCCAGGTCGACGAGGATCAGCTCCGTCTCGCCGGCGTCGCCGCGCAGCTCCGGGGTCAGCGTGCGGCGCGCATCCGCCACCGGCGCGAACGCGGAGACGATCAGCGACACCGGCGCCGTGACCTGGTGCCGGCCGCCGGCGCTGTCCCAGGCGGTGTTCATGGACAGGGAGTCCTTGCCTACCGGAATGGCCACCCCGAGCCGCGGGCAGAGCTCCGTCGCCACCGCCCGCACCGTGTCGTAGAGCCGGGCGTCCTCCCCCGGCTCGCCGGCCGCGGCCATCCAGTTGGCGGACAGATTCACCCGGCGCAGTTCGCCCACGTCGGCGGCCGCCAGGTTGGTGAGGGCCTCGGCCACCGCCAGCCGCCCGGAGGCGGGGGCATCCAGCAGCGCCACGGGGGTGCGCTCCCCCATGGCCATGGCCTCGCCGCCGTAGCCCTGGTAGTCCGCCAGGGTCACCGCCACGTCCGCCACCGGCACCTGCCAGGGCCCCACCATCTGGTCGCGGGCCACCAGGCCGCTCACCGAGCGGTCGCCGATGGTGATCAGGAACTGCTTGCCGGCCACCGCCGGCAGGCGCAGCACCCGCTCCAGGGCAGCTTCCGGGCTGACGCCGCCAAGATCCAGGGCGGCTGCGGGCGCCGGCTGGCGCTGCACATCCCGGCTCATGCGGGGCGGCTTGCCCAGCAGCAAGTCCATGGGGATGTCGACCGGGGCGTTGCCGAAATGCCGGTCGGTGAGCTGCAGGCGGGTCTGCGCGTCGGCCTCCCCCACCACCGCCATGGGGCAGCGCTCGCGGGCGCAGATGCGCCGGAAGCGCTCCAGGCGCTCGGGGTCCAGGCCCAGCACGTAGCGTTCCTGTGCCTCGTTGCACCACAGCTCCAGCGGCGACATGCCGGGCTCGGCACTGGGCACCTCCCGCAGCTCGATGGCGCCGCCCCGGCCGCTGTCGTGGAGCAGTTCCGGCAGGGCGTTGGACAGGCCGCCGGCGCCGACGTCGTGGATGCTCAGCACCGGGCTGTCGTCCCCCAGGCGCCAGCAGGCGTCGATCACCTCCTGGCAGCGGCGTTCCATCTCCGGGTTGCTGCGCTGCACTGAGGCGAAGTCGAGGGCCTCGTCCCCCTGGCCGCTGACTTTGGACGAGGCTGCCCCTCCGCCGAGGCCGATGAGCAGGGCCGGGCCGCCCAGCACCACCAGCGGGGCCCCTGGCGGGAGCGAGCGCTTGAGCACTTGGCCGGCGCGGATGTTGCCCATGCCGCCGGCGATCATGATGGGCTTGTGGTAGCCGCGGCGGTGGCCCGGGTCGTCCCCGGGCAGGACGCTCTCCAGGGTGCGGAAGTAACCGCACAGTTGCGGGCGGCCGAATTCGTTGGCGTAGGAGGCGGCGCCGATGGGGCCCTCCAGCATGATCTGCAGCGGGCTGGCGATGCGCCCGGGGGCCGAGGGCTCGCCCTCCCAGGGCTGGGCAAAACCGGGGATGCGCAGGTGGGACACGGAGAAGCCGGCGAGCCCGGCCTTGGGATGGGCACCGCGGCCGGTGGCGCCTTCGTCCCGGATCTCGCCGCCCACGCCGGTAGCTGCACCGGGGAACGGGGCGATGGCGGTGGGGTGGTTGTGGGTCTCCACCTTCATCACCAGGTGGGCCGGCTCGGCAAGGATCCGGTAGCTGCCGGTGTGCGGGTCCGGGTTGAGCGCCTGCGCCGGAAGGCCCTCGGCCACTGCCGCGTTGTCGCTGTAGGCCACCAGCACGCCCTCGGGCCGGGCGGCGTGGCTCTTGCGGATCATGGCGAACAGGGTGTGCGGCTGGGCCTCGCCGTCGATCCGCCAGTGGGCGTTGAAGATCTTGTGCCGGCAGTGCTCCGAGTTCGCCTGGGCGAACATCATGAGTTCCACGTCCGTGGGATTGCGCCCCAGCCGCCGGTAGCCCTCCAGCAGGTAGTCGACCTCGTCCGGCGCCAGGGCCAGGCCGAGCCTGCGGTCCGCCCGTTGCAGGGCCTCCCGGCCGTCGACACTGAGATCCACCCATTCCAGGGCGGCAGGTGCGGCGGAGGCGAACAGGGCTTCCAGCTCCGCCGCCTCGGTGGCCAGCATCTCTACCAGCGGGTCGTGCAGCAAGCGCAGGGCGGCGCGGTCGGCCAGCAGAGCCTGCAGCGATTCCCGGCCACCGAACAGGGTGTAGACCACGGCCCGCTCGATGCGCCGCACCGGGTCGAATCCGCACTGGCGGGCAATGTCGGTAGCCTTGCTGGACCACGGGGAGATGGTGCCCGGCCGGGGCGCCACCCAGCAGGCCAGGCTCCCGGGCGACACCGGCGGCGGCTCGGCCGGCAGCCAGCCGTAGTCGAGCAGCGATGCCAGCCGCTCATGGCCGCCCGAATCCAGGGGCTCGGCCAGATCCACCAGGTGCAGGTAGCGGGCCTGCAGGCCGGCCAGTTCCGGAAGGCGCCGGCGCAGCTGCTCCAGCAGCCGCCGGTGGCGGAACGCCGACAGCACCGCTGCGCCCTCGAGTTGCAGCATCACTGCCTCCCCTTTGAGGCTCCCGAGCCCGCCTAGCAGCCGACAGGCTGCTAGGGAGGCGCTGATTAATTCGTCGCTGCCGCGCTCGAGCCGATTTCGGTCATCTGGCCAGGCGCGGTGGCGGTCCGGTAGCCGTCGCTACCGGGCCGGCGCCGCAACACCGCCAGGGGCCGAAATCGGCCGAGCCCCAAGGGGTTGGCGCCTCAGAGCCGGCATTGCGGCGTTGCGAGGCTTGACCGTATTCCCGGATACGGCGCTGCGCCTCGCGCCTTGCACTGCCGGCTCTGAGGGGCCAACGCGGCGGCGAGGAATTAATCAGCGCCTCCCTAGCGCAGCTGCTGTTTCACCAGCCCCAGCAGCCGCTCGGCCACCTCTGCCTCCGCCGGCCCTCCCTGCTCGGTCAGCACCCGCACCAGGGTGGCCCCGCCGGCGGGCTCCAGGTCGATGCGGTAGCGGGTGACACTGTCCGGTTCGTCACTGCGCCAGAATGCCAGGGAGCTCAGCAGCGAGCTCTCCTCGGGGCCCTGCTCGGCGCGGCGGTCGTAGCGCACGAAGTAGTGGCGTGCGCTGCGGTCCCGGTCCGCCACGGTAAAGCCGGCCCGGTCCAGAGCAGCTCCCACCTGCCGCCAGGCGGTGAGGAAATCGGCCTCCAGGCGCAACTCGGCACTGCCCTCCGGGCCCCGCTGAATGCTGCCCACCGGCAATGGTTCGGCGCTCGCAGTCACCTGCCGCAGGGCGCGGCGCCGGTCGACGCCCAGGTGCAGCATCAGGGCGCGCTGAAACTCGGCGGTCAGAAACGGATCGCTGCCGACCAGGGTCCAGCCCTCGGCGGTGCGCTGCGCCCGGCGGTGGCTGATGTAGACCTCGGTGGTCTCCGCGGCCGAGCCGGTCTCCAGCCGCACCAGATACTGGTCGGCGACGCGCACGTCCTCGGGGCTCTCCGCCACCGGCGCAAACACCCCGCCCGCCAACGGTTGGCTGTTCATCAACCAGACGCTCTGCAGAACGCCAAGCTCGGGCAGGCGTCGCGAGACGCCGGCGCCGGTCTGCTCCAGAAAGCCTTCCACCCAGCCGAACACCTGGCCCGGCAGGGCGTCCACCTCCAGCCAGCGGGTCGCCCCGGCCTGGCGCAGGCGCACCCCGGCCGGCTGGGGCAGCACCGGCCGCTCGCCGCCCCCGGCCAGGCTGCTGGCGGACGGCGCCGCCGGATCCTCGGGAATGGCGAAGGCGCCGGCCTCCTCCTCCAGCACCAGGTCGGGGGGCACCATGAGGCGCTCCAGGGCCCGCTCCTCCGGGGTCTTTTCGGGCTGGAACAGCGAGCAGGCCCCGATGGACAGGCCCAGCCCCAGTGCCGCCAGTACCCGCAGCGTCGTTCTCATAGCGTAAGGGTATTCCCCATGATGATGGAATCCGGCACCCGTAGCGGCGCGCCGGTCAAGGGATCAGACCAGTTCCGCGAGTTTCATGGCCTGGAGCACCGTCTCGTGGTGATGCTCCGCAAGCGGCGTCATGGGCAGGCGGATGCCCTCGCCCATCAGGCCCAGCCGGGCCACCGCCCACTTCACGGGAATGGGATTGGTCTCCACGAACAGCGCCTTGTGCAGCGCGGAGATCCGGGCGTCGATGGCCTGGGCATCCTCGCGGTTGCCGTTGAGGGCCGCCGTGCACATCTCGTGCATCAGCCTGGGGGCGACGTTGGCGGTGACCGAGATGGCGCCCTTGCCGCCCGCCAGGATCACCTCCAGGTTCTGGGCATCCTCGCCGCAGTAGACGTCCAGCCGGTCACCGCAGCGCTGGATGATCTCCTCCGTGCGCTGGACCTTGCCGGTGGCCTCCTTGATGCCGACGATGTTGGAGCAGTCCGCCAGGCGCTCCACCGTCTCCGGCAGCAGATCGCAGGCCGTGCGGCCGGGGACGTTGTAGAGGATCTGCGGGATCGGCACCGCCTCAGCCACCGCCATGAAGTGGCGGTACATGCCCTCCTGGGTGGGCTTGTTGTAATAGGGAGTCACCAGCAGGGCGGCGTCGCAGCCCCCCTCCATGGCGCAGCGGGTCAGCGAGATCGCCTCGCGGGTGGAGTTCGACCCGGTACCCCCGATCACCGCAATGCGGCCGCGGGCGAAGCCCGCCACCAGCCGCATCACCCGGCAGTGCTCCTCGTGGTCCAGGGTCGCGGACTCACCGGTGGTGCCGACCGCGACGATGGCGTCCGTGCCCTGCTCCACGTGGAAATCCACCAGGCGCTCCAGCCCCGGGATGTCGATCTCCCCGTCGTCGTCCATCGGGGTGACCATGGCCACCATGCTGCCCCGGAACATCGCCCATCTCCCGGCCAGTTGCAGGAGCGGAATGCTACTCGGCGCGAACCGGGGCTGACAAGCAACGCCGGCCGCCCGCCGCCGGGGGCCGTGCTACACTGCCGCGGCTGCTGGCCGCCACTACGCTTGCTACGGTTCCCCAATGCAAAAGAATCTGCTGGTCATCACGGCCGTGGGCGAGGATCAGCCCGGTATCGTCAACGAGATCTGCAAGCAGATCGCCGATGCCGGCTGCAACATCGAAGACAGCCGAATGAGCGTACTGGGCGGCGATTTCGCCCTGATGCTGCTGGTGAACGGCAAGTGGAACGAGCTGGCCAAGCTGGAGACCGCCGTACCCACCGCGGGCCGGCGCCTGGGCTTGCTGGTCAATGTCAAGCGCACCTCCGGCTCGCGGCGCAGCGGCGACCTGCTGCCGTATTCCGTCGAGGTGGTGGCCCTGGACCATCCGGGCATCGTCTACCAGCTGGCCAACTTCTTCTCCAGCCGGGAGATCAACATTCGCGATCTGGCCACCACCAGTTACAAGGCCGCCCACACCGGCACCCCCATGTTTTCCGTGCAGATGACCGTGGACGTCCCCGCCGGCATGCAGATCGCCCGGCTCAGGGAGGAGTTCATGGACTTCTGCGACCAGCTCAACCTGGATGCCATCATCGAGCCGGTAAAGGGCTAGTTTCCTGTCACCAGGGAGACCGCAACCCATGAGCGACGTGGAGTTGGACCGGCAGGTGCCGGACTTCCACCTGCCCGCCACCGGCGGAGCCGAGTTCCGGCTCGCCGACCAGCGCGGCAGCAAGGTGGTGCTGTATTTCTACCCCAAGGCCAGCACCCCGGGCTGCACCCAGGAGGGCCAGGACTTCCGCGACCTCCACGAACAATTCAAGGCCGCCGGCGCCGTGGTGGTGGGGGCCTCCCGAGACGGCGTCAAAGCCCAGGAAAACTTCAAGGCCAAGTACGAATTCCCCTTCCCGCTGCTCTCCGACCGGGACGAGACCCTCTGCAACCTCTTCGGCGTGCTCAAGGACAAGAACATGTA
>CAZAQB010000105.1:0-11462 GCA_964487155.1 uncultured Ectothiorhodospiraceae bacterium
GCCCTCCGAGCTGCCCTACGCCCGCGGCCGCGTGAACCCGGTGCCGGGCCGCCAGGGCCTGTTCGAGATCCTGCTGCAGCGCGCCAATGGCGCGATCCGCGAGCTGCGCGGCCGCTACCTGCAGCTACGCCTGACCCTGTCCGGGGACGGCCGCCACAGCCCGGCCATTCATGCCATCAGAGTCTGGTATCCGCGGCACTCCTGGCAGCAGGCCCACCTGCCCCAGCACTTCCACCAGCAGGAAGCTCCGCCGGCGCGCACGCCGCCGCCCGACCCGCCCTGGCCCGGCAATGGCGCCGACTTCCGGGAGCGGCTGCTGGCCAGCCTGGAGGGCCTGCTCACCCCGCTGGAGGAGCGCATCGCGGCCGCCGAGATCTTTCTGCTGCCGGAGGCGGCGCCGGCCTCCCGGCTGCCGGCCCTGGCCGCCACCCTGGGCACCCGGCTGCCGGAGCACTGGCCGGAGCCCCGCCGGCGGCGCTGGCTGGCCCGCACCGGCGAGCTCCAGCGCCGCCGCGGCACCCTGGCCGGGCTGGCCCTGGCGCTCGACATCGCCACCGACGGCCTGGTGGCGGCCGGCCACGTAGTGCCGGTGGAGAACTTCCGGCTGCGGCGCACGCTCGCCACCCTGCTGGGCCTGGATCTGTCCGACGACCACCATCCCCTGACCCTGGGCACCGGCCAGTCCGGCAACAGCATCGTCGGCGAGAGCCTGATCCTGGCCGAGGACGACGCCCGGGAGTTCCTCGCCCTGTTCGCCCCGGAGCTGGCCACCGGCGCCGAGCGCCGCGCAGTGGAGACCTTCTTCGACCGCTACGCCCGGCGCCTCACCGTGGTGCTGCACGGCGAAGCCCGCCACCGGCGGGCCGCGGTGGAGGCGGTGCTGGCCGAGCAGGCGCCGGCCACCGTGCAGTGGGTGGTGCGCGAGAGCGACCACCCCTTCGTGCCCGGGCTGTCACCGCTGCTGGGCATCGACACCCTGCTCAAGGACGAACCGCCGCCGGCCCGGGTGGTGCTGGACCGCAGCCGCCTGGGGCGCGGCGATCTGCTGCGCAATCCCGCTGCCTTCTCGCCGGAGCACGCCCGGCCCCGGACCGACTCCGGGCAGCCCCATGGAGACCGCCCATGAGCGACCCTGACGACACCGACCCGGGCCTGGCGGCGGACGGCCGCTTCGAGGAGCCGCTGCGCCGGGTCTCCTACCAGCCCGGCATGCTGCTCGGGGTGGACGCCACCCGGGCCGAGCAGGACTACCACCGCCGCCGCCACACCCGCCACAACTACTGGCTGCACGGCGCCGGCACCGTGGTCGGCCTGGCGGTATCCACGGACGCGGAGGACCCGGGCAACGACACCGACCCGGTCCGGGTGCGGCTGATGGTCTCGCCGGGCGCCGGGGTGGACGGCCTGGGCCGGGAGGTCTACGTCAACGAGCCCTACTGCATCGACCTGTCCGCCTGGCTCAGCGCCCAGCACGCCGAGCCGGAACGTTGGAACGCCCTGGTGCGCGACGGCCTGGAGCCCAGCGACGACACGCTCTGGCTGGCGGTGACCATGCGCTACCAGGGGGTGCACAGCGGCCTGCAGCCGGTGGCCGGCGAGGCGGCCAACGCCGGCACCGACCCGGTGGCCCCGAGCCGGGTGAAGGACTGCGTGCTGTTCGAGCTGGTGGCCGAGCGCCCCGGCGACGCGCCCGCCGGCTTGCACCCCTTCGCCGTCCACAACGCCCTGCCCGAGGACGTGGACGACCGCCTCACCGATGCCGAGCGGACCGCCCTCGCCGCGGCCTCCGGCGAGTCCCGCCGCCAGTTGGAGCTGGCCAGCCGGCTGCTCCACGCCCTGCCGCCGGACAACACCGCCCTGGCGCTCGGCGACCCGCGCGAGGCCGCGGTGGCCGCCGTGGCCCGCACCCTGCTGGCCCGGGTGGCCCTGCGGCTGACGCCGGCCGGCGACCTGATCGTCAACCCCCGGCGGCTGCGCCTCGACAACCTGGCGCGGCCGTTCCTGCTGTCCCCCAGCCAGCTCGCCTGGCTGGCCCGCAGCGCACCCGCGGAGAGCTGACATGGCCGACGAGATCCGCTTCACGCCGTTCGCCCCCGGCACCACCGACAGCGGCCTCACCCGGGTTTCCAGCGTCGATCCGCGGCTGTCCCGCACCCACTACTTCGACGGCCGGCTGCTGAAGGCCTCCGACCTCACCCGGGATCAGATCTACCTGGACGAGCGCCTGCGGGAGGTGGGCCAGGCGCTCGGCAGCGGCATCGTCCGGGGCCTGGAGGTGGAGCTCACCGACGAGCACCGGCTCACCGTGGGTCCGGGCCTGGCGGTGGCCGCTTCCGGCCGGGTGCTGCAGCTCTCCGGGCGCAGCCTGGAGGTGAACCTGCACAACAGCGCGCTGATCGCCAGCCTCAACCAGGGGCTGTACCGGCGCTTCAACCGCGGCCTGTACGCCGTCACCCTGCGCTACGCCGAGGTGGGCAGCGAAGCCGACGAGGCCTTCCCGGCGGACCTTGAGAGCCGCCGCAGCTTCCAGTTCAACAGCTTCGCCGAAGGGGTCGAGCTGACCCTGCTGCCGCTGCCCATCCCCCTGCCCCAGAGCGACCCCATCGGCGCCCGCTCCGCCCTGGTGCGGGAGCTGATCGCCGCCGGCGGCACCCTGCCCGGGCTCTCCGACGAAGCCGTGTCGCTGGGCCTGCTGGCACTGGACCGGGGCCGCCCCCTGTGGCTGGACCGGGGCCTGGTGCGCCGCCCCCTGCGCGGGCCCGGCGTCGATACCGGGCTGCAGCAGGATCTGGCGACCCATTACCAGGAACTGCTCGCCGACATCCTGGCCTCCCGCGGCGCCGCCGGCCTGGGGGGCGACTTCCAGGCCGGCCACTATTTCCGGCTGCTGCCGCCGTTCGGCCCCGTCCCGCAGGCCGCCATTGACCCGGTCACCGGCCGTCAGGGCTATTTCCCGGAACGCTTCGAGGTGGTCGTCGCCCCGGTGCGCCGGGACGACCTGCCGCTGTTGCTGGAGGAGTCCGCCCGCCTCGCCCCCATGGACCTGGAGCGCGAGGCGGACGCCGACGTGGCGGTGCTGGTGCCGCTGTCCGACCACGACTTCGCCTGGCGGGCGCGGCAGCTGGAGAAGGACGCGAGTGTGCCGCCCGACGCCTTCGACCGGCGCCGCCTGCTGCACCTGGACCGCCTGGCCCTGCGGCTGTTCCCGCTGCCGGCGCCCCACGCCGTGGACACCGACGCCGAGGTCTGGCGCGGCATCTGGGAGCAACTCGACCCGGCGGAGCTGGTGTACGTCCGCCGCCCGCCGCGGGCCGCCGAGACCAACGTCTCGGCGGTGGTGCTGGCCCGGGGCTTCGAGCTGCCGGAAGCCATCGAGGGCGTGCCCCCGGACGCCGCCGCCCTGGAGAGCGAGCTGGACACCGCCATCGAGGCCCGCGAGCAGGCGGAGGCCCGGGCGGCGGACCTCCAGGCCCAACTCGACGAGCTCTCGGACCGGACCACCGACGACCGGGTCACGGCCCTGCAGCAGCAGGTGGCCGACCTGCAGGCGCAGCTGCGCGACGCCCGGGTGGACGCCCAGGCGCTGGCCGACGCCCGGGCCCAGGTCAGCGATCTCAGCGACCGGGTCGCCGCACTGCAGAGCGAGCGCGACGCCCTTCAGAACGAGCGCGACAGCCTGGCCGGCCAGCGCGGCCGCCTCCAGTCCGAGCTGGCCGCCGCCAACGCCCGCATCGAGGAACTGCAGCGCGACAGCGGCGGCGCCGGCCCCTCCATCCCCGAACTGGCCAGGCTGCGCCGGCTGGACGGTACGGCCCTGGAGGCGGCCGAGAAGCTCGCCTCGGTGCTGGAGGGCCGCCCCGAGGAGCAGCAGGCGGTGGCCCAGCTGGCCACCCTGGTGGAGCGGCGCTTCGACCCGGTGCTGTGGGAGAGCCTGCTGACCCTGGCGGAACGCCCCGGCACCCTGACCCGCTTCCGGAACATCCTGGCCGAATCGGTGCCCCCCACCTCCCCCACCCATCAGGTGGTGGTGGAGATGGGCCCCAACCTGGGCCTGCCGGCCACCCAGCTGGAGCGCTGGAAGGCGCTGGGCGAAGGGGAGCGCTAGGTCATGGCCGATCCCATCCATCTGCACCCCCTGCAAGCCGGCGCCAACGACCCCAGGCGGCTCAACGCCTTCCCGGGCCGTCACCTGGGCGAGCGGGAGTTCGACCTGCGCCAGGCCTACGCCGACGCCCGCCTGGCGCCGCTGCTCAGCGCCCGGCCGCCGGGCGTGCTGGACGGGCTGGAGCTCAGCGTCACCGGCGAGGACGCGGACAGCCGGCTGCACCTGCGCCCCGGCGCCGGCCTCGGTGCCGGCGGCCAGGCGGTGCGCCTGTTCTTCCCCCTGGACCAGAGCTGGACCTCCCTGGTGGAGATGCACCAGCGCGAGCACGACAGCCCGCCCCGGGACGGTTTCTACTTCATCACCGTCCGGCGCGGCGTGGAGCGGGTGGACACCGACCCGGACAGCGACCCCTGCCAACGCACCGAGCCCGACCCGACCCGGGATGCCCGGCTGGAGACTGTCGGCCGCCTGGGCCTGCAGTTCATCACCGCCAACGCGCGCTGGATGGCCATGGAGCCCACCCGGGCGGTGAACCGGCTGTGCGTGCGCCACCTGCGCCAGTCCCCCTTCGACCCGGCGAGCGGCGCCGTGCCGGTGGCCCTGGTGAAGATCGAGAGCGGCGAACCGGCCTGGATCGACGCCGTGGGCGGCCATATCCCGGCCCGCCCCGACGGCCCCTACCAGGCCTTCCTGGCACACACCGAACGCGTCATGGCGGCGTTCAGCCGAACGGGGGGCCGGCCGCCGGCAACACCTTCCCTGCCCCCGGTGACGCCACCGGGGCGGCCACCCGGCGGCGTGGCGCCCCGGATCCCCTCTCCGGGCATCCCGTCCCCCGGCCGGCCAACCCCGGTGGTCCCGGCGCCGCTGATCGGCCGGCCCGGCTTGCCGGGCCGGCTGGCGGACATCGCCGGGCCGCCAGGGCGCATGCCCGGCATACCGGCGGACAACGGGCCCCGCACCCTGGACGCTCTGCTGGGCCTGGACTACCTGCCCGCCGCGGGCCCCCTGCCGGCGAGCCTGGTGACCGATCTCGCCTCCGCCGAGCCCGGACTCGCCTTCGAGGGCAGCGCCCTGCAGGTGGAGCTGATGCCGGCCCCCGCCAGCACCGTGCCGGCCCTGCTGCAACGGGAACTGACCCGGGGCGTGGTGGACCTGGTGCATGGCCGCCAGGACCGCATCCGCGTGCTGGCCGCCATCCCCGACCCGGACTACCGCCGCGATCTCATGGACCTGCCGCGCATCGACCAGGCCCTGGCGGAGGAGATGTACCGCCGCGGCCGGGCCGCCCGGGCGGCCCACGCCGCCTGGCTTGCGATCTGGCAGGCGCTGTTCGCCGGCCTGGGCGCCGAGGGCCTGGCACGGGCCGGGGCCCCCGGCAGCGAGCGCACCGGTGACGGCGTGGGCCCGGGAGGCGTCGGCGGCGAGCTGCCGGACAATCCCAGCGTTCCCGGCGGCGGCACCGGCGCCGCCACCACCAGCGGCCTGCCGGGCATCAGCCCCCCCGTGAGCCCCGAGGCCGGCTTCCAGGCCCTGGTGGACCGGCGCCGCGCGCAACTGGGGGACAGTCCCCTGCCGGAACCCTACGCCTCCCACGACGACGCGCCCCCGCCGCAGCCGGCAGGCCTGCCCGACCCGGTGACCATGCCAGAAGCCCCCGGCGACGGACTGCACCGCCAGCGGGAGCTGCTGAGGGCCGAGATCGACGCCCTTGAGGAGGAGCTGGAGGAGAACTTCAACCTGCTGGGCGAGCTGGGGGACCACCTCAAGCTGCAGCGCCAGCAGCTGGACGCCATCACGGTATCGTTCAGCGCCCTGGCGGGGGGCGTGCCCGGCGACGGCAGCGGCCTGAAGCTGGTGCGCTGGAGCAACGCCGCCCAGTTCCTGCCAATCACCCCCAGCAGCGATACCTGAGGCGATCCCATGGCCGGCACCTCGAATTTCCAGTTCCTGCTCGGTGGCAGCCAGCTCTCCAGCACAGTGGCCCAGGCCGTCCAGGGGTCCTCCGCCACGGACCAGCAGTTCCTCAACCTCCAGGGCCTGAACCAGCAGGCGGCGCTGCTGCCGAGCCTGGGGCTGGCCAGCAATATCCAGATTCCCACCGAGCCCATCACCACCCCCGCCTACGAGACCACCACCGAGTTCGCCGGCAGCCTGCAGCGCGCCGACGACGTGCTGAACCTGTTCTACAGCGCCAAGCGCGGAATCCTGGACCTGCGGGACGTGGCGCTGCTGCCGCTGCCCGGGCGCGAGCGCAGCCTCCAGGACCGGCTCACCGACTACGTCAACGACCATGTGGCGCCCCAGGGAGACGAGCCCGCCGATGTGCAGGCCCGCAAGCAGAAGGAGCTCTCGGAGCTGCTCGGCGAGTTCCTGGACGAGACCGGCGCGTTCGAGTTCCCTGCCCCGGAGCCCCTCGTTGAGCCGGGCATCAGCCGCACCGTGGACCAGCCCGGCGGACCGGTGACCTTCACCGAGACCAAGCACTCCGCCCTGTTCGGCACCGGGAAAGTGGTCACCAGCGACATCCGCAAGGTGGACATCCTGCGCGACGCCCTCACCGTGATCCGCCGGCGCCGCCAGCAGGCCCTGGAGCGCAAGCGCCGGCAACTGGAGCAGCTGGAAGAAGACATCGCCGCCCGGGCCCCGGAGCTGGCCGCCGCCGACGGCGACCGCCGGGAGGCACTTGGCGACTACGCCATCGCCCAGCAGCTGGTGACCCAGGACTGGGCCGCCGTGGAAAAGGCCTTCGCCCGCCGCCGGGAGGTGCTGCAGGCCCATTTGGGGCTGTACTACGTGCGGGTACGGGAGACGCCCCTCTCCCGGCCCCTGCCGGACCCGCTGTGGCTGCGCCACGCCGCCGCCGGCGACCTGGTGCCGGGCTGCGCGGTGCGCGACGTGGACCTCCCCGACGCCCTGGCCCCGTTCATGGAGACGGTGCTGGACGTGCCGGTGGGGGACTGGACGACCCTGCGCGAGCTGCACCACCTGCTGCCCGACCGCCGGCGCCTGGAGCGGCTGGTGCAGCGCCGCCGCCAGCTGCTCAACCTGCGCCTGGACCAGGGCCCGCCGGCCGCCGGCAACCCGCGCCTGGCCCCCCTGCAGATGGGCCACCTGGCGCTGGCCCGGGAGCTGGTGAAGCGGCCCTTCAGCGCCTCCGGCTCGCTACGGGACGTGCAACGCCGCAGCCGGGAGCTGCTGTCCCTGGACGATCTGCTGTCAGGGCCGCCCCACCGGCTGCGCGGCCGGGCCCAGCAGCTGCAGGACCGCCTGGACGCCGCCGCCGGCTGCCTGCTGGCCCGGCTGCGCTCGGTGAGCCCGTCGGTGCGGCTGCGCTGGGCGGAGTTCGCCGAGGCCGACCGCCTGCCGGTGGACGACGTCAGCCGCTGGCCGGGCCTGGAACAGGCCGAGGCCGACGACTTCAACGGCGTGCGCACCCTCGTGGAGCTGGTGGCCTGGTGGTTCCGCCAGCTGCACCCCGAGGCCGGCGCCGCCTCCCGGGCCGCCCTGCGCAACTACATTCGCGCCTGCCTGCTGTTCGCCGTGGGCGACGACCCGCAGGACGTGCTCTCCGGCCGGCTGGCCACCGTGCCACCCCGGCTGCAGCCTGGCGAGACCCTGCGTCTCACCCTCAACCGCGAGGCCCTGGCGGGCACTCCGCTGCAGCTGCTGGACGCCACCCAGCGGGTGGTGGGGGTGCTGCGGGTGGAGGACCACGACGAACAGGGAACCGTGGCCACCGTGCAGCAGGTGCTGGACGATGCCGCCCAGCCCTCCCAGGCGTTCCAGGTGACGGGCGTGCTCTCCGCCCTGACTCTGAACGACTGAGATCCCCTGCAAATGGCGGCCACCGAGGCAGTGCGCATCCGCCAGCTCCGGGTGAGGGGGCCGGAGGCCGCCCGCGAGCAGGCTGTCCGGGCCCTGGAGCAGGCCCCCTGGCCTGCCCGGCCCGGCGGCGAGGTGCTGATCCTGCGCCGCCTGCAGCTCGCCGCGCGCGCGGAGGACCTGGCCGCGGCTGCCGCGGATCAGGCCCGGGCGCTGGCCGCCCGCGCCGTGGACGGCTGGAGCCCGGCAACGGCGGAGGCCCCGGCGGTGCGCTTCGCCAGCCGGGCCGAGCTGCTGGCCTGCCTGGTGCGCGACCTGCTGGCCGGCCGGGCGCGGCACCTCTGGTTCTGGGCCGGCTGGCGGGAGCTGTTCGATCTGGCACCGGCGGCGGCCGCGGCCCGGGCCCTGGCCCGAGAGCCCCTGGAGCTCGCCCCGGCGCTGTCGGCCCTGGGGCGCAGCGCGCCGGCCTGGCAGCGCTTCTGGGCCGAGCTGCCGGAGGCGGAGACCCGCGAGCTGCTCGCCGCCGTGCAGCGGGAGACCGGCTGGCCCGTGGCCGAGTCCGCCTCCGAGCCCGACGCAGCGCAGGCCACGCCGCCGGCGCCCGATGTGCCCGGGCGCCCGGCGGCCACGGCCCTGACCCGGCTGCCGCGGCCGTTTCCGAACCCCGAAGCGGCGCCCGCCCGCCTGGCGGCCCTGCTGCTGGCCTGGACCACCCAGCCCCACCGGCTCGGCCAGCCCGGCGCCCTATCCTGGCTGGATGCCCTGGCGCGGCAGTTGTCCGGCGCGCAGGTAACTTCGGCACCGGCCCGGCCGGCGTCGCAAACATCCCGGCCGGCCGGGGCGGATACCCCAGCGGCGGGGCCTGCCCGGGCGGCGCCCGTCACCTCGGGCCCGGCCCGGCCCGGCCCTGACGGCATGCGCTCGGTGGCGACCGGCCCGGCAACGCCCGCGCAGACGCCGGCACGGCCTGCCTCGGCGCAGGGCACCCACGGCCCGGCCGAGTCCGACCCGGCCGCCGTAGCCGCCGCCCGAGGCCTTGCCCCCGGCGGCGCGGACCGACGCGCCGAGCCGCCTGCCGAGGCGCAGGCGCCGGCTGCGGAACCGGGCCTCTTGCCGAGGGGGCTGCGGGAAACGACCGCCGAGCACCCCCCGTCACCGCCGCAGGCCACCTGGAACTTCGTCACGGCCCAAGGCGGGCTGTTCCACCTGCTGAATTTCCTGCGCATCGGCGCGCTGCAACGACGCCTGGTGGCCGACCCCGCGCCCCTGGCGGGGTGGCGCTGGCTGCTGGCCGCGGGCCGCGGCCTGGGCCTGGATGCGGACCCGCCGCTGGCCCGGTTCCTGGCCGCGCAGCTGGATCTCGACGACCCCGGCGAACTCGACTGGCTGCCCCCCCTGGGCTGCGAGCAGGCCCTGTACCGCCTCGGCCGGCGCCGCTTCGGAGCCGCGCTCTGGAATCCGCACCTGCTGCGCCTGGACGCCCTGGTATGGGCCGACCGCAGCCATCTGGAAGTCCACTGCCGCATGGCCGACGTGCGCCTGGCGGTGCGCCGGGCCGGCCTGGACGTGGACCCCGGCTGGCTGCCCTGGCTGGGCCGGGTGGTGCGCTTCCACTACGACGACCCGCCCGACCTGGGGCCACGACCATGAAGCCTCAGCCCCTGGCCGCCGAGGCCCCCGCCGCCAACGCCGCCACCGACACCCTGGTGCTGGGCGGCCTGGCCCGCTTCGCCCAGGCGCGGCTGCCCGGGAGTCCGGTCGCGGCGGAGCTGACCGCTTCCCTGGATGCCGGCCTGCTGCAGGCGCTGGACGACCGGGGCTGGGCCGAGGGCTGCCGCCGCCTGGTCGCCCTGGCGCCGGACCTGGGCGGCCCCCTGGGTGCCCTGCTCCAGGACTACCGGTTGCAGCTCCACCACTGGTTCCTGCTGGGTCTCACCGGCGCCGCCGAGGTCCACCACCCGGTCAACCTGGCCCTGGCGGAGCTGCAGGCCCCCGAGGCCGGTGCCCGCCCGAGCCTGCACCTGGCCGCGGCCCTGTGCCGGGAGCTGTTCGAGGCCCCGGTGACGCCCCTGGATCTCGCCCAGGGGCCGCTGCTGCGCAACGCCGTGCTGCGCCTGGAGGGGGACGGACCCCTGCCGCTGCGCTCGCTGGCCATGGCCCCGGAGCTGTGGGCGCTGCTGCGCGGCGACGGATCCGCCTGGCCCGGCTGCCGCTTCCACCGCGCGGAGCACCCGGAGCTGCTGCCGGAGGCGCTCCACGCAGAGCTGGGCCGGCTCGCCGGCCTGGTGCCGGGCGGCGACGCCCGGGTGCTGGCCCTGCGCGGCGGGCGCGCCTCGGCGCGGCTGGCCGCCGCCCACCTGGCCCGGGCCCTGGACCGCGTTGCCCTGGAAGTGCCCCTGGAGCTGTGGCGCGCCCGCCCCGAGCTGGCCGTCGCCTGCCGCTATGCCGGCTGGCTGCCGATGCTGGCGCCCCGCCTGGGCCCGGGAGAACCCCTGGAGCTGCCCGCCCACGGCGGCTTTCCCGGCCCGCTGGCCGTGGTGCTGGGCCGGGAGGGCGCCCTGGAGGCCAACGGCCTGGTGGAGCTGGACCTGCCGCCCCTCCCGCTGGCCCAGCGCCGGGCGGCCTGGCGCCAGGCGCTGCCGGCGGCGGTGGCCGACGCCGTGGCCGAGACGGCCCTGGTGGACGGCGCCGCCATCCACACCCTGGGGGAGCGGGCCCGACTGGACGCCGCCCGCCGGGGCGAGGAACCCGGCCTCGAACACCTGGCCCGGGCCCGCGGCCATCTCGGCTCCGAGCGGCTGCGGCTGCTGGCCCAGCCGGTGCTGCAGCGCCCGCCCCGCGAGGCCCTGGTGCTGCCGCCGGAGCTCCAGGCCCGCTTCGACGAGCTGGTGCGCCGCTGCCGCCACCGGGAGTCCCTCTGGGAGGGGCTGGGGGTGACCCTGCAGACGAGCACCAGCCCCGGCGTGCGGGCCCTGTTCGTCGGCGAGAGCGGCACCGGCAAGACCCTGGCCGCGCTGCGCCTGGCCACCGAGCTGGCCGCGCCCCTCTACCGGGTGGACCTGGCGGCGGTGATGAACAAGTACGTGGGCGAGTCCGAGAAGAACCTCGGCCTGCTGCTGGACGAGGCCGCCGCCAGCGACGTGGTGCTGCTGCTCGACGAGGCCGACGCCCTGTTCGGCCGGCGCAGCGACGGAGCCGAGACCGGCGAGCGCTACGCCAACATGCTCACCAATTTCCTGCTGAGCCGCATCGAGAGCCACCCGGGTATCGTGCTGCTCACCAGCAACAGCCGCAGCCGCATCGACGCCGCCTTCACCCGGCGGCTGGACGCGGTGCTGGAGTTCCCGCTGCCGGCCGTCGCCGAGCGGCTGCGCCTGTGGCAGAGCCACCTGGGGGCCCGCAGCCCCGGCGAGGAGGCCTGCCGGCTGCTGGCCGCCTACTGCGAGCTGCCCGGCGGCCACATCCGCAACGTGGTGGTCAACGCCGCCGCCCGCAGCGACGCCCCGGCCGCGGAGCCGCTGCCCCTGGCCGA
>CAZAQB010000106.1:0-3214 GCA_964487155.1 uncultured Ectothiorhodospiraceae bacterium
CTGCTAGACTCAGGGGTCTTCCCATTCCGAATTGAAAAGCCCATGGCAACGCCTTCCGGCAAACTGCACCAGGCCCGGCACGTGCGCCGGCATGACACCGGCGCGGTGGCGACGCTGACGCTGGATTTCCCTGCGAAGTTCAACCCGCTGTCGGCGGCCGTCCTGGCCGAGCTGCAGGCGGCGCTGGATGCCATCGCGGCTGACGATGACATCCGGGTCGTGATCATTGCCGCCGAGGGCCGGGCGTTCTGTGCCGGCCATGACCTCAAGGAGCTGCGCGCCAACGATCGGGCGGCCAACGCCGAGCTGTTCGACGCCTGCTCGCGGATGATGCTGAGCGTCAACCGCCTGCCCCAGCCGGTGATCGCCGCCGTGCAGGGAATTGCCACGGCGGCCGGCTGCCAGCTGGTGGCCGCCTGCGACCTGGCGGTGGCGGCCGAGGAGGCGCGCTTTGCAGTCTCGGGCATCAACCTGGGGCTGTTCTGCGCCACCCCGTCGGTGCCCCTGTCCCGCAACATTTCTCGCAAGCGCGCCATGGAGATGCTGCTCACCGGCGAGTTCATCGACGCCGCCACGGCGCTGGAGTGGGGCCTGGTCAACCGGGTCGTGCCCGCCGAGGAAGTGGCCGCGGCGGCCCGGTTGCTGGCCGAGACCATCGCCGCCAAGCCGCCGGTGGCGCTGCGCCTGGGCAAGCAGCTGTTCTACCGGCAGCTGGAGACCGACCTGGCCGGCGCCTATGAGCTGGCGGGCGAGGTCATGGCCTGCAACATGGATACCGAGGACGCCAACGCCGGCATCGACGCCTTCTTTGAGAAGCGCAAGCCCGAGTGGAAGGGCCGCTGAGGCGGGCGCCGGCATGTCGATATTCGACACCGACCTCGAACCCTGTGCCGCCAACTACACGCCGCTCTCGCCGCTGACCTTCATCAAGCGGGCCGCGGCGGTGTTTCCCGACCGTCCGGCGGTGGTGTACGGCCGCGAGCGGCGCAGCTGGTCCGAGACCTATGCCCGCACCCGGCGCCTGGCCTCGGCCCTTGTGGGGCTCGGCATCGGCCGGGGCGATACCGTGGCGGTGATGCTGCCCAACATCCCGGCCATGTTCGAGGCCCACTACGGTGTGCCCATGAGCGGCGCCGTGCTGCACTCCATCAACACCCGCCTCGATGCCGGCACCATCGCCTACATGCTCGGCCACGGCGAGGCCCGGGTGCTGATCACCGATACTGAGTTCGCGCCGGTGGTGGAGGCCGCCCTGGCGCAGGTCGGCGCCGATATCACGGTGATCGACGTGGTGGACCCGGCCGTGACCGAGGGACGGCGGCTCGGCGAGATCGACTATGAGAGCTTCCTCGCCGGTGGCGATCCCGGCCACGCCTGGTCCCTGCCGGAGGACGAGTGGCAGGCCATCAGTCTGAACTACACCTCCGGCACCACCGGCGACCCCAAGGGCGTGGTCTACCACCACCGCGGCGCCTACCTGAACGCCATGGGCAATATCCTCACCTGGTACCTGCCGCCGGCGCCGGTCTACCTGTGGACGCTGCCCATGTTCCACTGCAACGGCTGGTGCTTCCCGTGGACCCTGGCGGCGGCCGGCGGCACCAGCGTCTGCCTGCGCGAGGTGCGCGCCGAGCACATCTACGACGCCATCCGCGCCGAGAAGGTCACCCACCTGTGCGGGGCACCGATCGTGCTGAGCCTCATCGCCCACGCGCCGGATGAGCAGAAGGCCGGTATCGAGCATCAGGTGAACGTGATGACCGCGGCCTCCGCGCCGCCGCCGGCCGTTCTCGAGGCGATGGCGGAGATGGGCTGGAGCGTCACCCACACCTACGGCCTGACCGAGACCTACGGGCCCGCCGTGGTCTGCGAGTGGCACCCGGAATGGGACGCGCTGCCGGCCGCGGAGCAGGCCGAGAAGAAGGCCCGGCAGGGGGTGCGCTATGCGGTGCTGGAACGCCTGGAGGTGGCCGACCCGGAGACCCTGGAGCCGGTGCCCCACGACGGCGAGAGCCTCGGCGAGATCACCTTTCGCGGCAACATTGTCATGAAGGGCTACCTGAAGAACCCGGAGGCCACCCGCAAGGCCTTCGCCGGCGGCTGCTTCCACAGCGGCGACCTGGCCGTCACCCACGAGGACGGCTACCTGGAGATCCGCGACCGCTCCAAGGACATCATCATCTCCGGTGGTGAGAACATCTCCAGCATTGAGATCGAGAAGACCCTCTACCGCCACCCGGCTGTGGCCGAGGCCGCCGTGGTGGCCCGGCCCGACCCGCAATGGGGCGAGGCGCCCTGTGCCTTCGTGACCCTGCGCGAGGATGCCGGCAGCGTCACCGCTGAAGACATCATCGACTTCTGCCGGGGGCAGATGGCGCGCTTCAAGGCGCCGCGCACGATCATGTTCGGGCCCCTGCCCAAGACATCCACCGGCAAGGTGCAAAAGCACGCCCTGCGCCGGCAGGCCGAGGAACTGGACGGCGGGGAGATCTGAGCGGGGCGGACTGTCCTCATCTCCCTAGCCGGTCCATCGGGCCGGCCCCGGCGGAGTCGAGGACATCGCCGCGGCGGCCCCCGTAGGTGAGTTAAGCATGGAAGACCGCGCGGCAGACCGGGCGCTCCAGAACCTGCTCGCAGAAAGCCTGGGCCGTGAGACCGGCCTGGCCCCGGAGGTATGCGACGAGATCGCCTTCCACCTGGTGGACTGGAAGGACGATCTGGCGCGGCTCTCGCGGCTGCTGGAGGCTCCGGAGGATTACACTCCCGAGCAGCGGATCGATGTGATCATGGCCTTCCTGATCCACGCCACACCCCATTGCATGGCCGCCCATGAACTGCTGATGGACTTCCCAGCCAGGAATATCTTCAAGGAGCAGGACGGGCAGAATTAGGCGACCGGCGGGGGCGCAGTGCGCCGTGCAGCACCCCCGTTGGCACGGGTGGCTGGTCCGTCGGCGGATACCTCCGCTCAAGGATGAGCCTGTGCCCTGAATGCCTGTCGGTTTTTTTTACGGACCCGCATGTCGTTAATACGGGACCAGCCCCCCGATTATCCGCTTCGCAATCAGTTACAAAGGCCTGTGTGCAGGGTCCGAGCCCCCGTGCCGGGGGCTTCCGCCTGAACCTGATTCGGCTCTCTGACTGTCAAGAATATTTACAGATCTCGTCGGTGGCTGCTGGCCGCCGGATCCGGCGTGCCGAGAAGTTATTGATG
>CAZAQB010000106.1:3314-11449 GCA_964487155.1 uncultured Ectothiorhodospiraceae bacterium
GATCTCGTCGGTGGCTGCTGGCCGCCGGATCCGGCGTGCCGAGAAGTTATTGATGCTGTGGCCAGTTCCTGCAGGCAGGTACGAACTTGGCCTTCCGGTGGGCGCGTGTTCCGACGGGCCCTCTCTTGGCGGGCCGACGCGTGTGGGGTCAGTTCGGCGCCAGGGAGACAGGGAAGTACATGACCAATCATTGCTGCCAGCGAAGTGCGCCCGGGGCTACATGGCGCCTTGCCGCCGCGGCCCAGTTCGCCACCCACGCCGGCCGCAATCTGTTCCCGACCCGGCGGCGCTGTCGTTCACCGGGCTGACCTTGGGCACCGGCCTGGGGGACGTGAACCTCTTCGAGGCGTTGGACCTCAGCGTCGGCGACCTGGGGGGCGGGCTGATCAATGTTGCCGAGTCGAGCCTGCTGGAGGCGGACCCGGTGACCTGCTTCTTGTGTCTCAGCCCGTTTCTGGACGACATCCAGGGCAGCCGCTTCGCCCTGGCCACGCTGACCTTTGACGTCGGCGCACTGGCCCCGGGGGCGACGACCCTTCTCGGCATCGAGAGGGTCAACGACATGCGAGACGCTTTCGGGTTACCGCTGCCGGTGGACGCCGCCTTCGGCGCGATTGTGACCGGCGCTCAGCCGCCAGCGGGCGTGGTCGCAACGCCCGGCACTCTGATGCTGTTGGTCGGCGGGCTGGCTGCCCTGTACCGGCGCCGCGCCGGGCACGGCTGACCCCCGCGCCGGACCCCTCGCGGGGCCAGGCTGCCGTGCGGCAGGTGTCAGGTCGGCGGGCCCAGTCCGGGTGCGCCGTGGAGTTTTCTCCTGGGTCACCGGCGGGCAGGCCTGAGGCTGGCCCGCAAGGACTCCAGGCCATTCGCCGCAAGTGCTCTTGGGGCTGAAGGGTCCGGAGGGGGGAGGGCAGGGAAGTGCACGCCAGATGCTGGACTGCTGCGCGCCCCGAGGCGGCGCCCGATAGCCGCAGGGCTGGCGGCGCCCCCGACTCCCGTTCGCGCCGGCGTCCGCGCTGGAGCGGCATGCCCGATGCCTGTTGCCTGATCCCACGCCGTTCCCCTGCCAACTTACCCGGACACTTGAACCCCCTCAGCACGCCATGAGCCCAAGGAGACCTCGGCCATGCCCCAGGCTTACGAACCGGCGCTGAAGCGCTTCTCCCGCACCCCCCTGGGCAGAGGGCTGTTGCAGTCCGTGCTGTTGCTGATGGTGATGGCCCAGGGACCTTGGTACCCGCTGGTGCGGGCCAACCCGTTCGACGCCGACGCCTTCGGTTACGGCGTTGCGCGGGCCCTGGAGCACCTCATTCCGGCGGCTCAGGCCCAGACGGCGGCCTGCGACCTCGATCTGGACGCCGACGTCGACCTGAATGACATCAACCTGATCGCCGTGCGGCGCAACCAGCCGGCCACCGGTCCGGGCGACCCGGCGGACATTGACGGGGATGGCCTCATCAGCGTGGGCGACGTGCGCCTGTGCGTGCTGCAGTGCACGCTGCCCCGCTGCGCAGTGGTGGCGCCCAACCAGCCGCCGGTGGCAGACGCTGGCCCTGATCAGAGCGTTCAGCGCGGTGACACAGTGCTGCTGGACGCCACGGCATCCTCGGATCCCGAGGGCGATTCCCTCGGCTATTCCTGGACGTTACTGAGCCGGCCCGCCGCCAGCGCCGCCACGCTGTCCGGTGCCACCAGTGCCACGGCAAGCTTCGTAGCCGACGCGGCAGGCAGCTATCAGGTCCAGCTGGTGGTGAATGACGGGGCGGTGGACAGCGCCCCGGACACGATGCTGATCACCGCCGAGGTGCCCCTGGTGCCGGTGCCGGGGGTGGTGGGCGAGGCCCAGGCGGCGGCGGAGGCGGCTATTGTCGGCGCCGGGTACGTTCTCACAACTGACGGCCCTGGAAACCAACTTCCTGGAAGTGGTGCCCGGGACCACCGGGCCCGTGACCCTGACGCCGGACTTCCTGTTCGGCGAGCCCTACGACCCGGACCGCTACCGCCTGGTGACCGAGGAGGGCACGACCTACGTGCTCAACCAGGATACCGGCGTGGAGAGCATCGCCGATGCCAACGGCAACACGGTGAGCTTCGGGCCCGGTGGCATCATCCACTCCGCCGGCAAGAGCGTGCTGTTCGCCCGGGACGCCGCGGGAAGGATCACCTCCATCACCGACCCCGCCGGCAACGTGCTCAGATTCGAGTACGACAGCTACGGAGACCTGGTGGCGGTTACAGACCAGGAGGGCTTCACCACCCGCTACACCTACAACTCTGCCCACGGGCTGGTGGATATCATCGACCCCCGCGGCACCCGCCCGGCCCGCAACATCTACGATGATGACGGCCGACTGGTGGCCCACGTGGACGCCAACGGCAACCGCATCGACTACGGTCGCGCCGTGGGGGTGCGCCAGGAGGTGATCACCGACCGGCGCGGCAACCTCTCCGTCTACGAGTACGACTTGGACGGCAACATCATCCAGGTGACCGATGCCCTGGGCGGGGTGACCAGCTACACCTACGACGCCGAAGGCAACAAGCTGAGCCAGACCGATCCCCTGGGCAACACCACGACGTTCACCTATGACGCCCGGGACAACCTGCTCGCCGAGACCGATCCCCTGGGCAACACCACCACCCGCACCTACAACGCTCGCAACGACCTGCTCACCGAGATGGACGCCCTGGGCCGGACCACGGTCCACACCTACGACGCCAGCGGCAACCTGCTGACCACCACCGACCCGGCGGGCAATGTCACCACCCGCACCTACGACGCCCAGGGCAACCTTCTCACCGAGACCGACCCCCTGGGCCGCACCACCTCCTGGGACTACGACGCCTTCGGCAACCTGGTCAGGGAGATCAATCCTCTGGGGGTGGCCACTACCTACGCCTACGACGCTAACGGCAACCTGACTCGCCGGGAGACCACCCGCACCAATGCCTCCGGCGTGAGCGTGCCGGTGGTGGTGACCACGGAGTACGACGGCAAGAACCGGCCGGTACGGGTCGTGGATGCCGAGGGCAACGTCGAACTGGTGGAGTACAACGCCATCGGCAAGCGCGCCGCGGTGGTGGGCAAGAACGGCAACCGCACCGGATTCAGCTACGGGCCCCTGGGCAACCTGGTGCAGACCACCTATCCGGACGGCACCACCGAGTTGCGCAGCTATGACGCCAACGGCAACCTGCTGACGGTGACCGATCGCGACGGCCGCACCCTCACCCATGCCTACGACGCCCTGGACCGGCGCATCCGCACCAGCTACCCGGACGGCGCCGTGGAGTCGATGGAGTACGACGCAGCCGGGCGGCTGGTGAGGGTCACCGACCCCAACGGCAACGTGACCGTCCATGCCTACGACGAGGTGGGCCGGCAGGTTTCCACCACCGACGCCCTGGGCAACGTCACCAGCTACGGCCACGACGCGGTGGGCAACCAGGTGTCCATCACGGACGCCCTTGGCCGCACCACCGTTCAGGAGTTCGATGCCCTGGATCGCATGGTGCGGACCGTGTACGCGGACGGCACCGAGGCCCTGCGCAGCTTCGACGCCGTCGGGCGCAAGACCGGCGACACCGACCAGGCCGGCAACACCACCAGCTTCGCCTACGACGCCCTGGACCGGCTGGTGACGGTCACCAACGCCCTGGGCGACAGCTACGTGGCGACCTATGACGAGCTGGGCAACCGCACGTCGCTGACCGATCCCAACGGCAACACCAACCGCTGGGAGTACGACAGCCTGGGCCGGCTGCTGCGCCACAGCCTGCCCGACGGGGCAAGCCAGAGCTTCGTCTACGACCCGGCCGGCAACGTGGTGAGCCGGACCGACCTCAACGGCAGCACCACCACCTTCACCTACGACGTCAACAACCGGCTGGTGACCGTGCTCTACCCGGACGGCAGCGGCCTGGCCTACACGGTGACCGGCACCGGCAAACGGGCCTCGGTGACCGATTCCCGGGGCAACACCAGCTACCTGTATGACGCTCGGGACCGGCTGCTGAACCAGACCAACCCCGACGGCAGCACCCTGTCCTACAGCTACGACCTGGCGGGCAACCGGACGGAAGTGATTACGGCGGCGGGCGCCACGGCCTATGCCTACGATGCCCTGCACCGCCTCGTGCAGGTCACCGACGCGGGGGGAGGGGTCACCACCTACGGTTATGACGCCATGGGCAACCGGGTGGCCGCCACCCTGCCCAACGGCACCCGGCAGGAGTGGAGCCATGACCTGCTGGACCGCGTGGTGCAGGTCCGCCACCTGGACGGCCTGGGTGGCGTGCTGGCCCGGTTCGACTACACCCTGAACACCACCGGCAACCGGGTGGCTGTGTCGGACCACACTGGTCGGACGGTGAGCCACGGCTACGACGCCGTGCACCGGCTGGTGAGCGAGGACATCAGCGACCCGGTGAGCGGCGCCAGGCGCTTCGACTACAGCTACGACGGCGCGGGCAACCGCCTCACCCGCACCGAGGACTCCGCGTCGGCGCTGAACTACAGCTACGATGCCAACGACCGCCTGCTGTCCGCCGGGCCGGTGAGCTTCACCTACGACGGCGCCGGCAACGTGCTCACCCGCAGCGATGGTGCCGGCACCGTGAGCTACGGCTACGACTTCGAGCACCGCATGGTGTCGGCGGGTTCGGCGGCCTTCATCGCGTCCTACCAGTACGACGCCGACGGCAACCGCACCCGGGCCGTGGTTGACGGCACCAGCGTTGACTACCTGGTGGACAGCAACAGGGAGCACGCTCAGGTGCTGGCGGAGCGCACCGGCGGCGCGACCTCGGTCAGCTACACCTATTCCGACCGGCTCATCAGCCAGAATCGGGGCGGGGCGGCCTCCTACTACCACGCCGACGCCACCGGCAGCACCCGGGCGCTGACCGACGCCGTGGGGGTGCTCAGCGACTCCTACACCTACGAGGCCTTCGGCGAGCTGCTGGGGAGCAGTGGCTCAACACCCAACAGCTACCTGTTCGCCGGCCAGCAGCGCGACGCGGCTACCGACCTGTACTACCTGCGCGCCCGCTACTACCGCCCGGACATCGGCCGCTTCCAGACCATGGACCCGGTGCCCGGCGAGCCGACTATTCCGGTCAGCCTCAACCGATACGTCTACGCCGGCAACGACCCGGTCAACAAGTGCGACCCCAGCGGGCAGTTTCTCTGTGTTTCCACCCCAGCCTGGGGCAAGATCGTGCACCGGGAGATCAGTAGCCACTTCCTCGAGACTGGTGTGAACCGGCTCGCCAACCGGCAAATCAATACCATCCTTGGCGTTTCCGTGCCGGGTGGCCGAAAGCAGCCGGACCTTGTTGATCGCACGACCAACGAAGTCTACGAGATCAAGCCGGTACTATCTGCCCCTCTTGGAGTGATACAGCTGGCGGGCTACCTCAGGACCCTGAACACCTACGACCCCATGGGCCGTACGTGGAGCGGTGGCTGGTCCTACTTCCCGCCGCCGATGGTGAACATCTCCCGGCCCTTTGTGTTCGCCACCGTACAGCCCCCCGTGGCCGGGCTAATCGTGTACTGTGCCATCGACATGCGCCCGCTCATCGCCCTGCTGTTCGTGGCCCTGTTGATTCGGATCCCAGTATTCACACCGGCCCTCGCCTTCGCATTCTGATCCATGGGCAACTGGGAAGACTTGAGAAAGGCAATTGATCAGCCCTACTTCCGCTGGGCGCTGAAAGACATGGAGCGGGAGATCCTGGCGGATTTCCCATACCTCTCTGCGCTGAAGGACCCCGCGGCTGAGAGGGCGCTGCATTTCTTGAGTAGTTTGGGCGCCGAAGAGAGGTTCGTCGCCGGGCGTGCACTCGTGAAGCGCTTTCACGCCCGGGGCGCGGAACTGGAGGGTTCACCGCCCTCGGCGGACGAGGCACGGTACATCCGCGAGTACCTCGGCCTCATCGCTCAGGGTCCGCGGACCAGGGCGTCGCCCCGGATCAATCGCAGAAGGCTGATGCATGTGGTCAGGAGCGAACTGACACTCACCATCGGCACTAGGGGCGAGAACTTCGGGGCAGGCGTATGGCGTTATCAGACTGGATACGGGCGCTGGGTCATCACGACTTATGTCGATGCCAGCAGCAGCATTCACCAACTGGTGTACGACCATCGCATCGGTACTCAGGATTTCCCCGACATCGGCATGATGATCTCGGTGCTATCCTGGTTGGGCGTCTCCGCCCAGACCAACTGGCAGGGCCTGGAGGATGTCGATATTCCTGAGACCGCCTCCCTCGTGGCTCGCCTGTGTGGTCACTTCCTGGAAGCGCTGCCGGAGATCCTGCCCGACGACACCGGACGCTGACGCCCGGCGCCGCTGGTGAAGGGGCGGCCGGGACAGGTGCAGGCTGGCGTCAATGGACGGCGGGGTGCGTCTGAATGCGCAAGGAATACGGCAAGGTGCTTCGGGAGGCGTTCGCCCGCCGGCTCGCGGAGCGGCTGCCCCGGTTCAAGCCCGTGAGAACGGGCAGCGACTACCTGTTCCCTGGCGAGCGGGTGTTCTGCTGGGCCGTCTCCGGCGATCTGCACCTCTACGTGATCCTGACGCCGGATCAGCGCGGCCACGATGCGTTCACCGTGGAGCTGGGATGGTCCCGGCTGGGGCGTTTTCCCGAACTCTCGATGCGCCCGAACATCATGGGGCCTGCGCTGGACGGAGCCGAATTCGCCCGCGACGAGGCGGTGGTGCGGCTTCCCTATCTTACCGGTATCCCGGAATGGTGGACGGTTGAGGAGATCCCCGATCCGCTTACGCTCGAAGCCCTCATGGAGCAGCAGCGCAAGCGCAGCCCGGCGGAGGCCGAGGCGCAGGTCCAGCCGCTGCTGACGGAGGCCATGGACAGCCTGGAAACTGCGGGCGTGGAATTCTTTCGGGCCTTCCTGCGCCAGGCGGGGTTTCCCGACGCCGCCCGCGACCTGTGAGCAGCGCCGGGGGCACGGGCGTGCCCCCGGCGATCAGAGGTGCTACATCCTCGGCGCCGAGAAGATCTCCCGGTAGAAAGCCTGCATGCCGTCCCAGGAGTCCTGGGCGGCGTGGGCGTCGTACTCCAGGGGCAGGCCGAATTTCTCGCCGTTGGCGTCCGCCCCGGGATTGGTGAAGGAGTGCTTCACGCCGGCGTAGTTGCGCAGCATCAGATCCACGCCTGCGTCCTGCATCTCGGCGACGAACTTGGTGACCTGCTCGGTGGGGACGAACGGGTCGGCGCCGCCGGTGTAGACCTGCACCCGGGCCTTCACCGTGCCGGGAGCAGCGGGCACCTGGGTGGAGAGGTTGCCGTGGAAGCTCACCACCCCGTCCAGGTCGACGCCGCGCCGGGCCATGTGCAGCACCACCGCGCCGCCGAAGCAGTAGCCCTGGGCGGCGATGCGCTCGGGGTCGACGGTGGGCTGGTCCTGGAGCAGGTCCAGGGCGGCGCGGAAGCGCTGCTCGGCGGCGTCCATGTTGCTCATCACCGCCGTCATGAACTTCTTGGCGTCCTCCGGGTGGCTGGCGCGCTTGCCGGTGCCGTACATGTCCAGGGCCAGTGCGGTGTAGCCCAGCTTCGCCAGATCCTCGGCCATGGTGCGGGCGTGTTGGTTGAGGCCCCACCACTCGTGGACCACCAGCACGCCGGGGCGCTTGCCCAGCACGCCGTCGTCGTAGGCGAGATGCCCGGTGTACTCCTGGCCCTCGACGGTGTAGGTGACAGTATCGGTGATGATTTCGGCCTGGGCCAGGGGGGCGAGGGCCAGGCCCAGGGTGGCGGTCATGACCGCACGACGGACTCCATGCATGGATCGACTCCTTCTGGGGTTGGGGGATTGGCGCCCGGTGCGCAGGCCACGGCGGGGCCTGCCGGGCGGCTTCACCCTACAGTATGGACCGGGAGTGTGACGCCGAGCAGGGGCCCGCCTGTTTGGCTGGTCGTGCGGTTGTTCCCCCTCTCCCCCAGCCCCTCCCCCGCGAGGGGGGAGGGGGGCCGGAGGCGGGCCGGTTGGATCGCCGTACTCGCCGTAGCCCCACGTTGCGGAGGAACGTGGGGGCGGACCTCAGCGGATGCTGGGGCCCTGGCTTCGGTGTCAGGGCGTCGCGTGGCCCCCTCTCCCCCAACCCCTC